>NZ_CP061285.1:0-326759 GCF_018687075.1 Polynucleobacter sp. MWH-UH35A
AGCATCGCTACAATGGATCCTCCAAAAATATGAGCAACTTACACAATCCCCCCGCCTTGAATTCAATTAGCCCACTGGGATTTTGGGATGATGCTATTGGCATTTTATCCCGTGAACTGTCGCCCCAACAGTTTAAAACATGGATTCAACCCCTTACATTATTGTCTTTTGTTGAGAGTGATGACTCACTAACAATTGGAGCTCCCAACCGCTTTAAGCTCGATTGGATTAAAAAGACATTCGCTGACCGCTTTCAAGAGCTGGCATCCCAGTATTTTGGGCGCCCCATTAACGTCGGCTTTACCTTAGCTGAGGGTGTCACCAACAACGTGGTGGCAGCCATAAGTGTTGGTGAGCCCATAGAAAAAGTTGTCTTGATCGAGGCCAATGAGCCCAATATTTCGGTTGAAGAAAGTGCTTTTGAGATTGAGGATCACTCAAAACTAAACCCAAACCTCACCTTTGAGACTTTTGTAACCGGTAAGGCCAATCAATTGGCTAGAGCGGCCTCTATTCAGGTAGCGCACAACCCGGGAACATCCTATAACCCCATGTTTTTGTATGGGGGTGTTGGGCTAGGCAAAACCCACTTAATTCATGCTATCGGCAATCACCTTTTAAAAGAAAAGCCAAACGCCAGAATCCGTTATATCCACGCAGAACAGTATGTGTCTGATGTGGTGCGCGCCTATCAACAAAAGGCTTTTGATCGTTTTAAGCGCTACTACCACTCCCTGGACCTATTGTTAATAGACGATATTCAGTTTTTTAGTGGTAAATCCAGAACGCAAGAAGAGTTTTTCTATGCTTTTGAGGCTTTATTAAGCAATAAGGCTCAGGTCATCATTACCAGCGACACCTACCCAAAAGAGATGGCGGGAATTGATGATCGCCTCATTTCTCGGTTTGATTCAGGTTTAACGGTTGCTATTGAGCCACCCGAACTTGAAATGCGTGTAGCTATTTTGATGAAGAAAGCTATTAACGAGGGGATTCCAATGAGCGAGGATGTTGCCTTCTTTGTAGCAAAACACCTGCGATCAAATGTTCGTGAATTAGAGGGGGCTTTAAGGAAAATTTTGGCTTTTGTGCGCTTTCATGGGCGCGAGGTAACGATTGAGGTTGCAAGGACCGCATTGAAAGATCTCCTCTCTATCCAAAACCGTCAAATCTCGGTCGAAAATATCCAAAAAGCTGTAGCCGATTTTTATAGCATCAAGGTTGCGGACATGTACTCCAAAAAACGTCCGGCCAATATTGCAAGGCCCCGTCAAATAGCTATGTTTATGGCTAAAGAACTCACTCAAAAGAGTCTCCCAGAGATTGGAGAGTTATTTGGGGGTAGGGACCACACTACCGTTTTGCATGCCGTTCGAAAGATTGCTGATGAACGCGCTCACGATGGACAACTAAACCATGAAATTCATGTGATTGAGCAAACTTTAAAGGCGTAATTTTTGTTTGTGGATAAGTTTGTGGACAACCCCTAGGATAAGTTTGTGAATTAGATGTGGATAAATTGTGGAAACCGTCGGCTTCATGCAAAAATAGGGTGTTAGTAAAAAGTTATCCCCTTTTTATACAGCGTTTATACAAGAGTTTTCCACAGGTTTTTTGGTCTTCAAGATTTTGTTTTATAGGGAGTTTTTGACTTATCCACGGAACTTCAAACCCTTATTACTATTACTACTAAGATATATACAAGGATTTAAAAGCAATGCAACTCGTTAACACTTCTCGCGATAGCCTACTTAAACCACTTCAGGTTGTTAGTGGAATTGTTGAACGTAGGCATACGCTACCTATTTTGGCGAACTTGTTGTTTAAAAAAGTCGGTGAAAAGGTTTCGTTTATCTCTACCGACATTGAAATCCAGATTACAACAAATGCTAATTTTGGTGTTGGTGCTGAAGATGTCACCACTACTGTTGCTGCAAGAAAATTACTTGATATCTTGCGCGCTTTACCAGAGGGCCCGGTATCTTTAAATCTTAAAGACAATAAGATGGTTGTTCAAAGCGGTAAAAGCCGCTTTTCTTTACAAACCCTGTCTGCAACTGAATTCCCTGTGATGCAAAGCGTTGGTGAAGTAACTGCTGCATGGAAGATGTCTCAAAAAAGCTTCCGACAATTAATTAGTCAAGTGCATTTTTCAATGGCCCAACAAGATATTCGCTACTACCTTAATGGTATGTTGCTAGTGATCGAGGGTAAGGAAGTTGTTGCGGTTGCAACTGATGGTCACCGCCTTGCTTATTCTCAGGTGGAGCTGGCTGAGGCCCCATCTGGCTCTGGTCAAAAACAAGAAATTATTATTCCCCGTAAAACAATTCTAGAGTGCCAACATTTATTGGAAGATTCTGATGAGCTGCTAGAAATTAGCTTGACTGCAAATCAAGTGAAACTTTCATTTGGCGATATTGAGTTAATTTCAAAATTGGTTGAAGGAAAGTTCCCTGACTTTCAGAGGGTGATTCCAAAGGGACAAAAAAATGCATTAGTGGTTGGTCGCGATACTTTGCAATCTGCCTTGCAGCGCGCCGCAATCCTGACGACTGATAAATTTAAAGGTGTTCGTTTCTCTTTGTCGCCCAATCGCATCACAATTCAGTCAACCAACGCCGAGCAAGAAGAGGCGCAAGAGGAGATTGAAACCGAGTATGCCGGCGATGCTGTGGAGATAGGGTTTAACGTTAGTTATTTGTTGGATGTTTTATCAAACCTCAAAAACGAAAAAATTCAAATTAGTTTAGGTGATGCAAATAGCAGCGCTGTAATTACTCTGCCTGGCTCAGAGAGCTTTAAGTATGTTGTTATGCCAATGCGTATTTAACTTAGAAAAAAATGACTGAAGAAAAAAAAGTAGTAGAGCAGTATGGCGCCGCATCGATTCAAATCCTAGAGGGTCTTGAAGCTGTTCGTAAACGTCCTGGCATGTACATTGGAGACACCTCTGATGGAACTGGCTTGCATCACCTTGTGTTTGAAGTTTTAGATAACTCCATTGATGAGGCTTTAGCGGGATATTGTTCTGAGATTACGGTAGTTATTCAAACCGATAATTCCATTTCTATTGTTGATAACGGCCGAGGCGTTCCCACAGGCATTAAATATGATGACAAGCACGAGCCAAAACGCAGTGCTGCTGAAATCGTAATGACAGAGCTTCATGCAGGTGGTAAGTTTGACCAAAATAGTTATAAGGTTTCTGGTGGACTACATGGTGTAGGTGTGAGTTGTGTAAATGCACTATCCAAATGGCTCAAGCTAACTATTCGTCGGAATGGTAAGGCGCATTACATGGAATTTGCGCGCGGGGTTATTCAAAACCGTAATGTTGTCGATGAAGACGGTGTCTTAGTTTCTCCTATAACGGTTACTGGTGATACCGAGCTTTCTGGAACTGAAGTTCATTTTTTAGCTGACGAAGAAATTTTTGGAAACGTTGAGTTTCATTATGAAATCTTAGTTAAGCGTATTCGTGAGCTGTCATTTCTTAATAATGGTGTTCACATCAAACTCATTGATCAACGTACTGGTCAAGAAGAGGATTTCGCCTTTTCTGGAGGTGTTAAAGGGTTTGTTGAATACATCAATCAAACCAAAAACGTTTTACACCCAAACATTTTTTATGCTGAAGGTGTTCGTTCCTCTGATTTGGGCGGGCAAATTACCGCTGAAGTATCAATGCAGTGGAATGACAGTTTTAGTGAGCAAGTGCTTTGTTTTACCAACAATATTCCCCAGCGCGATGGTGGTACACACTTAACCGGATTGCGTGCGGCAATGACCCGGGTCATTAATAAATATATTGATGAAAACGAGGTTGCTAAAAAAGCAAAGGTAGAAATTTCCGGTGACGACATGCGTGAAGGCTTAGCATGTGTTTTATCTGTAAAAGTACCTGAACCAAAATTTTCCAGCCAAACCAAAGACAAATTGGTATCCAGCGAGGTTCGGGGACCGGTTGAGGAAATTGTTGCTGAAGCTTTGAGTACATATCTCCAGGAGCGCCCAGCAGACGCCAAAATTTTGTGCGGGAAAATTGTCGATGCTGCCCGCGCTCGTGAGGCAGCTCGCAAAGCGCGCGATATGACTCGCCGTAAGGGCGCATTAGATGGTTTGGGTCTACCCGGTAAGTTGGCGGATTGCCAAGAAAAGGACCCATCCAAATCCGAATTGTTTATTGTCGAGGGTGACTCTGCGGGGGGTTCTGCAAAACAGGGGCGTGATCGCCGTTTTCAAGCAATTCTTCCATTAAAAGGAAAAATTCTGAACGTTGAAAAGGCGCGCTTTGACAAAATGTTGGCCAGCCAAGAGGTGGTTACTTTAATTACTGTTCTTGGCACCGGTATTGGAATTGAAGAATATAAGGCGGATAAGTTGCGCTATCACCGCATCATCATTATGACCGACGCGGACGTCGATGGCAGCCACATTCGAACGCTGTTATTAACTTTCTTCTATAGACAAATGCCAGAATTGATTGAGCGCGGACACATTTATATTGCTCAACCACCCCTTTATAAAGTGAAGTTTGGCAAAAGCGAGCAGTATATTAAAGACGACAATGAGTTAAATCAATTGCTATTAAAAATTGCCTTAGAAACTGCATCTTTGCAGACACCAGCGGGTGAGGTGATTGAGGGTGAAGCGCTAAATGAGTTGGCAAAACATTACCAAGTGATTCAATCTATTGTGGACCGACTATCGCGGACTATAGATGAAGACGCTTTGCGTGCCATTGCCTCGGGAACACCGCTAAATTTAGATACAGAAAAATCAGCCAACGAATCTGCTAATCGTTTAAGGCAGGCGCTAGCGGACTCTTTAAATCCTCTAGCTTTGCCACCAGAAATTATTGTGCAAAAAGAGGATCGTACGGAACGATTCCGCCTGTTATTGTCACGTCGCATCCACGGAAACCTAAAGTTGTCCACCATTAACTCTGACTTTGTTCACGGCGATGACTATCAAAGCCTTGCGAATGCTGCGGCAGTTTTATCTGGCAAAGTGGTTGCGGGCTCCAAGATCCGTCGCGGTGATCCAGATAAAAATCAAAAAGAACAAACGGTTAGTGACTTTAGGGCTGCCTTTGCATGGTTGTTGTCTGAAGCGGAGCGTGTATTAAGTCGTCAGCGTTACAAAGGCCTTGGTGAGATGAATCCATCCCAGTTGTGGGAAACCACCATGGATGCAAACTCTAGAACGTTATTGCAAGTCAAAATTGAAGATGCAATTGCTGCCGACCAAGTCTTTACAACACTTATGGGGGATGAGGTTGAGCCTCGTCGTGCGTTCATTGAACGGAATGCCCTTATTGCTCGCAACCTAGACGTTTAAAAATGACAGCTAAAAAACTAAAGCCACCAAAGGTGGATCGCTCTTCTATTGTTGTTAAATCCTCCCCCATTCATGGCAAAGGAGTTTTTGTTGCAAAGCCAATTAAAAAGGGCCAAGCAATCATTGAGTACAAAGGGGAGCGTATTAGTTGGAAGTTAGCCCAAAAGCGCCATCCACACGACCCCAAAGACCCAAATCACACCTTCTATTTTTCACTAGAAGATGGCCGTGTGATTGATGCGAAATACGGCGGAAACGCTGCGCGCTGGATTAACCACTCTTGTAAACCTATTTGCGAAACTCGTGAAGATAGTTTTGATGGTGAACCAAGGGTGTTTATTTATGCTAAACGCGCCCTCAAGGTTGGGGAAGAGTTGTTTTATGACTACTCTCTCGATATTGAGGGAAAAATTACCAAGCAAATGAAAAAAGATTACGAGTGTCGTTGCGGCGCTAAAAAATGCCGCGGGACCATGCTAGCAATTAAAGAAAAATAAAAGCAGTTTCTATGTTGTTTGTAACAATCCAAGAATTGGAAGCTGCGATTAATTACTGGCGCAGCCAGTCTCCCTCGGCGGGTGATGAGCTACGCCTCTGTCCAGAGGCGGCGGCGCTAGCTAAACCATATGCACTCATGATTGTTCAAGGCGCCCAGCGAGTGCCGGTGGATGTATTGGATGAATTGGCTCGATCGGCAATCCAACAATTTCAAAAAATCTCCCAATAAGCCGTCTTTCGTAAGTATTAATTGTTTAGGGTTATTGCTATATATAGCAAAGCTATCTTGGGGTATCCTCATATTCTTGCTCCCAATTAGGAGCTAGAGGGTATGAGATTGCAAGAAACAATATTAAAAACAATAGGACTAGGAAAATCCTTTAAGGGGTTTTCTGCTGTTACCGATGTGAACTTGAATGTCACGCGGGGAACTATCCACGCTTTGATTGGGCCTAATGGGGCGGGTAAGACCACCTGCTTTAATTTGCTAACCAAATTCTTGGAGCCAAGTAGTGGACAAATCTTGTTTAATGGGTTTGACATTACCAATGAGGCCCCTGCCCAAATTGCCCGTCGTGGGGTTATTCGCTCTTTTCAAATTTCAGCTGTATTCCCGCACTTGACCGTCCTTGAAAATGTTCGTGTTGCACTGCAGCGAGGATTGGGCACAGAGTTTCATTTCTGGAAATCTGGCAGTTCATTAAACATACTTAATGAGCGTGCTTTGGAGCTCCTACATGAGGTTGGCTTAGAGGGTTTTGCCAATGAGGAAACCTTAAACCTGGCTTATGGCCGTAAAAGGGCGCTCGAGATTGCGACAACTTTGGCAATGGAGCCCGAGTTGATGCTTTTAGATGAGCCCACACAAGGCATGGGCCACGAGGATGTGGAGCGCGTAACCGAATTGATTGATCGTGTAGCCAAGGGCCGTACTATTTTGATGGTTGAGCACAATATGAAGGTGGTTTCTTCAATTGCTGATCGCATTACTGTTTTGCAGCGAGGTTCGGTTCTTGCTGAGGGCTCTTATCACGAGGTTTCAAACAACCCATTGGTTGTTGAGGCTTATATGGGTAGCCATGGGGGAGACAACCTATGAGCACCATGGCGCTAGAGGTTAAAAATTTAGAATCTTGGTATGGCGAATCTCATATATTGCACGGCGTGAATTTTGCAGTGCGTGATGGTGAGGTTGTTACTCTGTTAGGAAGAAATGGTGCTGGACGAAGCACTATTCTAAAAACGATTTTGGGTTTAACCAGCAAGAGAACTGGTTCGGTAGAGATTTACGGCACACAAACAATTTCAATGCCCACTTACAAGATTGCGCGCTTGGGTGTTGGGTTTTGCCCAGAAGAGCGTGGAATTTTTGCTAGCTTAAGTACCGAAGAGAATTTATTGCTTTTGCCGGAAATTGCTCCTGGTGGTATGGGCTTGGATGAGATTTATGAAATGTTCCCCAATCTCTACGAGAGAAGAAATAGCCCGGGTACACGCTTATCTGGCGGTGAGCAGCAAATGCTCGCAATGGCTCGAATCCTAAGAACTGGTGCCAAATTATTGTTGTTGGACGAGATTACTGAAGGCTTGGCCCCTGTGATTGTCCAAAAACTCGGCGAGGTTGTTACCAGCTTGCGCAACAAAGGCTTCACAATTGTGTTGGTTGAACAAAATTTCCGTTTTGCAGCGCCTTTGGCTGATCGACATTATGTGGTTGAGCACGGAAATGTGGTTGAGGTGGTAAATCAAAGTGAGTTAGCTGAAAAAGCGGCTTTATTAAATGAGTATCTTGGTGTTTAGTGGATTTCTATAGGAGACAGCAATGAAGTTAAAGCAGATAACCGCAGGTCTGGTTGCAGCGACCATGTTCGCTTCAAACCCAGTGTTTGCACAAAGCGCACCAAAAGTTAGTGGTGATGTGATTAAGATTGGTGTCTTAACCGATCTTTCTTCCACTTATTCTGATTTAGCCGGTCCCGGCGCTGTAATTGCCGCAAAGATGGCAATTGCCGATTTTTCCAAAGATGGAACGGTGATTGGCAAAAAGATCGAGCTCGTTAGTGCTGACCATCAAAATAAAGCCGACATTGCTGCTAATAAAGCGCGTGAATGGTATGACAAAGACGGCGTAGACGTTATTGTTGAATTGGTTTCAACCAATGTTGCTTTGGCTGTAATGGAAGTTGCCGAACAAAAGAACAAGATCACCTTGGTTTCTGGTGCGGCCTCTTTGCCAATTACCAACGAGAAATGCACTGCCAATAACGTTCATTGGACCTATGACACCTATGCGCTATCAAATGGTACGGCGAAGGCTGTTGTAAAACAGGGCAAAAAGAACTGGTACTTTATTACTGCTGACTATGCCTTTGGCGCTGCGCTTGAGAAAGACTCAACTAACGTTGTTAATGCCAATGGCGGTAAGGTTTTGGGAACCAGCAAGCACCCATTTCCAAATAGCGACTTTTCTTCCTACCTCTTGAAGGCTCAAGCCAGTGGCGCTGATGTTGTTGCATTGGCAAACGCCGGTCAAGACACGATTAATAGTGTTAAACAAGCCTCTGAGTTTGGTATTAACAAGAAACAAACCGTTGTGCCTTTGTTAATGTTTATTACTGATGTTCACTCACTAGGTTTGAATGCCGCCCAAGGTATGTACCTCACAGAGGGCTTCTACTGGGATAAAGATGACAAGACTCGCGCTTTTGCAAAACGTTTCATCTTGCAACACAAGCGTATGCCTTCTAGCGTTCAGGCTGGCGTTTACTCATCCGTTCTTGCCTATTTAAATGCTGTGCAAAAAGCGGGCACTGATGATACCCAAGCTGTTATGAAGGCTTTGAAGTCTACCAATATTGATGACGGTCTTTTCAAAGGCAAGATTCGTGCTGACGGTAAGTTTGAGCATGACATGTATTTGCTAGAAGTGAAGAAGCCAGCGGACTCTAAGAGCCCATGGGACTATTACAACGTTAAGGCTGTGATTCCTGCTGCCGAAGCAACACAACCACTTTCATTGTCACGATGCAAGTTGGTTACTAACAAGTAATTGATCTCTATCTAGTATGTTTGAACTTCTTGGAATTACCCCTCAAGGGCTGGTTGCCCAGCTCTTGGTGGGGCTTATTAATGGCTCTTTTTATGCCATATTAAGTTTGGGATTGGCCATCATTTTTGGCCTTCTCAACATTATTAATTTTGCACATGGCGCTCAATACACCATGGGCGCATTTATTGCCTGGATTGGGCTTACCCAGATTAGCCAATGGCTTGGCTTTCCAGAGCTATCTATTAATTATTGGTTTGCGCTTATTGTTGTGCCGCTAGTGTTGGCGGGATTTGGTTTGATCCTCGAACGCACTATGTTGCGCCGCTTGTATCACCTGGATCACTTATATGGCTTGTTGCTGACATTTGGTTTGGCGCTCATTATTGAGGGCATGTTCCGTCACTGGTATGGAATTTCTGGCGAGAGCTATCCAGCCCCAGAGATTTTGCAGGGCGCCATCCCGCTAGAGTCTATCGGCATTATCTTGCCAAAGTATCGTGTTTGGGTTGTGATTGTTTCTTTGGTGGTTTGTTTCTCAACTTGGTATGTTATTGAGCGAACCAAATTGGGCGCCTACCTTCGCGCTGGAACCGAAAACCCCAAATTACTTCAGGCATTTGGCATTAATGTTCCGCTCATGATTTCTTTGGCCTATGCCTACGGCGTTGGTCTTGCTGGTTTTGCTGGTGTTTTAGCCGCCCCAATTTTTCAAGTTAATCCATTGATGGGTTCGAACTTGATCATCGTAGTTTTTGCGGTGGTGGTGATTGGTGGAATGGGCTCTATTATGGGCGCCATTCTTACTGGTCTGGCTTTGGGCCTTGTTGAAGGTCTCACTAAAGTCTTTTATCCAGAGGCATCTGGAGTCGTGATTTTTGTGATCATGGCAATTGTTTTATTGATTCGTCCTGCTGGACTATTTGGGCGGGAGAAATAAGCATGAATCCAAAAACAAAACTTCTATATGGCATTTTGGTTTTAATTGCTCTGTTGTTGCCGTTTCAGGATTTCATCTATTTAGTGTTTGCAATGAAGGTCTTATGTTTCGCCCTTTTTGCCTGTGCATTTAATTTACTCCTTGGGTTTACCGGCCTATTGTCTTTTGGACACGCTGCTTTTTTTGGAACCGCAGCCTACATCACCGCTTATCTTTGCAAAGAAGCGGGTCTTTCCCCTGAGTTGGGAATTGTGTTGGGCGTTGTTGGTTCTGGCGTTCTCGGATTCTTAATTGGTTCATTGGCCATTCGCAGACAAGGTATTTATTTTGCGATGGTAACTCTGGCCCTCTCCCAAATGGTTTACTTCTTGGCTGTTCAACTTCCATTTACTGGCGGTGAAGACGGTATTCAGGGTGTGCCGCGTGGCATGTTATTTGGCCTGATTGATTTAAAGAATGACGTTGCAATGTATTACTTTGTTCTGGCCATTTTCCTTTTTGGTTTCGCCTTGATTATGCGTGCGGTGCACTCCCCCTTTGGGCAGGTTCTCAAGGCAATTCGCGAGAACGAGCCCCGCGCAATTTCTTTGGGCTACGACGTTGATCGATTCAAGTTAATGTCCTTTGTTATCTCTGCTGCACTTTCGGGTTTGGCTGGATCCATGAAATCTTTGGTGTTCCAGTTGGCCACCTTGACTGATGTTCATTGGCATATGTCTGGCGAGGTGGTGTTGATGACTTTGCTTGGCGGTATGGGAACCATTTTGGGTCCGGTGGTTGGCGCAGGTATTGTTGTTGGCTTGCAGAACTATTTGGCAAACATTGGATCTTGGAGCACGATTGCAACGGGATTCATTTTTGTGATTTGCGTTTTAGCATTCCGTCGCGGCGTTGTTGGCGAAGTTGTTGCGTACTATAAAAACAAAAACTAGTTTTTGTTTATCTTTTATTATTTGGTTTTTGGTGTGGCGCGTTTAGCGCCACACTCATTTAAATAAAAAGAAAACAAAGAGACTCTCATCGAATTTTCAATTTTCATTTGGCCGTTGCTTTTAGCAATGGCTTTCTTTGCCGGCTTAGTGGACGCTGTAGCTGGCGGTGGCGGCTTGATTCAAGTGCCTGCGCTGTTTGCCGCTTACCCCGAGGCCCCGCCAGCAACACTGCTTTCTACCAATAAGGTTTCTGCGGTTGGCGGAACCTTAAATGCCGCAAGAAAATATTTACGACACGTCTCTTTGCCTTGGGCGATTGTTTTGCCGGCAATCATTGCAGGTTTTGTTGGGTCTCTTGCCGGTGCTAATGCGGTTAGCAACTTCCCTGCAGAACCTTTGCGTAAGGCGTTACCATTTGTTTTGTTATTTCTCTTGTTGTACACCTGGTTTCAGCCCTCGCTCGGTGAGGCGCATGCACCAAAAATCCTTGGACGTTTTCAGCAAGCAAAGGCCGTATTTCTCGGATTAATAATTGGCTTTTATGACGGCTTCTTTGGCCCCGGTACCGGCAGCTTTTTGCTATTTGGATTCGTGCGCTTTTTTAGTTTTGATTTCTTGCATGCCTCCGCTGCTACGAAATTGGTGAATGTGGCGACTAATCTGGCGGCAATCCTAATGTTGGCAAGTCTGGGGCAAATTAATTGGACTCTTGGCTTCGTAATGATGATCGCCAATGTTGCAGGCAGTCAGTTTGGAAGTCGACTTGCAATTAAGCATGGCAGTTCCTTTGTGAGAAAGGCTTTTTTGCTTATTGTTAGTGTGTTGATATTGAAGTCGGCCTGGAATGCTTATTTTATCAATTAAATCAATAAGTTATAAATAAACTACTGATTTTCTTAAAATTTTCTTATTTTTTGTTTCACGTGAAACAAACAAAATGCTATGATCATCGCCCTATTAGAGGCAAATCATGCGTTATTCCAAAAGTTTTGATGTCATCGTAGTTGGCGGCGGTCATGCTGGGACCGAGGCCGCCCTTGCATCTGCTCGCATGGGTTGTGACACTCTATTAATAACTCACAGTATCGAAAATTTGGGCGCCATGAGTTGTAATCCCTCTATTGGGGGGATTGGTAAAGGCCATCTCGTTAAAGAAATAGATGCGATGGGTGGTGCCATGGCTGCCGCTACAGATGAGGCTGGCATTCAGTTCCGCATTCTCAACTCGAGTAAAGGGCCTGCAGTCCGTGCGACCCGCGCCCAGGGCGATCGTATTCTATATAAAGCCGCAATCCGTCGCCGCCTAGAAAACCAGCCCAACTTAAGTCTGTTTCAGGCGGCTGTGGATGATCTTTTGGTCAAAGGCGATCAAGTTCAGGGTGTTGTAACCCAAATGGGTCTAGAGTTTATGGCCAAGAAAGTGGTCCTTACTGCGGGCACCTTCTTGGACGGAAAGATCCATGTTGGCCTAAATAATTACGCGGGTGGTCGCGCTGGCGATCCTGCTGCAGTTTCTTTGTCGGCCAGGCTAAAAGAGTTAAAGCTCCCTCAGGGTAGATTAAAGACGGGCACCCCTCCCCGCATTGATGGTAGAACGATTGATTTTTCAGTCATGCAGGAGCAGCCAGGAGATCTAGATCCTGTTCCGGTATTTTCTTATTTAGGGCGCCCAGAGCAGCACCCTAAACAGGTTCCCTGCTGGATTTCACATACAAACGAGCGTACCCACGACATTATTCGTGGTGGTTTGGATCGTTCACCGATGTATACAGGTGTGATTGAGGGCGTTGGCCCTCGGTACTGCCCATCTATTGAAGATAAGATTTACCGATTTGCCTCCAGAAACAGTCACCAGATTTTTTTGGAACCAGAGGGTTTAACAACCAATGAGTTTTACCCCAATGGAATTTCGACCAGCCTCCCCTTTGATGTTCAGTGGGATTTGGTTCGTAGTATTCGGGGCATGGAGTCTGCGGTTATCGTGCGACCGGGTTATGCGATTGAGTATGATTTCTTTGATCCACGCCAATTGCGCCATAGCCTAGAGACCAAAGTTATTGGCGGTTTGTATTTTGCCGGCCAGATTAATGGCACTACCGGTTATGAAGAGGCTGCCGCCCAAGGCATGTTGGCCGGAATTAACGCAGGTTTGGCTGCCAAGGGTAAAGAGCCTTGGTTGCCTAAGCGCAGTGAATCCTATATTGGCGTTTTGGTCGATGACCTGATTACTCGCGGGGTTCAAGAGCCCTATCGCATGTTTACGAGCCGTGCTGAATATCGCCTGAGCTTACGGGAAGACAATGCCGATATGCGCTTGACCGCTCTTGGGCGCGAGTTGGGTCTGGTCGATGACTATCGTTGGGGGGTGTTTTGTAGAAAACAGGACGCTGTTTCACGTGAAACATCCCGCTTGCAAAATATTTGGGTGGGCCCTAAGAGCGAGGCCGCTCCTTTTGTTTCTCAATTATTGGGGCAAGATCTTTCCCATGAATGTAGTTTGGCGGAGCTTTTAAGGCGCCCAGGCGTTACTTATGAGGCAATTACTGCCTTGGGTGATGGAATGTGGGCTCCAGTGGCTTTAGATGAAGATCTTGGGCTGGCTGCGCAAATAAGCGACCAAGTAGAGATTTCTGTGAAATATCAGGGCTACATTGAGCGTCAAGCGACCGAAATTGCTCGTCAAGAACACAATGAGACGTTCCCGTTGCCAGGCTGGCTGGATTATTCCCAGGTTGTTGGCTTGTCCAAAGAGGTTCAACAAAAGCTCAATTTGCATAAGCCTGAAACATTAGGCCAAGCCGGACGCATTTCAGGAGTTACTCCCGCAGCCCTCTCTCTTTTGTTGGTGCATTTGAAAAAAGGTTTGGGGCGCCCCCAAGAGGCTCATGAGTAAGGGGCTTCTTGCTTTAGGAATTGAGGATCTTGGCCTTGAATTAAGCTCAGCCAATATTGCTGATTTAGAGCTGTTTTTACAAGAGATGGGCCGCTGGAATCAGGTGCATAACCTCACAGCAATCGAGGGTGAAAACGACTCTGTTCGCTTGCACCTTATTGATTCTATTGCTGTTTTACCTGTACTTAGGCAGTTTTTGTTGGGCCCCTCACCCAAGATTGCCGATCTCGGCTCAGGTGGTGGCTTGCCAGCAATTCCGGTTGCGATTATTCAGCGGGAGTGGCAGCTTTCACTGATTGAAGCCATACGTAAAAAGACGGCATTCTTGCAGCATGTGCGCGGAAAGTTAAAGTTAAAAAACATTGAAGTGCTTTGTGAGCGAGTAGAAGATGCTGCAGTGCAGCAACCAGCGCAGTTTGATGCTGTCATTTCGCGTGCATTTACTAACCTGGCACGCTTTTTAGAGTTGTCACTGCCTTTTCTAAAGCCCGATGGCTTGGTATTTGCCATGAAGGCTAAGCGTGCAGACGATGAAATGAAAGATGTTTCTATGGAGGAATGGCGCTTGGTCGCTGATGAGCCCCTGCGTATTCCTAATTTAGCGGTGGAGAGACGCCTTTTGGTGCTAGCCCCCATGAGAAAATCCACCCTCACCTCTTAAGTAAACGCAAAAGTAGCTATGGCAAAAATATTCTGTATCGCAAATCAAAAAGGTGGCGTTGGCAAGACCACAACCGCCGTTAATTTGGCCGCAGGCTTGGCTGGATTGAAACAGCGTGTTTTGTTGGTTGATTTAGACCCCCAGGGCAATGCAACCATGGGTTCTGGAGTTGAAAAGGCAGATTTAAACACCAGCGTCTATCAAGTCTTAATTGGCATGGCAACCGTCAAAGAATGTGCACAGCGTTGTGAGAGCTCTGGCTACGATGTCTTGCCTGCTAATCGCGATTTAGCGGGGGCTGAAATTGAGTTGGTAGATTTAGATTTGCGTGAAGTGCGTTTGAAGGATGCGCTTGCGCATGTGGCTGATGACTACGATTTTATTTTGATCGACTGTCCACCCGCCTTGTCTTTGTTAACCCTTAATGGGTTGTGCGCAGCAAATGGTGTGATTGTTCCGATGCAGTGTGAATATTTTGCATTGGAGGGTTTGTCAGATTTGGTGAACACCATTAAGCAAGTGCACGCAAATTTAAATCCAGATTTAGTCATTATTGGTTTGCTGCGCGTCATGTTTGATGCGCGCATGACATTGCAACAACAAGTCTCAGATCAACTGCTTGAACACTTCGGCGACAAAGTTTTCAAGTCCATTATTCCGCGCAACGTACGTCTGGCCGAGGCTCCATCTTATGGGCTTCCTGGAGTTGTTTTTGATAAGTCTTCGCGCGGTGCAAAAGCCTATTTAGAGTTTGGCGCCGAGATGGTTGAGCGCATCAAACACATGTAATTTGTAGAAAGAAAAAAATCATGGTTGCTATTAAGAAAAAAGGATTGGGTAGAGGCCTCGAAGCTTTGCTTGGAGAAAAGACTCAAGTAGCAAGTCCGTCTACTGATATCAATCGTTTGCCGCTCACAGCGTTGCAAGCAGGTAAATATCAACCACGACAAAAAATGGAAGCGAGTGCTTTACAAGAATTGGCAGAAAGTATTCGCGAACAAGGTGTGATGCAGCCGTTGCTGGTTCGCTTGGTTGCGCCCGGCAAATATGAAATTATTGCGGGCGAAAGACGTTTTCGTGCGGCCACAATTGCTGGCTTAAAAGAGGTTCCAGTTTTGGTGTCTGGTGCAGATGACCAAGCTGCTGCTGCAATGGCCTTAGTTGAAAATATGCAGCGTGAGGACTTAAATCCCCTTGAAGAGTCTCAAGGCTTGGCGAGGCTGATTGAAGAGTTTGGTTTTACTCACGAGCAGGCAGCTAAGGCGGTCGGTAAGTCTCGAAGTGCGATTACGAATTTATTGCGCCTCGCGCAGTTGGCAAAGCCTGTTCAAGCAATGCTATTGGCTGGTGATATCGATATGGGTCATGCCCGCGCGCTCTTGCCGCTCCCAGGCTCTAGTCAGGTTGCCTTAGCCCAAAGAATTTCTGCTCAAGGCTTGTCGGTTCGTGAGGCAGAGCGCATGACCGCTGCCTTGGTGATTGCGGGTGGTCAAATTGGCGATAAAAAAACAAAAAGTAAGCCAGGGGCGTCATCTCCAAGCAGCGATCCAGATATGCAGCGTTTAACACAAGAAATAGCGGATTTAATTGGTTTGAGCACCGAATTTAAGTTAAAAGGTAAGGGCGGAGAGCTCAGAATTCGTTTTAGCCAATTCGATGAGCTGGATTCTTTGTTGAAAAAGTTGGGCGTTGAGTCATAAATTAGGTAGAAAAAATGTCCCCAAATCCTTTGACATATTGCACTGCACACATTAAACTTTTGGGGCTAAATTGATTCCTCAAAAAAATCAATTTTCCGAGGTGGATGATTGGGATGAGCCCGAAGAGGCCATTCGGGTATACAGTAAGGCCGAGATTGCTGCTATGCAGCAAAGGAATGCGGCTAGATACCGAGCTTTATCGCCATGGAAAATTATTTTGGCCCAGGTGCTGATTACAGCTATCAGCATGGTGTTTTGGTCAATTTTTGGGGAGCCGGTAGGGGTAAGCCTTTATACTCAGTCGGCCTTTTTAGGTGGTTTAATTAGCGTCTTGCCTACAACTTTGTTTTTAATCAGACTAGAGTTGGCAAAAAAATCGCAAAGATTGAATCCAGGAAGATTTTTGGCAGCATTAGTTTCCGGTGAATTTATCAAAATCGCCGTGACCCTGATGTTGTTTATAGGGATTGCGTTTTATGTCCCTGGCGTGCTTTGGGTCCCTTTATTGGTGACTTACCTGCTTGCCTTGAAGTGTGTATGGCTGGCGTGGTTGTGGCGCTAAGCAGTGACAATTGAGTTTGAAACAAAGGACTAGTGAAGAGATGTCTAGCGAAGTACACCAAGCCCACGGGGCAGCAGAGCAAATGACGCCAACAGCGTATATTTCTGAGCACTTACAAAATCTCACCAATTCTGGTGGACCTCAAGGATCCATTATTGATTTCAGCGTAATTAATTTAGATACTATTTTTTGGGCCTCTTTAATGGGCTTCTTAGCAGTATTTATTTTGTTGATTGCAGCGCGTCGCGCAACCCCTGGCGTTCCTGGCCGCTTCCAATGCTTGGTGGAAATGATTGTTGAAATGGTGGACACACAAGCCAAGAGCATTGTTCATGGCAACCGCACTTTCATTGCGCCACTCGCACTCTTCGTGTTTTTCTGGATCATTCTTTTAAATACTCTCGACCTAATTCCAGTGGACTGGGTTTTGGGTGTAAATCATTTCATTGAAAGCTTTGGCGTGCATGTGCCACACCACAGATTGGTTCCTACGACGGATTTGAATGCCACTATGGGCATGTCGCTTTCAGTATTGGTATTGGTGTTCTTTTACAGCTTCAAGGTAAAGGGTGTTGGCGGCTTCTTGCATGAACTCATTTCTGCCCCATTCGGCGCAAAGTGGTATTTGGCCCCATTCAACCTTGCTTTGAACATCATCGAATATTTGGCGAAAGGCGTTTCATTGGGAATGCGACTTTTCGGAAATATGTACGCCGGCGAATTGGTTTTCTTGTTGATCGCCTTGCTCGGAAGCGTATGGACATTTAATTTAGATTTATCCCTGTTCGGATTGGTGGGCCACGTTATTGCTGGATCAGCTTGGGCCATCTTCCACATTTTGGTTATTTTGTTGCAGGCCTTTATTTTCATGATGCTGACTTTGGTCTACATCGGGCAAGCACATAGCCACCACTGAGATTTTATTTTTAACTTACCTCTTTTAACTTCAGGAGTCAGCAACATGCAAGCATTTTTAGCAACTATTCAAGGTTCAACAGCAATCTGTATCGGCATCATCATCGGCCTCGGCGCGATCGGTGCTTGTTTGGGTATCGCATTGATGGGCGGCAAATACATCGAAGCTTGTGCACGTCAACCAGAATTGATGGAGCCACTCCAAACTAAGATGTTCCTTTTGGCTGGTTTGATCGACGCTGCGTTCTTGATCGGCGTTGGTGTTGCAATGTTGTTTGCTTTCGCAAATCCACTGCTCGCAGTTATTAAGTAATTGTTTTGGCGTGGATGACCAGCGGGTCATCCAACTGTTCTCAACAATACTGAAAGGAATATCGTGAATCTGAACGCGACCCTATTCGCGCAAATGATCGTTTTCTTCGTCTTATGGTGGGTTGTTGCACGCTTTGTGTGGCCACCGCTAGTAAAGGCGTTAGATGAGCGTTCAAGCAAAATTGCTGACGGTTTAGCTGCTGCCGAGCGCGGTAAAGAAGCTCTCGCATTGGCCAGCAATGAAGCTGAGCAAGAATTAACTAAAGCACGCCAAGAAGGTGTTCAACGCGTTGCCGAAGCTGAAAAACGTGCACAAATGTCAGCCGAAGAAATTCGCGCTAACGCACAAGCCGAAGCCGCTCGAATCATTTCTCAAGCGCAGCAAGATGCAGCTCAACAAGTTACTCGCGCACGTGAAGTGCTGCGTGCTGAAGTTGCCCTGCTTGCTGTTAAAGGTGCTGAGCAAATTTTGCGTCGTGAAGTTGATGCAAAAGCGCACGGCCAATTGCTTGATCAACTAAAGGCAGAACTCTGATATGGCTGATTTAGCCACCATTGCACGTCCTTATGCGGAAGCGCTTTTTCAAAGCGCTAAGCCAGCTGAGCTTGCTGGATGTTTGGAGCAATTAAACGAACTGGCACAGCTTGCTGCTTTGCCAGAAGTTGCTGCTTTATCAAACAACCCAAAAGTTTCTGCTGATGATTTGAGCAAGCTCCTTGCTGGCATGGTGAAAACCAAGCTAGACCCAAAAGTAGCTAGCTTTTTAAATCTTGTGAATCAAAACCACCGCTTGGCAGCCGTTCCAGAGATTGCTCATCAGTTTGAAGCAATGAAGAATAAGAGCGAAGGTGCAGCAGAAGTAATGATTACTAGCGCATTCCCTTTAGAGGGTTCTGCGTTATCTGATTTGTTGTCAAGTTTGAAGAAGCGCTTTGGGGGTAAAGAATTGCGCCCAACTATTCAAGTTGATCCAGCATTGATTGGCGGTGTCCGCATTCAAGTTGGCGATGAAGTGATGGATAGTTCTGTCAAGGCACAGCTGGCTCAAATGCAAGCAAGTCTTGGCGCATAAGTTATCCCATTAAGAACATACGAAATAAGACCCAGGAGTAAGTAATGCAACTCAACCCTTCCGAGATCAGCGAACTGATCAAAAGCCGAATTAGCGAATTGGGCGTTGACTCCCAAGTTCGCAACGAAGGCACTGTTATTTCAGTGACCGACGGTATTTGCCGCGTACATGGCTTGTCAGGCGTTATGCAGGGCGAAATGTTGGAGTTTCCTAACAACACTATCGGCCTCGCATTAAACCTTGAGCGTGATTCTGTTGGTGCCGTAGTGTTGGGTGAATACACCCACATTAAAGAAGGCGATCCAGTTAAATGTACGGGCCGCATTTTGGAAGTTCCAGTTGGTCCAGAATTGCTCGGTCGCGTTGTAAATGCACTCGGTCAGCCGATTGATGGCAAAGGTCCGATCAACACCAAATTGACAGACTTTATCGAAAAAGTTGCTCCTGGCGTTATCGCACGTCAGTCCGTTAGTCAACCAGTACAAACTGGTTTGAAAGCGATTGATGCGATGGTTCCAATTGGCCGTGGTCAGCGTGAGTTGATCATTGGTGACCGCCAAACAGGTAAGACAGCTGTTGCGGTTGATGCGATCATCAACCAAAAAGGTAAAGGCGTTTATTGCGTTTACGTAGCTATCGGTCAAAAAGCTTCTACCATTGCTAACGTTGTTCGCAAGCTCACAGAATTGGGCGCGATGGAGTACACCGTTGTTGTTGCAGCGAGTGCTTCTGAGTCTGCAGCGATGCAGTACCTCTCTGCATATGCAGGTTGCACCATGGGTGAATACTTCCGCGACCGCGGTGAAGATGCTTTGATTGTTTACGATGACTTGACTAAGCAAGCGGTTGCTTATCGTCAAATCTCTTTGTTGCTCCGCCGCCCACCAGGCCGCGAAGCTTATCCTGGCGACGTTTTCTACCTCCACTCACGCTTGCTTGAGCGCGCTGCTCGTGTAAATGCTGAGTATGTTGAGAAGTTCACCAACGGTGCAGTAAAAGGCAAAACCGGTTCTTTGACCGCGTTGCCAATTATTGAAACTCAAGCTGGTGACGTTTCTGCATTCGTTCCAACCAACGTGATTTCGATTACTGACGGTCAGATCTTCTTGGAAACTGACTTGTTCAACGCAGGTATTCGTCCTGCGATTAACGCCGGTATTTCTGTGTCCCGTGTTGGTGGTGCCGCTCAAACTAAAGTGATTAAGAAGTTGTCTGGTGGTATTCGTACCGACTTAGCGCAATATCGTGAATTGGCAGCGTTCGCTCAGTTCGCGTCTGATCTTGACGAAGCAACTCGCAAGCAGCTCGAGCGTGGTCGCCGCGTTACTGAATTGTGTAAGCAAGCGCAATACAAGCCACTCCAAGTTTGGGAAATGGCCGCTTCTCTCTATGCCGTGAATAATGGCTTCTTCGATGATCTCGAAGTGAAGAATGTATTGGCCTTCGAAAAAGGTTTGCAAGATCATTTGAAATCTAAGTACGCTGACTTAGTTGCGCGTATCGAAGAAACCAAAGACTTGAGCAAAGATGACGAAGCTGCTTTGCGCGCCGCTATTGAGGATTACAAGCGTTCTGCCTCTTTCTAAGAGGGCTCGCATAAATCATGGCAAGCACAAAAGAGATACGATCTAAGATCAAGAGCGTGCAAAACACGCGCAAGATCACGAAGGCAATGGAGATGGTCGCCGCATCCAAGATGCGTCGCGCCCAGGAGCGTATGCGTAATGCGCGCCCCTATGCTGAAAAAATTCGTGAGATTGTTGCCAATCTTTCAAAAGCAAACCCCGAGTTCCGCCCTGCTTACATGGCAACTCGTGAAGTGAAGAATGTTGGCACGATTTTGGTTACTACAGACAAAGGCCTGTGCGGTGGTTTAAACACCAACGTCTTGCGTTTGATTGCTAACCAAGTGCGCGATTTGCAGGAAAAAAATGTTGAGATTGCGTACACCGCAATTGGTTCAAAAGGTTTGCAGTTTTTGAATCGCTCAAAAGCAAAACTCATTTCTCAAACAATTCAAATTGGCGATACGCCGCATTTGGATGTTTTGATTGGCGCCATTACCGCCCAATTAGAAGCGTTTGAGCGAGGCGAGATAGATGCTGTTTATTTGGCTTACACCCGCTTTGTAAATGCAATGAAACAAGAGCCTGTTTTAGAAAAACTCTTGCCTTTGGAAGCAGAAGCTTTGACTCCAGAAGAAAAAACAGGCAATTCTTGGGATTACATCTACGAGCCTGACGCAGAGTCCATTTTGAATGGTCTGCTTAAGCGTTACGTTGAAGCAATGATTTATCAGGCTGTTGCTGAAAACATGGCTTCTGAGCAGTCTGCACGGATGGTCTCTATGAAGGCCGCTTCAGATAATGCGAAGAACGTAATTGGCGAATTGCAATTGGATTACAACAAGACACGACAGGCTGCTATTACCAAAGAGTTGTCAGAGATTGTTGGTGGAGCGGCTGCGGTTTAAGCGGTCAGCATTTAGGAATACGAAAGAATTTACGGAATTAAAAGCGGAGAAATGCGATGAGTAACGGAAATATCGTGCAGTGTATCGGTCCAGTGGTGGACATTCAGTTCCCACGCGACAAAATGCCAAACATTTATGATGCATTGACATTAGTTGATAGCGGTGAAAAATCATTTGCTGAAAAAGGTTTGACCTTTGAAGTTCAGCAACAAATCGGCGACGGTGTAGTTCGCGCGATTGCCATGGGTGCGAGCGATGGCTTGCGTCGTGGCATGGAAGTGCAATCTACAGGTAAGCCAATTTCTGTACCAGTTGGCCCAGCAACTTTGGGTCGCATCATGGACGTTTTGGGTCGCCCAATTGACGACGCAGGTCCGATTGCTACGGAAGAGCGTCGCGCCATTCACCAACCAGCACCGAAGTTTGATGAACTCTCCCCTTCTGTTGACTTGCTCGAAACCGGTATTAAGGTTATCGACTTAGTTTGTCCCTTCGCTAAAGGCGGTAAGGTTGGCTTGTTCGGTGGTGCGGGTGTTGGTAAGACCGTGAACATGATGGAATTGATTAACAACATCGCTAAGCAGCACTCAGGTTTGTCGGTGTTTGCTGGTGTTGGTGAGCGTACTCGTGAGGGTAATGACTTCTACCACGAGATGAAAGAATCTAACGTTATCGACAAAGTGGCGATGGTGTTTGGTCAGATGAACGAACCTCCGGGCAACCGTTTGCGCGTTGCGTTGACTGGTTTGACAATGGCTGAAGCTTTCCGTGACGAAGGTCGTGACATCTTGTTCTTCGTTGACAACATCTACCGTTACACATTGGCTGGTACGGAAGTTTCTGCGTTGCTCGGTCGTATGCCTTCTGCTGTGGGCTACCAGCCTACATTGGCTGAAGAGATGGGTAAATTGCAAGAGCGTATTACCTCTACCAAGACTGGTTCCGTTACTTCTATTCAGGCCGTTTACGTTCCTGCGGATGACTTAACCGATCCATCACCAGCTACAACCTTCTTACACTTGGACTCCACAGTTGTGTTGTCACGTGACATCGCTGCATTGGGTATTTACCCAGCGGTTGACCCATTGGATTCAACCAGCCGTCAGCTCGACCCGCAAGTGGTTGGTCAAGAGCACTATGAAGTTGCTCGTGACGTACAGATGACATTGCAACGTTATAAAGAATTGCGCGACATTATTGCGATTTTGGGTATGGACGAATTGTCTCCAGAAGACAAATTGGCTGTATCACGTGCTCGTAAGATTCAGCGTTTCTTGTCACAGCCTTTCCACGTTGCTGAAGTGTTTACTGGTTCACCAGGCAAATACGTTCCGCTGAAAGAAACTATCCGTGGTTTCAAAATGATCTGCAGCGGCGAATTGGATCACTTGCCTGAGCAAGCGTTCTACATGGTGGGCTCAATTGATGAAGCCATCGAGAAAGCCAAGAAGCTTTAATCTAGGGAAATTATGTCAACCATACGCGTCGATGTAGTAAGTACTGAGCAGTCTATTTTTAGCGGGGAAGCCAAGTTTGTTGCGCTTCCTGGCGAAAGTGGTGAGCTCGGCATTTTGCGCGGCCACACTCCTTTGATTACACGTATTCGTCCAGGCTCAGTTCGTATTGAAAAAGCAGATGGTGACGAAGAGTTTGTTTTCGTAGCAGGTGGCTATTTAGAGGTTCAGCCAGATCACGTTACTGTTTTGGCAGATACTGCTATTCGCGGTCATGATCTTGATGAAGCGAAAGCTATTGAAGCTAAGAAGCGTGCAGAAGAAGCAATGCAAAATCGTGGCACCGACTTTGATTTGGCTCTCGCCCAATCTGAGTTCGCCATGGCGGCTGCGCAGTTGGCAGCTATTGCTCGCTTCCGTCGTAAAAAGTAATAGCCGGTCATCTCCTTGCTGTTAAATGATCGGTTTTTAAAGGCCTGCCTGGGCGAAGCGGTTGATCAAACACCGCTTTGGCTCATGCGCCAAGCCGGCCGATATCTCCCCGAATACAATGCTACGCGCGCTAAAGCGGGAAGTTTTTTAGGTCTCGCAAAAACCCCCGCTTATGCTACTGAAGTAACCCTTCAGCCTTTGGATCGCTATCCATTGGACGCGGCAATTTTGTTCTCTGATATTTTGACCATCCCCGATGCAATGGGGTTGGGCCTCAAATTTACTGCCGGCGAAGGCCCAAGTTTTGACCACCCTCTTCGTACTGAAGAGGCCGTGAAGAAATTGCGTGTCGCTGATATGGAGCAGCTCAAATATGTATTTGATGCTGTCTCTGAAATTCGTAAAGCATTGATTCAGGATGGCAAGCAGCGCGTTCCATTGATTGGTTTTTCGGGAAGTCCGTGGACATTGGCTTGCTACATGGTTGATGGCTCCAGCGCAGACGATTTTCGCCATGCCAAAACCATGATGTTTAGTCGCCCTGATTTGATGCGGCACATTCTCGATATCAATGCGCAATCTGTTGCCACTTATTTAATTGAGCAAGTAAAAGCAGGTGCGCAAGCGCTGATGATTTTTGATACTTGGGGCGGAATGCTTCCAGATGGTTGGTATCAAAAGATGTCTTTGGCGTCTATGCAAAAAGTGATTGCTATGTTGCCGCGCGAACATGAAGGCCGAAAAATTCCGGTGATTATGTTTACTAAAGGCGGCGCAATTTGGCTAAATGATATGGCGCAAGTTGGTGCTGATGTGATTGCCATTGATTGGACCGTATCACTAAGTCGCGCAAGAAAACAACTGCTATCTTTGAACAAGCCTTTGGGATTACAGGGTAATTTGGACCCTCTAATTCTGTTCGCAGAGCCAAAACAAATTGCAGAACAAGCAAACCTTCTTCTCGAAGATTTGGCGAGCGCCCCCGCCCTTAAACCTGGCCTGCATCCTTTGGATGGCCATGTTTTTAACTTGGGCCACGGCATTTCTCAATTTACCCCCCCTGAAAGTGTTACTGCACTGGCTGATGCGGTTATTAATCGCTCTAGGGCAATCAGGGCAAAGCCTTAATACTGAGTGATTGCTAACTTCCTGCCAAAATTTTTAGCGAAAGTTATGCACAGATAGCGACAAAATTCGAAAGTCAGTGAGATTGCGGGTAAAGATAAAATTTCACTTTCGGATAATGCTGTAAGTAACTGATTTATATATAAAATATCAAAAAAGCTTTAAAGGGGTGCAGAAACCGAAAGCTGATAAATTAGCTTATAAATCAGAATCCTTGGATGATATCCACAGACTTATCCACAAGCTAAATAGAAATTTGACGTAAGCCATGCCCTCTCCAATCGTAGTTCAGGTCGTTGTTGATAAGCCCCTTGCGCAGGGCTTTGATTACTTATGGGACGAAAGTGTTCTGGGGGGCTTGCCGGAGGTGGGCGCCTTAGTCGAAGTGCCTTTTGGTCGTAGTTCTTCGGTTGGGGTTGTTATTAAAGTAAGTGCTCACTCTGATTATGAGGTCGATAAATTAAAAAGAGTTTCTAGGGTTGCCCCTTTACCCCCATTAGATCCTGCAGTTTTGCGCCTAATGAATTTTGCGAGTCAGTATTACGTCCACGCACTTGGGGAAACTATTATTCCGACTATTCCGCTGATGTGGAAAAAGCCAAGTGAGTGGGAAAAGATTCCCAAAAAATTGGCAGCCGATGAAGAAAAGAAAAAGAAAAAAAGTGCCAAAGAGTTGAGCGAAGGGTTCATTGATGAAAGTCATTTGAATGAAGGACAAAAGTTCGCGTTGGAAAAATTGCGCACCTGCCCTTCGCATGAATTCAAGACAATTCTTTTGCAAGGACAAACGGGCAGCGGAAAAACGGCAGTCTTTCTGAATTGGCTGAGCGGAATTTTGGGCGACATAAATGCGCAAGTGTTGCTCTTGGTTCCTGAAATCAATTTAACGCCTCAACTAGAGCGCAGAGTGCGCGCATATTTTCCAGACAAAAAAATGGTTGTGCTGCACAGTGGCGTTAGTGAAAAGGTCAGAGGAATTGCATGGCACGATGCAATGACTGGCAAAGCCCAAATTATTTTAGGCACACGCTTGGCGGCATTAACACCGCTGCCCAACTTACGTGCGATCGTTGTTGATGAGGAGCATGATTCATCTTATAAACAGCAAGATGGCATTCGCTACTCTGCACGTGATCTTGCCATCTGGCGCGCCCACGACCTGAAGATTCCAATCCTGTTGGCATCTGCAACTCCTTCGCTTGAAACTTGGATGGCTGCAAAAGCAGGCCGTTATGACCACATTCGCCTGGATCATCGCGCGCAAGGTGCAAGCTTGCCAAAAGTTTATTTGGTAAATACGCGTGACCCACAAACGCAATTTAGCCCTGGAGATGCTGATCAACTTAAGACAAAGAGTCTGATTACAAAAACTTTGGCAAATGCAGTAAGCCGGGGTTTAGGGGACAAGCAGCAAAGCTTGATTCTCATTAATCGACGTGGTTATGCACCGGTGTTGAGTTGTAGTGCTTGCTCCTGGCTTTCTAAGTGTGAGCAATGTAGTTCATACATGGTGCTTCATAAGGCTGGTGCCTTGGCCAGAAAATCGGTTTTAAGTTGTCATCACTGCGGCCTGGCTAAGAGCATCCCCAGTCATTGTCCTGATTGCGGCAATGCTGATCTCAAGACTTTGGGACAAGGCACTCAAAAGATTGAAGATGCTATTGAAGAGATGTGGCCTAGCGCACGAGTGCTTCGGGTTGATACGGACTCCAGCAGAAAGAGCAAGGGTGCCGAAGAGCTCTTTCAGGAGATCCATACAGGAAATGTCGATATTGTTGTTGGCACTCAAATGATTGCCAAGGGGCACGATTATCAAAACATTGGGCTAGTTGCCGTATTAGATGCAGACAGTAGGCTGTTTTCTCAAGACTTCAGGGCGTCGGAGAGATTGTTTGCACAACTTGTTCAAGTAGCGGGGCGAGCTGGACGCTCGAACAAGGATGGTGAAGCAGGCGGAGCAATTTATATCGAAACACAGTTTCCAGAGGCCGCTGTTTTTCAGTTTCTATTACGTCATGACGTCGATGGCTTTTTAGCCTTTACGGCGAATGAGAGAAAAGAAGCTGGCTTGCCTCCATTTGTTTATCAGGCATTAGTTCATGCCGAAGCCAAAAGCCTGGATAAGGCAATCCAGTTTTTAAGTGCCTTAAAGGCATATCTGAAAGCGCAGGGCCTTATATCTATTGGCCTGAGAGCCTATGATCCGGTGCCAAAAGCTGTGATGCGGGTGGCTGGTTCTGAACGTGCTCAGCTACTTTTAGAGTCTGATGATCGTAAAAACTTGCAAGAAATTTTGGAAGTAATCGATCGTTATTTACGCGACCAATCCCAGGGCCGCATTAGCAAGGAGGGCCGTATTCGTTGGCTCATTGAGCGCGACCCTCTTTCAATTTAATGATTAGGTGCCAGGACCCGCAGCATAGTTTTCTAGAGTTAAAAGTTGATTTAAATCAGAAACAAGACTGTCGTTAGAGCTAGGCTTGATTTTGAATAACCAAACGCCGTAAGGTTTTTCATTAACGATCTCAGGTGATGCATCTACTTCTTCATTAAGCGCAACAATTTCACCGCTCACAGGTGCGTGAATATCGCTCGCTGCTTTTACTGACTCAATCACGGCAATAGCCTCGCCCTGCCGTACTTGCTGTCCAAGTTTTGGTGCCTGAAAGAACATCACATCTCCCAGTGCCTCTTGCGCATGATCGCTGATGCCTACCCAAACCAGTCCATCGCTTTCTAGATCGGCCCATTCATGGGTTTCTGCAAATTTAAATGTATCTTGCGTATTCATTTTTCATCCTTTGGTTTCATTTTATGCCCACCCTCATAAAATGATTGATCATCTCATTATGAATTTTTATTCTGGATATATATGCCGATTAAATTAGGAATTGTTCCCGTTACTCCCTATGAGCAAAACTGCTCAATTTTGGTTTGTCAGGATACTGGAGACGCTGCAGTGGTCGACCCGGGCGGAGATATAGAGAAGATTCTGGAAGGCGTTGCACAGATGGGCGGCAAGGTTAAAAAGATTTTGCTTACCCATGGACATTTAGATCATTGTGCGGCCGCTAAAGATTTGGCTGATCAGCTGGGCGTGCCCATTGAGGGGCCCCAAGAAGATGAGCGTTTTTGGATTGATCAATTGCCAGAGCAAACAGTGCGTTTTGGTTTTGGGCACGCCAAAGTTTTTGAGCCAGATCGCTGGTTAAATAACGGTGATCATGTACAGGTTGGCAATGTGGATCTTGAAGTGTTTCATTGCCCCGGACACACACCTGGCCACGTTGTATTTTTTGATAAAGAAGATCGCTTGGCAATTGTTGGCGATGTTTTATTTGCCGGATCAATTGGAAGAACAGATTTTCCACGTGGTAACCATGCAGATTTAATTCATGCGATTAAATCGAAGTTGTGGCCTCTTGGCGATGATGTGCAATTTGTTCCTGGTCACGGACCTATGTCCACATTTGGCCAGGAACGAAAGACCAACCCCTACGTTGGGGATGGCGCTTAAAACTTTTACTTCAATTGAATTTAGGTTTTTGCAGAACCGGTACGATGTGTACGGTTGTATAAACAGCTAGCGCAGATCCAGCGCTGCTTGCGATTGCTTGTTGGAATCCATGTGCCACCCTCAAGTCGTTTTTCACGGCTGCAAGAAGAGCAAAATTTGAGGCTCTGAGAGGTTTCTTGGGTAGCTGCTGGAGTCGAGGTAGTCATGGGCAATCCGGGTAAGGCAAATCTTATACAGAAGATCTATTTTACCCGTTTTGTCCCGCTGGGGCTGGGCTGAGCACAACCCTGACTGAATCTGCCGTTTTATTGCCGTCAAAGTCTAGCCAAGCTTTGTTTTCAAAGTCGTATAGCTTGCACTTGCGGGCAGTATCAAAATACCAGCTCCAGGAGAACTTTTGCACAAAAATACGCTCTGGAAGGATGGTTTCTAGGGTCTGCTGAGCTTCTGGCAGACGATAAAGCGGGACGCTCATGTCCACATGGTGCGCTGTGTGCTCCATGATGTGGTGCATTAATTTGCCCCAAATCCAGTTAAAAGTTAGATGAACAGTCGTTGATACAAAAGGCTGGGCGCGCAACCATTCAGACTTCTTGTCGTACCAAGAAACCTTTGGATGGGTGTGATGAACGTAGACCACAAATCCGATCATGCCGTTCCAGAATAAAAATGGAAGTGCAAAACCAGTAAGCAAGCCAACCAAAATCGATTGACCGGTAGCAACGGCGCCTGCAATTAAACAAGCAATCCAAACGATTGCAAATGCAGTAACCAACAAATTATCTTTTAAGAAAATTGGGCGATCACCAGGTTTGTTTTTTGCATTTGGGAAGTACTCACGTCTCCACCAAATTTCAATTAGGTAGTAGAAAACAGGACCCCAGCCGCTACGGTAAAGGCGCTCTAAAGCCTTACGCCACGGGGGAAGTGCGTCGTATTCTGATTTTGATAAGGGCGCCCAAACGAAGTCGAAGCCCTTCAGATTTGTCTGTCCGTGGTGAACAACGTTGTGACCAACATCCCACAGGCTGTAGGGTGTTAGCGAAGGCAAGAATGCAATGCGCCCCAAAACTTTATTGAGTTCGCGATTGGGTGTGTAGCTTTGATGGCAAGCATCATGACCCAAGATAAAAATACGTCCGGTAACGAAGCCAGCAATTACACCGAAAACGATCTTGAGAAGAATGCTTTCAACAAAAATAGTTCCTGCAATGCATCCAAGCCACAAAATGGCGTCAATGACTAAAAGCAGAATTGCGCGCCCAGTTTCACCCTGCGCCATCGGAATTAGCCAGCTTCGAATGATTTTTCGATGCGGTAATGGTGCCTCTGGCGGCAACGGGTTAGTCAATGAAGGCTCTGAAAGGGCGGTATTTAGATGTGTAGACACGATAAGAATCAATAAGTTAGGTGCAAATGATAGCGGTTTTCGCAATTTTCCGCATGATGTAAGTCAAAAATCCCTTGATTTTTGGTGCGCCCGGCAGGAATCGAACCTGCGACCCTTGGCTTCGGAGGCCAATACTCTATCCACTGAGCTACGGGCGCCATAAAAAACCAGCTACCCGCCTATTGTAAGTGCCTATATCCCCACTCTCTAGTTATAATCACGGCAAAACAACCCTAAAACCCGTCAAACGATAAATTCTTATGAGCAACGAGCACGGAAGTCTGATTAAGTCCCCAAAACAACTCATCATCATGGTGTTTGCAAGCTTTTTTGTGCCCCTCATCATCATATTGTTGTTAATGGTGTTTGTGAACAATGGCAAGCGTGGTGATGCCACAACCACTACTGAGCAGTTAATTAAGCCAGTTGCTCAACTGAACTTCAAAGATGCCAGCACCCCAAAAGAGTTGCAAACTGGCGAACAGGTTTACAAAGCCGTTTGTTCTTCATGTCATGCAACTGGTGCTGCAGGCGCTCCTAAATTTGGAGATGCAGGTGCTTGGGCCCCACGTTTAGGCAAGGGCTATGATGGTTTGCTGACATCCGTACTTAAAGGTAAAGGCGCTATGCCTGCTCGTGGTGGAGCTGCTCCTGCTGATGTGAGTGACTACGAGTTGGGTCGTGCAGTGGTATACATGGCCAATGCTGCCGGTGGAAAATTACCTGAGCCCAAGGCTCCGGCGGCAACTGCTGCAAAATAATTTTGACTGCATTCGTTTAAAAGCTGGCCTAGGCCAGCTTTTTTATTTTTGTCTATTCGTTTTTTGCGTCCAACGCAATTTGGTAGGCCTCTTTTTTTGTGAGACCCAAAGTTTGTGCGAGAACGGCAGCAATTTCTTTACTGCCAAGATAAGGGCTCAGTGCATTAGCCCACAGCAGAAGAGATGCATGTTCAGGAGTCTCGTCACCATTGCCTGCGCGCCCTGAAACCACAATAACAAATTCCCCTTTAAGACTTTCGGTTACCTCAAGCCAATTGGTAATCTCTTGCGCCTGTAGCGTGACAAGCTGTTCAAATTTCTTGGTTAACTCACGACAAACCAAGAGTTGACGCTCTGGCTCTAAATTATTCGCAAGCATCGCAAGCGTCTCTTTGATGTGGTGTGGGGACTCAAAAAAGATGCTTGCTTTGTTGCTATTAAAAATATCCTGAATAAATGCATCGCGCTCTTTAGTTTTGTTGGGCCAAAACCCCAAAAACTGAAAGCGTCCATCTGAGTTATGCATTACAGATCCCGCCGCTGAGATGGCGCTGGAAACTGCGCTGGGACCAGGAATCGGAATAACTCGAAGTCCTGCTTTTCGCACCTCATTTACTAGCTTTGCACCTGGATCAGATACTCCTGGCGTACCCGCATCTGAAATGTAGGCCCAACGCTCATGACTAGAGAGATGCTGAATAACTGTTTGGGCGCCACTGATTTCATTGTGCTCATGAAGCGCTAAACATTTTTTATGTATGCCAAATTGCTGCAGTAAAGCTGAGCTATGCCTAGTATCTTCACAAGCGATCCCATCGACGGCATTTAAAACATGTAAGGCGCGTAAAGTAATGTCGCCTAAATTGCCAATTGGTGTGGCAACCATGTAAAGAGCCCCAGCAGGTAAATCCTGCTGCTTTAAAAAATCAAATGAGCCAATTTCCATGTGGGTTGCCTGAAAAAGTTAAACAATTACTAAGAGGATACGTTGCTTTTGGGATATGCTGTTTGCTACTGAAATTAAGGCATCTTTGGCGCATAATATTGCTATGGAAAAAGAGATCAACGAACGTTTGCGCAAGCGCGCATCCCAGCACTTTCTAGATAGTATTGCTGTGAAGCAAGAGGCTGAAAAACTCTTGCCCGAGTCTGTTGCCAAGGGCGTTTTGGCAATGGTGGATTGTTTGCGTGCTGGGGGCAAGGTAATGGCCTGTGGCAATGGCGGATCTGCAGCGGATGCTCAGCATTTCGCAGCAGAGCTTGTTGGTCGATTCGAGAGAGAGCGCCAAGAATTGGCGGCGATTGCTTTGACAACAGATACCTCTATTCTGACGGCGATTGGAAATGACTATAGCTACGATGAGATTTTTAGTAAGCAAGTTCGTGGACTTGGTAAAACAGGCGACATTCTTTTGGGAATTTCAACTTCAGGAAATTCAAAGAATGTGATTAAAGCAATAGAGGCCGCAAAAAAGCTGGGAATGAAAATTATTGCATTTACAGGTAATGGTGGCGGGAAGATTGCGCAGCTATTAGATAAAGATGATATTCATTTGTGCGCGCCATCAACACGAACAGCTCGTATTCAGGAAACCCACTTGGTTTTACTACATGCTTTATGTGATGGCGTTGATCATGTACTGCTCGACTAAAAATAACTTGTCACTCCAATAAAGAAATTAGCTAAATGAAAACTGCATTCTTCAGAACATTATTCCTCGCCATCCTCATTGCCTCGCAATTGTCAGCGTGTGCAGTGATTGCTGTTGGTGGTGTGACAGCGGGCGCGGCTGTCATGGCAGATCGCCGTACGCCAGCAGTGCAAGCTATTGATAAGGGGATTGAGCTAGAAGCAGAGAATGCATTAGCAAAACGATTTGGCGATAACGCGCACATTAATGTGACATCCTTCAACCAAAAAGTATTGTTGACTGGTGAAGTAAAGGATGCTGATATTAAGGGCGAGGCAATGGCGTATGTAAAGGCAATGAAAAATGCACGCTCCGTGTTTAATGAATTAATTATCGGACCGAATAGCACATACACATCACGTGCAAACGATTCATATCTTGAGTCTAAGATCAAAACACAAATGATTTTTACTGATCAACTGCCATCAAACTCTATGGCTATAGTTGCAGAGGGAAGCAGTGTTTATCTGATGGGTATCTTGACTCAAAATGAAGCCAATCTTGCAAAGAAAGTTGCAAGCAATACTAATGGCGTGAAAGATGTTTATGTTTACTTCGACATCATTTCAGATGAAGAAAAGAATCGTCTAGAGAAGCAAGGTAAGGCCGATCAAACACAGCCAAGTACGCCTCCAAAATTTCAGTAATTTGTTGAGGGCTGTTGATGTCTAAAAAGCGAGCGACTGTAAAAATATTTTTTTTGTTTGCAGCAATCGTGCATTTCATGCCTGTCGCACAAGCTAGTGCTGAAGATGAAAAAGCATTTGCAATTGCAAAACAAAATGCATGTTTAGGTTGCCATGCTATTGATAAAAAAATTGTTGGACCCAGCTTTCGATCGGTTGCTGACCGATATAAAAGTGATCCAAATGCTCAGGCGTTTTTAAAAAATAAAATTGCTAAGGGCGGCTCAGGCTCTTGGGGTGTTGTACCTATGCCTGCGAATGGAAAATTAAGCGAGACTGATATATCGGCCTTGACTAGCTGGATATTGCGTGGCGCACCCAACAAAAATTAATGTTGGTAGTTGTTTGAAGAACTAACGCGCCAAGTCAGGTCTACCCAAGAACCACCACCACGCTTGATTAGAGCGCTTCAAGTTTGCCTTTAGAGCGTAATCCATATCAGCCCATTGCTCATTAGCCGCTTCTTCCACAATGGTTGCTGTGCTTGCCGGAGGTAATTTCAGGCAAGCATCTGCATCACCGTATGCATATTCAACGGTCATGCCAGCCTTTTGTGCCAAATGCATCATTGCTTTGTTGTTTGCAAGGCAATGAACGTAAAGAGTCTCGATACGGGTATTGCGGGAATGCACGGCGGAACGCTGTAATAGCGCTGTCCCAATGCCCTGGGAGCGCCCTGCTGGTAATACGGACACCCCAAACTCGGCTTCACGTGCATGGCCTTTGTGCACTGGCAAATAGGCTAAATGCGCCATGCCAATAAGCTTGAGGTTTAAATCAAACACGCCAAAAATGGCATCTTTATTGAAATCGAGATGCTCAACATAGTGATGAATGACTTCATCAGGAGTCTGTGTACCAAAGCGTAAGCGTCTATCTTCATCATTGAGTTGCAACAAATGATTCAGAATTTCCTGTCTATACCCAGCATGAAGTTCGCGAACGGGTACGGCCTGCCCAGCCGTATATGGGCTCGCAGGTAAGTGACTATTCGCTAATTTATTGTGCATAGCAATATTTTAGCAGAAACGAGGATAAATTTCAGGGTTTTCCCTTACTTGTGGTTAAAACGCCATTGGAGGCTCAAAAAAGCATTAAAAAAGTTGGCCGGCTTGACCCGAAGTGCTAAAAAACACGAAAAAAAGAAAAAAATAGGAAAAAATTTGAAATTTTTTTTGAAAACTAAACCATTGTTTTTATTGGATTAATTTTTAAAGTAGGAAAAAACCCTGCCTTTTTTGAGTAAAAGAGTACGAAAGGTGTTGACGACCCTTAAAAAGTGGGATATAGTCTCACCTCTCTGCTGAATGTTTTTTGAAACAAGAAACAAATCAGCCCTCTTTAAAAATTAGTCAACCGATAATTGTGGGTACTAAGTGAAAGCATCCAGTCCTTCGGGACAGATGTAAATAAATAGTACTCATAGACAGTAAAGATTTGGTTTTTTACCAAGTCGATTTCTTGAATGAGTGCGACGATCCGCAAGGATCACAGGAATTGAACTGAAGAGTTTGATCCTGGCTCAGATTGAACGCTGGCGGCATGCCTTACACATGCAAGTCGAACGGCAGCACGGGTGCTTGCACCTGGTGGCGAGTGGCGAACGGGTGAGTAATACATCGGAACGTACCTTATCGTGGGGGATAACGCAGCGAAAGCTGTGCTAATACCGCATACGCCCTGAGGGGGAAAGCGGGGGATCGAAAGACCTCGCGCGATTAGAGCGGCCGATGCCTGATTAGCTTGTTGGTGGGGTAAAAGCCCACCAAGGCAACGATCAGTAGCTGGTCTGAGAGGACGATCAGCCACACTGGGACTGAGACACGGCCCAGACTCCTACGGGAGGCAGCAGTGGGGAATTTTGGACAATGGGGGCAACCCTGATCCAGCAATGCCGCGTGAGTGAAGAAGGCCTTCGGGTTGTAAAGCTCTTTTGTCAGGGAAGAAACACCGGCTCTAACACAGTCCGGGAATGACGGTACCTGAAGAATAAGCACCGGCTAACTACGTGCCAGCAGCCGCGGTAATACGTAGGGTGCGAGCGTTAATCGGAATTACTGGGCGTAAAGCGTGCGCAGGCGGTTATACAAGACAGGCGTGAAATCCCCGGGCTTAACCTGGGAATGGCGCCTGTGACTGTATAGCTAGAGTGTGTCAGAGGGGGGTAGAATTCCACGTGTAGCAGTGAAATGCGTAGATATGTGGAGGAATACCAATGGCGAAGGCAGCCCCCTGGGATAACACTGACGCTCATGCACGAAAGCGTGGGGAGCAAACAGGATTAGATACCCTGGTAGTCCACGCCCTAAACGATGCTGACTAGTTGTTCGGGATTTACATCCTGAGTAACGTAGCTAACGCGTGAAGTCAGCCGCCTGGGGAGTACGGTCGCAAGATTAAAACTCAAAGGAATTGACGGGGACCCGCACAAGCGGTGGATGATGTGGATTAATTCGATGCAACGCGAAAAACCTTACCTACCCTTGACATGTCACTAACGAAGTAGAGATACATTAGGTGCTCGTAAGAGAAAGTGAACACAGGTGCTGCATGGCTGTCGTCAGCTCGTGTCGTGAGATGTTGGGTTAAGTCCCGCAACGAGCGCAACCCTTGTCTTTAGTTGCTACGCAAGAGCACTCTAAAGAGACTGCCGGTGACAAACCGGAGGAAGGTGGGGATGACGTCAAGTCCTCATGGCCCTTATGGGTAGGGCTTCACACGTCATACAATGGTGCATACAGAGGGTTGCCAACCCGCGAGGGGGAGCTAATCTCAGAAAATGCATCGTAGTCCGGATCGTAGTCTGCAACTCGACTACGTGAAGCTGGAATCGCTAGTAATCGCGGATCAGAATGTCGCGGTGAATACGTTCCCGGGTCTTGTACACACCGCCCGTCATACCATGGGAGTGGGTTTTGCCAGAAGCCGTTAGCCTAACCGCAAGGAGGGCGACTGCCACGGCAGGGTTCATGACTGGGGTAAAGTCGTAACAAGGTAGCCGTATCGGAAGGTGCGGCTGGATCACCTCCTTTCTAGAGAAAAGATGCTGGATCTATAGTGCCCACACTTATCGGTTGACAATAAAAGCCACGGGTCTGTAGCTCAGCTGGTTAGAGCACTGTGTTGATAACGCAGGGGTCGTAGGTTCAAGTCCTACCAGACCCACCACCAGCCAGAAACAAACTTAGTGGACGTTGGGGGATTAGCTCAGCTGGGAGAGCACCTGCTTTGCAAGCAGGGGGTCGTCGGTTCGATCCCGTCATCCTCCACCAACATATAAATGTCAAAACTAAGCAATTGTTAATTGTTTAGTTTTGCCATTTATGGCTGTTCTTTAAAAATTTGAGTAAGCAAAGTGTCAAACGTATCTTTGAGAGTGCGTTTGACAATGTAATAAGGGTAAAGATTGAATCATCAATCAGTAATATCAAACGAGTTTTACAAAGTTCTTAACAAGTACTTACAGTTTGGATTACGGCAAACATGTCAGAAGTAGAAGTAAAACCTGTAACAGGTACTAGCAATGGTGCTCGTTATAGGATCAAGTGAATAAGTGCACATGATGGATGCCTTGGCGATTACAGGCGACGAAAGACGTTATAACCTGCGATAAGCCCCGGGGAGCTGGTAAATAAGCTTTGATCCGGGGATTTCTGAATGGGGAAACCCACCACTTTTGTGGTATCCATACCTGAATACATAGGGTATGAGAAGCGAACCTCGTGAACTGAAACATCTAAGTAGCGAGAGGAAAAGACATCAACCGAGATTCCCAAAGTAGTGGCGAGCGAAATGGGAAGAGCCTTCTAGTGATAGCTCAGTAATTAACAGAATGGAATGGAAAGTCCAACAATAAAGGGTGATAGTCCCGTATGTGAAAATTATTGAGTGGTACTAGGCTAGAGACAAGTAGGGCGGGACACGTGAAATCCTGTCTGAATATGGGGGGACCATCCTCCAAGGCTAAATACTCGTAATCGACCGATAGTGAACAAGTACCGTGAGGGAAAGGCGAAAAGAACCCCGGGAGGGGAGTGAAATAGATCCTGAAATTGTGTGCATACAAACAGTAGGAGCCTCGTAAGGGGTGACTGCGTACCTTTTGTATAATGGGTCAGCGACTTACATTCAGTAGCAAGCTTAACCGAATAGGGAAGGCGTAGCGAAAGCGAGTCCGAATAGGGCGCTAGTTGCTGGGTGTAGACCCGAAACCAGTTGATCTATCCATGGCCAGGTTGAAGGTGCGGTAACACGTACTGGAGGACCGAACCCACTAACGTTGAAAAGTTAGGGGATGAGCTGTGGATAGGGGTGAAAGGCTAAACAAAACTGGAAATAGCTGGTTCTCTCCGAAAACTATTTAGGTAGTGCCTCGTGTATCACCGTAGGGGGTAGAGCACTGTCATGGTAGTGGGGTCCATTGCGGATTACTGCGCCATAGCAAACTCCGAATACCTACGAGTGCGAGCACGGGAGACAGACATCGGGTGCTAACGTCCGGTGTCAAGAGGGAAACAACCCAGACCGCCAGCTAAGGTCCCTAATATATGCTAAGTGGGAAACGAAGTGGGAAGGCTAAAACAGTCAGGAGGTTGGCTTAGAAGCAGCCATCCTTTAAAGAAAGCGTAATAGCTCACTGATCGAGTCGTCCTGCGCGGAAGATGTAACGGGGCTAAGCATATAACCGAAGCTGCGGATCACGTAAGTGATGGTAGGAGAGCGTTCTGTAAGCCTGTGAAGGTGTCTTGTAAAGGATGCTGGAGGTATCAGAAGTGCGAATGCTGACATGAGTAGCGATAAAGGGGGTGAAAAGCCCCCTCGCCGTAAGCCCAAGGTTTCCTGTTCAACGTTCATCGGAACAGGGTGAGTCGGCCCCTAAGGCGAGGCAGAGATGCGTAGCTGATGGGAACAAGGTTAATATTCCTTGACCATTGTTAGATGCGATGGGGGGACGGATCGCGGAAAGTTGTCCGGGTGTTGGATGTCCCGGTTCTTGCGTTGGAGATGGCTATTAGGTAAATCCGGTAGCGTAATTCAAGGGCGTGAGACGAGCGAATTTATTCGCGAAGCAATTGGAAGTGGTTCCAAGAAAAGCCTCTAAGCTTCAGTCTAACAAGACCGTACCGCAAACCGACACAGGTGGGCGAGATGAGTATTCTAAGGCGCTTGAGAGAACTCAGGAGAAGGAACTCGGCAAATTTGTACCGTAACTTCGGGATAAGGTACGCCCTGGTAGTTTGACCGTGAACAACGGAAGGACGAAAGGGTTGCAATAAAAAGGTGGCTGCGACTGTTTAATAAAAACACAGCACTCTGCAAACACGAAAGTGGACGTATAGGGTGTGACGCCTGCCCGGTGCTGGAAGATTAAATGATGGGGTGCAAGCTCTTGATTGAAGTCCCAGTAAACGGCGGCCGTAACTATAACGGTCCTAAGGTAGCGAAATTCCTTGTCGGGTAAGTTCCGACCTGCACGAATGGCGTAACGATGGCCACACTGTCTCCTCCTGAGACTCAGCGAAGTTGAAATGTTTGTGATGATGCAATCTACCCGTGGCTAGACGGAAAGACCCCATGAACCTTTACTGTAGCTTTGCATTGGACTTTGAATCGGTCTGTGTAGGATAGGTGGGAGGCGTTGATAACAGGATGCTAGTTCTGTTGGAGCCAACCTTGAAATACCACCCTGATTTATTTGAGGTTCTAACCTTGGCCCGTTATCCGGGTCGGGAACAGTGCATGGTAGGCAGTTTGACTGGGGCGGTCTCCTCCCAAAGTGTAACGGAGGAGTACGAAGGTACGCTTGGTACGGTCGGACATCGTACCTAAAGTGCAATGGCAAAAGCGTGCTTAACTGCGAGACCGACAAGTCGAGCAGGTGCGAAAGCAGGTCATAGTGATCCGGTGGTTCTGTATGGAAGGGCCATCGCTCAACGGATAAAAGGTACTCTGGGGATAACAGGCTGATACCGCCCAAGAGTTCATATCGACGGCGGTGTTTGGCACCTCGATGTCGGCTCATCTCATCCTGGGGCTGTAGCCGGTCCCAAGGGTATGGCTGTTCGCCATTTAAAGAGGTACGTGAGCTGGGTTTAAAACGTCGTGAGACAGTTTGGTCCCTATCTGCCATGGGCGTTGGAGATTTGACGGGGGCTGCTCCTAGTACGAGAGGACCGGAGTGGACGTACCGCTGGTGTACCTGTTGTTTCGCCAGAAGCATCGCAGGGTAGCTATGTACGGAAGAGATAACCGCTGAAAGCATCTAAGCGGGAAACTTGCCTGAAGATGAGATCTCCCGTAGGTTTAACCTACATAAAGGGTCGTTGAAGACCACAACGTTGATAGGTCGGGTGTGGAAGCGCAGTAATGCGTTAAGCTAACCGATACTAATTGCCCGTTAGGCTTGATCCTATAACCAGCACTATTGTGTTGGATGTTTGCCAGATTTAATCTGCATCCTTAATTACATGCTTACTCAAATAGAGTTGTTGATTTATCAGCAACTCAACCCTCTACGCCCGGTGACCATAGCGAATTGGAACCACTCCTTCCCATCCCGAACAGGACAGTGAAACGATTCTACGCCGATGATAGTGCGGATTACCCGTGTGAAAGTAGGTAACTGCCGGGCACCAATGCGACGCCCAGACCCTTTTAGGTCTGGGCGTTTTTACTTGTGCAAAGCGTTTAGAGAGATTGACAGAAACTCCATTTGGAGTCAGAATATTGGGTTCGCGGAGGGGTGTCCGAGCGGCTAAAGGAGGCAGACTGTAAATCTGTTGGCTACGCCTACGTAGGTTCGAATCCTACCCCCTCCACCAGATGTGCGGGATTAGTTTAATGGTAAAACAGCAGATTTCCAATCTTCGGTCAAGAGTTCGATTCTCTTATCCCGCTCCAGAATTTGTTGCATTAGATTACGCCCATGTGGCTCAGTGGTAGAGCACTCCCTTGGTAAGGGAGAGGTCGGCAGTTCGATCCTGCCCATGGGCACCATGTTGGTTTTATTAATTGTGTATTTCGTGTTTGGTTTAAGAGTTAACTAAAGGCAGATTAAAAATGGCAAAAGAAAAATTCGAGCGGACAAAACCGCACGTAAACGTAGGCACCATCGGTCACGTTGACCACGGTAAAACTACTTTGACAGCAGCAATCGCAACCGTGCTTTCTAAAGCATTCGGTGGCGAAGCAAAAGCATACGATCAGATCGATGCTGCTCCAGAAGAAAAAGCCCGTGGTATTACGATTAATACTGCACACGTTGAGTACGAGACTGCAAATCGTCACTACGCTCACGTTGACTGCCCAGGACATGCTGACTACGTCAAGAACATGATTACTGGTGCTGCTCAGATGGACGGTGCTATTTTGGTATGTTCTGCTGCTGACGGCCCAATGCCACAAACTCGTGAGCACATCCTCTTGGCACGCCAAGTGGGCGTTCCTTACATCGTCGTGTTCTTGAACAAGTGCGACATGGTTGATGACGCTGAATTGTTAGAACTCGTTGAAATGGAAGTTCGTGAGCTTTTGTCTAAGTACAACTTCCCTGGCGATGACACACCAATCATCCAAGGTTCTGCTAAGTTAGCCTTAGAAGGCGACGAAGGCAAATTGGGTAAAGAAGCCATCATGAAATTGGCTGAAGCCCTTGACTCTTACATCCCAACTCCAGAGCGTGCTGTTGACGGCGCGTTCTTGATGCCAGTAGAAGACGTGTTCTCTATCTCCGGTCGCGGTACTGTAGTAACCGGTCGTATCGAGCGCGGCATCATCAAAGTGGGCGAAGAGATCGAAATCATTGGTATCAAACCAACCCTCAAGACCACTTGTACTGGTGTTGAAATGTTCCGCAAATTGCTCGACCAAGGTCAAGCAGGCGATAACGTGGGTATCTTGTTACGCGGTACAAAACGTGAAGAAGTTGAGCGCGGCCAAGTATTGGCTAAGCCAGGTTCAATCACTCCACATACTCACTTTACAGCCGAGGTTTACATCTTGGGTAAAGATGAAGGTGGCCGTCATACTCCATTCTTTAACAACTATCGTCCACAGTTCTACTTCCGCACTACGGACGTAACTGGTTCAATCGAGTTGCCAAAAGACAAAGAAATGGTGATGCCTGGTGATAACGTAACCATTACCGTAAAACTCATCGCTCCTATCGCGATGGAAGAAGGTTTACGTTTTGCGATCCGTGAAGGTGGCCGTACTGTTGGCGCCGGCGTGGTTGCAAAGATTTTGGCTTAAGTAGTTTTTATAAAGGGGTGTAGCTCAATTGGCAGAGCGTTGGTCTCCAAAACCAAAGGTTGGGGGTTCGATGCCCTCCGCCCCTGCCACGATTTGAACTGAAAGTAATATGTCTCATCAAACAGCAAGTCAAACTGAAGAAAAAAGCAGCTGGGTCTCTGGACTCGCTGCTTTAATCGTCGTTGCAGCGTTAGTTCTTTACTACACGTTAGCGGACCAATCCATGTTGGTTCGTTTGGCTGTTTTGTTCGGCGGTATTGCAGCTGCAGTTTTGATTGTGGCGATTTCTCCGGATGGGCGTCGTTTTATCGCCTACGGAAAAGATTCTTGGTATGAAGTAAAAAAGGTTGTTTGGCCAACTCGTAAAGAGACAACCCAAATGACTCTAGTCGTATTTGGCTTTGTTCTGATCATGTCCTTGTTTTTATGGATTGCAGACAAATTGATTGAATGGCTAGTTTTTTCAGTCTTTTTGGGCTGGAAGTGAGTAAAAAATGATTGATTCTGAAGTAGCCGCAAATCCACAAGCTACCGGCAATATGCGCTGGTACGTTATTCACGCTTATTCCGGAATGGAAAAGAGTGTCAAAAAAGGTCTTGAAGAGCGTATTGCACGCTCTGGCATGCCTGAAAAATTTGGCCGTATTTTGGTCCCCTCCGAAGAGGTTGTGGAGATCAAATCCGGCACCAAGTCCGTTTCTGAGCGTCGTTTCTTCCCAGGATACGTCCTGATTGAGATGGAAATGACTGACGAAAGCTGGCACTTGGTTAAAAACACGCCAAAAGTAACTGGTTTCGTAGGCGGTGTTCGCAATCGCCCAAGCCCGATTTCGACTGCAGAAGTTACCAAAATCATGGATCAAATGCAGGCTGGGGTCGATAAACCCAAGCCTAAGACCCTGTTTGAGGTGGGCGAGATGGTTCGTGTCAAGGAAGGTCCATTTACAGACTTCAACGGAAACGTTGAAGAAGTGAACTACGAGAAGTCAAGATTACGCGTTTCTGTTACAATTTTTGGCCGCGGTACCCCAGTTGAGCTGGAGTTCGGCCAAGTAGAAAAGATGTAAAAACAAGGACTTAGTCCAGTTTTGCAGTGCAGTAGTAGAAGTAAAAGCAGTTTTAGATGGTTATTTCGTTTTTGTATTTAACCGAGGAGCGGAGCTAGAAAGCCAAAAACTAGCGAAGCGTTTACTCAACAGCGGTCTTTCCTAATGAGGTTAGGCGCGCTTTAAGGAGCAACACATGGCAAAGAAGATCATTGGCTTTATTAAGCTGCAGATCCCTGCAGGTAAAGCAAATCCATCACCTCCCGTAGGTCCAGCATTGGGTCAACGTGGCCTCAACATTATGGAATTCTGTAAGGCGTTTAATGCTCAAACTCAGAGCATGGAACCTGGCCTACCAATTCCAGTTGTGATTACAGCGTTCGCTGATAAGAGCTTCACATTCATCATGAAGACTCCTCCAGCAACCATCATGATTAAGAAAGCTGCGAAGATCGAAAAAGGATCACCACGTCCCCATACCGATAAGGTTGGTTCAATTACTCGTGCTCAAGCGGAAGAAATCGCTAAAGCAAAAATGCCAGACTTGACAGCAGCCGATATGGACGCAGCTGTTAGAACTATCGCTGGTAGCGCCCGTTCCATGGGCATCACTGTGGAAGGTCTCTAATCATGACTAAGTTATCTAAACGCGTTAAAGCAATTCAATCTAAAGTTGATCGCAACAAGTTCTATTCATTAGACGATGCATTGAACCTTGTTAAAGAGTGTGCAACTGCTAAGTTTGATGAGTCTATCGACGTTGCAGTTCAGTTGGGTATTGACGCTAAGAAATCTGACCAAGTTGTGCGTGGCGCAGTAGTGCTCCCAGCTGGTACAGGTAAGCATGTTCGTGTAGCTGTTTTTGCTCAAGGCGAGAAGGCTGAACAAGCTAAAGCTGCTGGTGCAGAAATCGTTGGTATGGAAGATCTTGCTGAACAAATTAAAGGCGGCAAAATTGATTTCGATATTTTGATCGCATCCCCAGACACAATGAAAATTGTTGGTACTTTAGGTCAAGTATTGGGCCCACGTGGTTTGATGCCAAATCCAAAAGTAGGAACCGTTACTCCTGACGTTGCTACTGCAGTTAAAAATGCAAAAGCAGGTCAAGTTCAGTTCCGTGTGGACAAAGCCGGTATCGTGCACGCAAGCATTGGCCGTCGTTCATTCGAGCCAACAGCATTGAAATCGAACTTGCTCGCATTGCTTGAGGCTTTGAATAAAGCAAAACCTCCTGCATCTAAGGGCGTTTATTTAAAGAAGGTTGCCGTAAGCAGCACCATGGGTGCAGGCGTACGTGTAGACCAAGCATCGTTACAGGCAGCAGCTTAATTAGCCTGTAACAAAAAAGAACTTTGGGTCGACTCCCACTCTTTGAGTGAGAGTCGAACATCAAAGACCGTTGGTGAATTAGTTGCTAATAAAGAGTTAATTCTTAATCGTTACGAAAGTAATAGCCAGCGCAGATGGCGACCCTGAAAAGATACTCACAAGATCTCTTGTGATGAAACGATCAGACGCTGGTGTGTAACCCCAACTGGAAACAGTTGGTTTTTATGGAGTTAAACCGTGCCTTTGAATGTACAAGACAAAAAAGCGATTGTTGCTGATGTCGGCGCTCAATTGGCTGGAGCCCAAACTGTCGTGCTCGCTGAATACCGTGGTATTCCAGTAGAGCAATTGACAAAGCTACGTGCTAGCGCACGTGACCAAGGTGTATATCTTCGCGTTTTGAAGAACACATTGGCACGTCGTGCTGCACAAGGCACTCAGTTTGAGCCCCTTGCTGATTCGATGGTTGGCCCCTTGATTTATGGCATCTCTGCTGATCCGATTGCTTCGGCAAAAGTATTGCAGAACTTTGCTAAAACTCAAGATCAGCTAGTCATTAAAGCTGGCTTATATAACGGCAAATTGTTAGATGTTGCAGGCGTAAAAGCCCTCGCGACAATTCCAAGCCGCGACGAGTTGTTATCTCAGTTGTTAGGTGTGATGTTGGCACCGGTATCTGCGATGGCTCGCGTATTGGGCGCAGTAGCAGCACAAAAGGCAGTTGGAGCACCTGCTCCCGTAGCCGAAGCCCCAGCACCTGCAGAAGCAGCAGCCCCAGCAGCAGTAGCCGCTGAAGCCGCTCCAGAAGCAGCCGCTGAGCCTGCAGCCGCAACCCCAGAAGCTGGAACAGAAGCAAACGAAACCCCTGCCGCTGAATAAGCGACAGATCAACTATTTAAGTATTAGGAGCTAAAAATGGCGATTACTAAAGAAGAAATCATTGATGCAGTAGGTAGCATGTCCGTTATGGATTTGAACGACTTGGTTAAAGCGTTCGAAGAGAAGTTTGGTGTTTCAGCTGCAGCGATGGCTGTTGCTGGTCCTGCAGGTGCTGGCGGTGGTGATGCTGGTGGTGCAGAGCAAACTGAGTTCACAGTGAACCTCGTTGAAGCCGGCGCAAACAAAGTTTCAGTAATTAAAGCAGTTCGCGAAATTACTGGTCTTGGCTTGAAAGAGGCTAAGGACTTGGTTGACGGTGCACCGAAGCCAGTTAAAGAAGGCGTTGACAAGAAAACTGCTGAAGAAGCTAAGAAGAAGCTTGAAGAAGCTGGCGCTAAAGCAGAACTCAAGTAATACATACAATGCTGGCGCCTCCCACAAAGGGGCGTTAGCCATGTTGGGTTTGACCTCTAGAGGTCAAACCCGATTTCATTTCTGATTGAAATCGGGTTTGCCTTCTGATACGACTGCAGAATGCAAGTTTGGTCGGACACTAGATCGAAACGGTTTAGTGTTGTCCGCCAGTGATTGGTAGTGGCCAATCGCCAAATCTTTGTACAGTCGCTGAATTCGGAGATGAAATGAACTATAGCTTCACCGAACGCAAGCGAGTCCGTAAAAGCTTTGCTAAGCGAGTAAACAACCACCAGGTTCCTTACCTGATCGCAACGCAGCTGGAGTCCTACGCTAAATTTTTACAGGCTGATAAGCCGGCTACTTCTCGTATTAATGAGGGATTACAAGCCGCCTTTACTTCAGCATTTCCAATTGTGTCCAACAACGGTTATGCACGTATGGAATACGTGTCTTATCAGTTGTCACAGCCACCGTTTGACGTTAAAGAATGTCAACAACGCGGTTACACATACCACTCTGCCTTACGCGCAAAAGTTCGCTTGATTATTTATGATCGCGAAGCGCCTACTAAGGTTAAAGAGGTAAAAGAGAGCGAAGTCTACATGGGTGAAATTCCACTCATGACAGAAAATGGCTCTTTTGTGATTAATGGCACTGAGCGCGTGATCGTTTCTCAGTTGCATCGTTCCCCAGGCGTGTTCTTTGAACACGATAAGGGTAAGACACATAGCTCAGGTAAGTTGCTGTTCTCAGCACGCATCATTCCTTACCGTGGTTCATGGCTCGATTTCGAGTTTGATCCAAAAGACATTCTCTATTTCCGCGTTGACCGTCGTCGTAAGATGCCTGTCACCATTTTGCTCAAAGCAATTGGTTTAAACAACGAACAGATTCTTGCGAACTTCTTTAACTTTGACCATTTCTCCTTGACTGCTAATGGCGGCTCAATGGAATTTGTGCCAGAGCGTTTGCGTGGCCAGTTGGCTAGCTTTGATGTGCTCGATAAGAATGGCGTTGTAGTCATTCAAAAAGACAAGCGTATCAATGCAAAACACATCCGCGAACTCGAAGCTGCAAAAACAAAAACAATCGCTGTACCAGATGACTATTTAATTGGTCGTGTAGTTGCACGCAATATTGTTGATCCTGATTCCGGTGAAATCTTGGCCTACGCTAATGATGAAATCACTGAAGAGTTGTTGGCGACATTGCGCGATGCAGGTATCAAGCAATTAGAAACCATCTACACCAACGATTTGGATTCTGGTGCGTACATTTCACAGACATTGCGTACTGATGAAACTGCTGATCAAATGGCTGCTCGTATTGCCATCTACCGCATGATGCGCCCTGGTGAGCCTCCAACAGAGGATGCTGTTGAAGCCTTGTTCCAGCGCTTGTTCTACAGCGAAGATACTTACGATTTGTCACGCGTTGGCCGTATGAAGGTCAACAGCCGTTTGAACCGTCCAGAAATGGAAGGCCCAATGGTTCTGTCAAACGAAGATATTCTCGACACCATTAAATCCCTCGTAGATTTGCGTAACGGCAAAGGCGAAGTAGATGATATCGATCACTTAGGTAATCGTCGTGTGCGTTGCGTTGGCGAATTGGCAGAAAACCAATTCCGTGCTGGTTTGTCACGTGTTGAGCGTGCGGTTAAAGAGCGTCTCGGCCAAGCCGAAACAGAAAACCTCATGCCGCATGACTTGATTAACAGTAAGCCAATCTCTTCTGCGATTCGTGAGTTCTTCGGTTCTTCACAGCTGTCCCAGTTTATGGACCAAACCAACCCACTCTCAGAGATCACGCACAAGCGTCGTATCTCTGCATTGGGACCTGGTGGCTTGACACGCGAGCGTGCAGGTTTCGAAGTGCGCGACGTGCATCCAACTCACTACGGACGTGTTTGCCCGATCGAAACTCCAGAAGGACCAAACATTGGTTTGATCAACTCACTCGCCTTATTTGCGCGTTTGAATGAGCATGGTTTCCTTGAGACTCCATACCGCAAGGTTTCCAATAGCAAGGTAAGCGATGAAGTGGTTTACCTCTCTGCAATTGAAGAAGCGAAGTATGTGATTGCGCAGGCGAATGCAACGATCGACAAGAGCGGTAAATTGGCCGACGAATTGGTTTCAGCGCGTCAAGCTGGTGAAACCATGATGGTTAGCCCAGAGCGCATCGATTTCATTGACGTTGCTCCTAGCCAGATCGTTTCTGCCGCTGCTTCACTCGTTCCATTCTTAGAGCACGATGATGCGAACCGTGCGTTGATGGGTGCGAACATGCAGCGTCAAGCAGTTCCTTGCTTGCGTCCAGATAAGCCGTTAGTTGGTACTGGTTTAGAGCGTATTGTTGCGGTTGACTCCGGCACTGTTGTATTAGCAGCCCGTGGCGGTATTGTTGATTACGTTGATGCGAATCGTGTTGTGATTCGTGTGAACGATGACGAGACTGCAGCCGGTGAGGTTGGTGTGGATATTTACAACCTCATCAAGTACACCCGTTCAAACCAAAACACCAACATCAACCAACGTCCAATCGTGAAAGTTGGCGATCGTGTTGCCCGTGGCGACGTAGTTGCTGACGGTGCCTCTACCGATTTGGGCGAATTGGCTTTGGGTCAAAACATGACTGTGGCATTTATGCCATGGAACGGTTACAACTTCGAAGACTCCATCTTGATCTCTGAGAAAGTTGTTGCTGACGACCGCTACACCTCTATTCATATTGAAGAGTTGTCAGTAGTTGCTCGTGATACCAAGCTTGGTTCAGAAGAAATTACTCGCGATATCTCCAATTTGGCTGAGTCACAACTCTCCCGTTTGGATGAGAGCGGTATTGTGTACATCGGTGCGGAAGTTGAAGCTGGTGACGTATTGGTTGGTAAGGTAACTCCAAAGGGTGAGACAACTCTCACTCCTGAAGAGAAGCTTCTCCGTGCGATCTTCGGTGAAAAAGCATCTGACGTAAAAGACACTTCTTTGCGCGTTCCATCAGGCATGATCGGTACTGTTATTGACGTTCAAGTCTTCACCCGTGAAGGTATTGAGCGCGATGCCCGTGCCCAGTCCATTATTCAGGAAGAATTGCAACGCTATCGTTTGGACTTAAACGACCAGTTGCGTATTGTTGAAGGCGACGCCTTCATGCGTTTAGAAAAACTGTTGATTGGCAAAGTCGCCAATGGCGGTCCTAAGAAATTAGCTAAAGGCACCAAGATCGACAAGGATTACCTTGCTGATTTGGATAAATACCATTGGTTTGATATTCGTCCAGCAGATGATGAAGTTGCTTCACAAGTTGAAGCGATTAAATCTTCTATCGAAGCGAAACGTAAACAGTTTGATGAAGCCTTCGAAGAGAAGCGCACCAAACTTACCCAGGGCGATGATTTGCAACCTGGTGTAACGAAGATGGTTAAGGTGTACTTGGCTGTTAAGCGTCGCTTGCAGCCTGGCGATAAGATGGCCGGTCGTCACGGTAATAAGGGTGTGGTTTCTAAAATCGCTCCAGCGGAAGACATGCCATTTATGGCTGACGGACGCCCTGTTGACATCGTCTTGAACCCATTGGGTGTTCCTTCCCGTATGAACGTTGGCCAGATCTTGGAAACCCACTTAGGTTGGGCTGCTCAAGGTATTGGTAAGCGTATCGACGAGATGGTTCGTCAACAAGCTAAACAAGCTGAGTTACGTAAGTTCCTCAAGCAGCTTTACAACGAAACAGGCCGCATTGAAGATATCGACAACTTCACTGACGAGCAAATCACAGTATTGGCTGAGAATCTCCGCCAGGGCTTGCCATTTGCAACTCCAGTGTTTGACGGTGCTACAGAAGCCGAAATCGGACGCATGCTCGAGTTGGCTTATCCAGAAGAGGTAGCAACTTCTTTGAAGATGACTCCTTCACGTCAGCAAATGATTTTGTGCGACGGTCGTACTGGCGATCAGTTTGAGCGTCCAGTAACTGTTGGCGTAATGCACGTCTTGAAACTCCACCATTTGGTCGATGACAAGATGCATGCACGTTCAACAGGACCATACTCCTTAGTAACGCAACAGCCATTGGGCGGTAAAGCTCAGTTCGGTGGTCAGCGCTTTGGTGAGATGGAAGTCTGGGCCCTCGAAGCATACGGTGCTTCATATGTCTTGCAGGAAATGCTGACAGTGAAGTCCGATGACGTCGCAGGCCGTACCAAGGTTTACGAAAACATCGTCAAGGGCGAGCACACGATTGATGCTGGCATGCCCGAATCCTTCAACGTGCTGGTAAAAGAAATCCGTTCGTTGGGTATTGACATTGACATGGAGCGCAACTGATATGAAAGCATTGCTCGATTTATTTAAGCAAACGCAGGGTGATGAGCAGTTTGATGTCATCAAAATTGGCCTCGCATCTCCTGAGAAAATTCGCTCATGGTCTTTTGGTGAAGTACGCAAACCAGAAACCATCAACTACCGGACTTTTAAGCCCGAGCGTGATGGTTTGTTCTGCGCCAAGATTTTTGGACCTACCAAAGACTACGAGTGCTTATGCGGCAAGTACAAGCGCTTAAAGTTCCGTGGCGTTATCTGCGAGAAGTGCGGCGTTGAAGTTACTCTCGCTAAGGTACGTCGTGAGCGCATGGGCCACATTGAATTGGCAGCCCCTGTTGCGCACATCTGGTTCTTGAAGTCGCTCCCATCCCGTTTGGGTATGGTTCTCGATATGACATTGCGTGATATCGAGCGCGTTCTTTACTTTGAAGCATATGTTGTAGTTGATCCTGGCATGACTCCTGAGGGCGCAATGAAGCGCGGTCAGATCATGTCTGAAGATGAGTACATTGCTAAGACTGAAGAGTATGGTGACGGTGCATTTACTGCCATCATGGGCGCTGAAGGTATTCGTGATCTCTTGCGTTCGATTGATATCGATCGCGAAGTTGAGACCATTCGTGCTGACTTGAAAGCGACTGGTAGTGATGCCAAGATCAAAAAATACGCTAAGCGCTTAAAAGTGCTTGAGGCGTTCCAGACTTCAGGCATTAAGCCTGACTGGATGATCATGGAAGTATTGCCAGTATTGCCTCCTGAATTGCGCCCATTGGTGCCATTGGATGGCGGTCGCTTTGCAACCTCCGATTTGAACGACCTCTATCGTCGCGTGATTAACCGTAACAACCGTTTGAAGCGTTTGTTAGAGTTGCGCGCTCCAGAGATCATCGTTCGTAACGAAAAACGTATGTTGCAAGAAGCGGTTGACTCATTGCTCGACAACGGTCGTCGCGGTAAGGCTATGACTGGCGCTAACAAGCGTCCTCTCAAGTCCTTGGCTGAGATGATTAAAGGTAAGAGCGGTCGTTTCCGTCAAAACTTGTTGGGCAAACGCGTTGACTACTCTGGACGTTCAGTCATCGTGGTTGGCCCTACATTGAAATTGCATCAATGCGGCTTACCAAAATTGATGGCTTTGGAATTGTTCAAGCCATTCATTTTCAACAAGCTTGAAACTTTAGGTATCGCAACCACGATTAAGGCTGCGAAGAAAGAAGTTGAAAGTCAGACGCCAATCGTTTGGGACATTCTCGAAGAAGTGATTCGTGAACATCCAATCATGTTGAACCGTGCGCCTACATTGCACCGTCTCGGTATTCAGGCTTTCGAGCCAATGCTGATTGAAGGTAAAGCAATCCAATTGCACCCATTAGTCTGCGCAGCATTTAACGCCGACTTTGACGGTGACCAAATGGCGGTTCACGTTCCTTTGTCGCTCGAAGCGCAAATGGAAGCACGTACATTGATGTTGGCTTCCAACAACGTATTGTTCCCAGCTAACGGCGAGCCATCTATTGTTCCTTCGCAGGACGTGGTGTTGGGTCTGTACTACGCTACGCGTGACAAGATCAACGGTAAAGGCGAAGGCATGGTTTTCGCCAACATTACTGAAGTAGTGCGTGCATACGAAGCGGGCCAAGTTGAATTGGCTTCTCGTGTTGCAGTACGTATTACTGAGTATGAGGTGGTGGACAAGAAGGCAGAAGGCGATGCGCGTTTTGCTGAAAAGACCAAGATCTATCAAACATCCGTTGGCCGTGCAATCTTGTCTGAGATTTTGCCTAAAGGCATGTCTTTCGAGGAAATTAACAAGCCTTTGAAGAAAAAAGAAATCTCCCGCTTGATTAACACATCATTCCGTAAGTGCGGTTTGCGTGAAACAGTGATTTTTGCTGACCGCCTCTTGCAGTCTGGTTTCCGTTTGGCAACGAATGCTGGTATCTCTGTTGCGATCGACGATATGTTGATTCCAACGTCTAAAGATCACATCATTACTGAAGCTTCATCAAAGGTTAAAGAGTATGACAAGCAGTTCATGTCAGGCTTGGTAACCAATCAAGAGCGTTATAACAACGTGGTTGATATTTGGGGCGCTGCCGGTGACCAAGTTGGTAAGGCGATGATGGACGAGTTGTCACACGTTGACGTACTCGACCGTAACGGCAAAACTGTGCGTCAAGAATCCTTTAACTCCATCTACATGATGGCGGATTCCGGTGCGCGTGGATCTGCGGCGCAGATTCGTCAGTTGGCTGGTATGCGTGGTTTGATGGCTAAGCCTGATGGTTCCATCATTGAAACCCCAATTACTGCGAACTTCCGCGAAGGTTTGAACGTGTTGCAGTACTTCATTTCAACTCACGGTGCTCGTAAAGGTCTAGCTGATACAGCGTTAAAGACAGCAAACTCTGGTTACTTAACACGTCGTTTGTGTGACGTAACTCAAGACCTCGTGGTTATTGAAGAAGATTGCGGCGCAACTTCTGGCGTAACAATGAAAGCGCTTGTTGAAGGCGGCGAAATTATCGAAGCATTGCGTGACCGTATTTTGGGTCGTGTATGTATCGGTGACATCGTTCATCCTGACACACAAGAAGTTATCGTTCCTAACGACACCTTGCTCGACGAAGATCATGTTGATCAAATCGTGGCATTGGGTATCGATGAAGTTAAAGTTCGCACAGTATTGTCTTGCTTAACTCGCTTCGGCTTGTGCGCGAAGTGCTACGGACGTGACTTAGGTCGCGGCGGTTTGGTGAACGTTGGTGAGGCGGTTGGTGTTATCGCTGCTCAGTCCATCGGTGAGCCAGGCACACAGTTGACTATGCGTACCTTCCACATTGGTGGTGCAGCGTCACGTGCATTAGTTGCAAGCAATATTGAAGCTAAATCCAATGGTGCATTGAAGTTCTCCGGCACGATGCGTGTTGTGAAGAACGCGAAGGGTGAGCAGATCGTGATTTCACGTTCAGGCGAAGCCTTGATCGTTGACGAAAACGGTCGTGAGCGTGAGCGCCATAAAGTACCTTACGGTGCAACCCTCTTGTTGAAAGAGGATGCAGCGGTTAAGGCCGGCGCAAGCTTGGCAACCTGGGATCCATTAACACGTCCAATCATTTCTGAGTATGCTGGTATTGCTCGTTTTGATAACGTTGAAGAAGGTGTAACGGTTGCTAAACAGGTTGACGAAGTTACCGGCCTTTCCACTTTGGTGGTGATTGACGGTAAGCGTCGTTCTGCAGCAAGCAAAGGCGTTCGCCCAGTGATCAATTTGATTGATGACAAGGGCAATGACGTCATGATCGCTGGCACTGATCATCCAGTAAACATTGGCCTCCAAGTGGGCGCCTTGATTACTGTTAAAGATGGTCAGAAGGTCGAAGTGGGTGAAGTATTGGCGCGTATTCCAATCGAATCACAAAAGACTCGCGACATTACCGGTGGCTTGCCACGCGTTGCAGAATTGTTCGAGGCACGTTCACCAAAAGATGCAGCTGTATTGGCGAAAGTTACTGGAACAGTTTCCTTCGGTAAAGAAACCAAAGGTAAACAGCGTTTGGTAATTACCGATATGGACGGTGAAGCTAATGAATTCTTGATTCCTAAAGAGAAACAAGTTCTCGTTCACGACGGTCAAGTTGTGAACAAGGGCGAGATGATTGTGGAAGGCCCTGCCGATCCACATGACATCTTGACTCTCAAAGGTATCGAAGAGTTGGCCATCTACATCGTTGACGAAGTTCAGGACGTTTATCGTCTCCAGGGCGTGAAGATCAATGACAAGCACATTGAAGTGATCGTGCGTCAGATGTTGCGTCGTGTTCAGGTAACTGATCCAGGCGACACATCATTCATCACTGGTGAACAAGTGGAGCGTTCTAAGTTGTATGACGCTAACGACGCTGTGATTGCCCAAGGTAAGCACCCAGCTCAGTTCGATAACGTGTTGCTAGGTATTACGAAGGCATCCTTGTCGACCGACAGCTTCATTTCAGCGGCTTCTTTCCAAGAAACCACTCGCGTATTGACCGAAGCCGCAATTATGGGCAAAACCGATACGCTCCGTGGCCTCAAGGAAAACGTCATTATTGGTCGCCTGATTCCTGCTGGTACCGGCTTGTCTTATCGTCGTGCACGCAAGGTCAGAGAGCAATTTGAACGTGATCGCGCTCAAATGATTGCCGCTGAAGAGGAGGCAATGGCCAATATGCCTGTGGAAGTCGAGGCCGAAGTCGTTGCTCCTACTGGGGAGGCTGATCCGAGCTAATTTGGTAATTCTGGCCAGAAATGGCCAGTTTTTTCCTTCAAGGTTGACGGAAAAGGCTGGCCAAGCTAGAATGCTGAGTTCTACTGATTCAGAAGAGGGTCTTTTTGACCTAGGATTTGTCTAAGTCATTGATTTTCTTGAAGAAAGCAACAAAGAAGTACTAACCGAGCTATTTTATGCCAACAATTAATCAACTATTACGCAAGCCAAGAACAAGGCTTACCGTTAAAAGCAAGAGCCCTGCGCTGCAAAACAGCCCGCAGCGCCGTGGTGTTTGTACACGTGTGTACACCACTACTCCTAAAAAGCCTAACTCTGCGCTGCGTAAAGTAGCCAAAGTTCGCTTAACCAATGGTTTTGAAGTCATTTCATACATTGGTGGTGAAGGCCATAACCTCCAGGAACACTCAGTAGTGTTGATCCGCGGTGGTCGTGTAAAGGACTTGCCAGGTGTGCGTTATCACATCGTTCGCGGTTCTTTGGACTTACAAGGCGTTAAAGATCGTAAGCAGGCCCGTTCTAAATACGGTGCTAAGCGCGCTAAGAAAGCTGCTTAATTTTTCTGTCATTAAGCAGTTGTAGGATTGGTAGTAGGACAGTGCAGTAAGTCATTTTTGTCAGACTCAAAAGGCAAGTAAGTGGCTGTTCCGTTTAGAAATTTTTCTAAATAGTAGGACAGCCGGAGTGGGTGTTCCATGTTGGTCACCCCTAACTGAACTGAAGGAGTAGTTATGCCACGTCGTCGTGAAGTTCCCAAACGGGAAATTTTGCCGGATCCAAAATTCGGTAATGTAGAAGTAGCTAAATTCATGAACGTCCTCATGTTGGACGGCAAGAAATCGGTTGCAGAGCGTATCGTTTACGGTGCCTTTGATCACATCGAGAAAAAAGCAAATAAAGAACCACTAGAAATTTTTTCAACAGCCATGGGTAACGTTAAGCCAATGGTTGAGGTAAAGAGCCGTCGTGTTGGCGGTGCTAACTATCAAGTTCCTGTTGAAGTTCGTCCATCACGTCGTTCCGCTTTGGCAATGCGCTGGTTGCGTGAAGCCGCTAAGAAGCGTGGCGAGAAATCAATGGCTCAACGTTTAGCCAACGAATTATTAGAGGCTGCTGAAGGTCGTGGCGGCGCAATGAAGAAGCGTGAAGAAGTTCACCGTATGGCAGAAGCTAATAAAGCTTTCTCACATTTCCGCTTCTAATCAAATAGTCAAGAAAAGGCACCAACAGTGGCACGTAAAACCCCTATCGACAAATACCGCAATATCGGTATTTCTGCGCACATTGACGCAGGTAAAACAACAACTACAGAACGCGTTTTGTTCTACACCGGTGTTAATCACAAGATTGGTGAAGTTCATGACGGCGCTGCAACCATGGACTGGATGGAGCAAGAGCAAGAGCGTGGCATCACGATTACCTCTGCTGCTACTACAACATTCTGGAAGGGTATGGCAGGCAATATGCCAGAGCACCGTATCAATATTATTGATACCCCAGGACACGTAGACTTCACTATTGAGGTTGAGCGTTCAATGCGCGTTTTAGATGGCGCTTGCATGGTTTACTGTGCGGTAGGTGGTGTACAGCCTCAGTCTGAAACAGTTTGGCGTCAAGCTAACAAGTACCAAGTTCCACGTTTAGCGTTTGTTAACAAGATGGACCGTACTGGCGCGAACTTCTTCAAAGTTTACGAACAGATGAGAACTCGCCTCAAAGCGAATCCAATCTTGATTCAAATTCCTATCGGTGCTGAAGAAAACTTCAAAGGCGTTATTGATCTAGTAAAGATGAAGGCCGTCATTTGGGATGAGGCTTCACAAGGTACTAAGTTCACTTACGAAGATATTCCTGCTGAGTTGCAAGCGTCTGCTGAAGAATGGCGCGAAAAAATGCTCGAAGCTGCGGCAGAAAGCTCAGAAGAGTTGATGGAAAAATATCTCGGCGGCGAAGGCTTGACCGAAGAAGAAATCAAAAAAGCATTGCGTCAACGTACCATTGCAAATGAAATCGTTCCAATGTTGTGCGGAACAGCATTTAAAAACAAAGGCGTTCAGGCGATGTTAGATGCTGTAGTTGAGTTGCTGCCTTCCCCATTAGACGTTCCTCCAGTTCCATGTGAATTAGAAGACGGTACACCTGCAGTTCGTAAAGCATCTGACGATGAGAAATTCTCAGCATTGGCATTTAAGATCATGACCGACCCATTTGTTGGTCAGCTCATCTTCTTCCGCGTTTACTCAGGTGTAATGAAATCTGGCGATACGATCTACAACCCAATCAAGGGTAAAAAAGAACGTGTTGGTCGTTTGCTGCAAATGCACGCAAATGAACGTGAAGAGATTAAAGAAGTTTTTGCGGGCGACATCGCTGCAGCTGTTGGTTTGAAAGACGCAACTACTGGCGAAACATTGTGTGATCCAGACAGCATCGTTGTCTTGGAGCGCATGGTATTCCCAGAGCCAGTGATCTCCCAAGCTGTTGAGCCAAAGACAAAAGCTGACCAAGAGAAAATGGGCCTTGCTTTAAACCGTTTGGCACAAGAAGACCCTTCTTTCCGCGTGAAGACTGATGAAGAGTCAGGCCAAACCATTATTTCCGGTATGGGCGAGCTCCACTTGGAAATTTTGGTTGATCGCATGAAGCGTGAATTTGGTGTTGAAGCAACTGTTGGTAAGCCACAAGTTGCCTACCGCGAAACTATTCGCAAGGTTTGCGAAGAGATCGAAGGTAAATTCGTTAAGCAGTCTGGTGGTCGTGGTCAGTATGGACACGTGGTCTTGAAGCTCGAGCCACAAGAGCCAGGCAAAGGTTTTGAATTCGTTGATGCAATTAAGGGCGGTGTTGTTCCTCGCGAATATATCCCTGCAGTTGAAAAAGGCATTATCGAAACATTGAACTCCGGTATTTTGGCTGGCTACCCAGTTGTAGATATCAAAGCAACTTTGTTCTTCGGTTCATACCATGACGTTGACTCCAATGAAAACGCATTTAAGATGGCGGGTTCTATGGCATTCAAAGACGGTATGCGCAAGGCAGCCCCTGTGTTGCTTGAGCCGATGATGGCTGTTGAAGTAGAAACACCAGAAGATTTCATGGGCAACGTAATGGGTGACCTCTCATCACGTCGCGGTATTTTGCAAGGTATGGATGACATTCCAGGCGGCGGCAAGATCGTTCGTGCTGAAGTGCCATTGGCAGAGATGTTTGGTTACTCAACTGGCTTGCGCTCGTTGACCCAAGGTCGCGCTACTTACACCATGGAATTTAAGCATTATTCCGAAGCACCGAAGAACGTTGCTGAAGCAGTTATGGCTGCTAAAGCGAAGTAATTTATCCACATTAATTTTGAATATTGACTAGCTAAAGAAGGCAGACAAAAATGGCAAAAGAAAAATTCGAGCGGACAAAACCGCACGTAAACGTAGGCACCATCGGTCACGTTGACCACGGTAAAACTACTTTGACAGCAGCAATCGCAACCGTGCTTTCTAAAGCATTCGGTGGCGAAGCAAAAGCATACGATCAGATCGATGCTGCTCCAGAAGAAAAAGCCCGTGGTATTACGATTAATACTGCACACGTTGAGTACGAGACTGCAAATCGTCACTACGCTCACGTTGACTGCCCAGGACATGCTGACTACGTCAAGAACATGATTACTGGTGCTGCTCAGATGGACGGTGCTATTTTGGTATGTTCTGCTGCTGACGGCCCAATGCCACAAACTCGTGAGCACATCCTCTTGGCACGCCAAGTGGGCGTTCCTTACATCGTCGTGTTCTTGAACAAGTGCGACATGGTTGATGACGCTGAATTGTTAGAACTCGTTGAAATGGAAGTTCGTGAGCTTTTGTCTAAGTACAACTTCCCTGGCGATGACACACCAATCATCCAAGGTTCTGCTAAGTTAGCCTTAGAAGGCGACGAAGGCAAATTGGGTAAAGAAGCCATCATGAAATTGGCTGAAGCCCTTGACTCTTACATCCCAACTCCAGAGCGTGCTGTTGACGGCGCGTTCTTGATGCCAGTAGAAGACGTGTTCTCTATCTCCGGTCGCGGTACTGTAGTAACCGGTCGTATCGAGCGCGGCATCATCAAAGTGGGCGAAGAGATCGAAATCATTGGTATCAAACCAACCCTCAAGACCACTTGTACTGGTGTTGAAATGTTCCGCAAATTGCTCGACCAAGGTCAAGCAGGCGATAACGTGGGTATCTTGTTACGCGGTACAAAACGTGAAGAAGTTGAGCGCGGCCAAGTATTGGCTAAGCCAGGTTCAATCACTCCACATACTCACTTTACAGCCGAGGTTTACATCTTGGGTAAAGATGAAGGTGGCCGTCATACTCCATTCTTTAACAACTATCGTCCACAGTTCTACTTCCGCACTACGGACGTAACTGGTTCAATCGAGTTGCCAAAAGACAAAGAAATGGTGATGCCTGGTGATAACGTAACCATTACCGTAAAACTCATCGCTCCTATCGCGATGGAAGAAGGTTTACGTTTTGCGATCCGTGAAGGTGGCCGTACTGTTGGCGCCGGCGTGGTTGCAAAGATTTTGGCTTAAGTAGTAAACAGATTTAAGAAGTAGAAGTAAATAATATTTAGCGGTTTGCTAACCGGTGACATCAGTGCTGCTGATGTCACCGTGCTCTTTAGTTTTATAACGTGGCAGCACCACAACGCTCTTTGGAATTAATATGCAAAACCAAAAAATTCGTATTCGCCTTAAAGCATTTGATTACCGTTTGATTGACCAGTCTGCGGCTGAAATCGTTGATACAGCTAAGCGTACTGGTGCGGTGGTTAAGGGTCCAGTGCCTTTGCCAACCCGTATCGAGCGTTTTGATATCTTGCGTTCACCACACGTGAACAAGACATCTCGCGATCAGTTAGAGATCCGTACCCATCTCCGTTTGATGGATATCGTTGATCCTACAGAGAAAACCGTAGATGCTTTGATGAAATTAGACCTCCCAGCAGGCGTGGACGTCGAAATTAAGTTGCAGTAATTTGTTGTTTCCGGTCTTTTTGCTTGTCAAGATCGGTATTTCGGGATAGAATCTAAGGCTTCGCTCAATAATTTGGGCGAAAATCTTGGTTTTATCAGCATTAAAAACGTTGTAAGTTATTGATTTAGAAGTACTTTTACTTGTAAATCACTTAAATTAATTTTGCCGACCAATCGAAGTCGGCGTGGAGCATGAATATGAGCTTAGGCTTAATCGGCCGCAAGGTCGGCATGACCCGTCTATTTACGGACGAAGGGGAAGCGATTCCTGTCACCGTAATCGACGTGAGTGACAACAGAGTCGCTCAAATCAAGACCCAGGCAACTGATGGCTATGACGCTATCCAGTTGGCACATGGCACACGTAGAGCTACTCGCGTTACCAAAGCAATGGCTGGTCACTTCGCTAAAGCAGGAGTGATGGCTGGTAACGCTCTCAACGAATTCCAATTAGATGCAGCAAAAATCGCAGAAATGACACCAGGACAAGTAATTCCTGCTGACACTGCGTTTACTGCTGGTCAAAAGGTGGACGTACAAGGCGTATCTATCGGTAAGGGCTACGCAGGCACCATCAAGCGTTATCACTTCGCTTCTGGTCGTGCATCCCACGGTAACTCACGTTCACATAACGTACCAGGCTCAATCGGTATGGCGCAAGATCCAGGTCGTGTTTTCCCTGGTAAGCGTATGACCGGTCACTTGGGTGACGTTACACGTACAGTTCAAAATTTAGTCATCGCACGCATTGATGCAGAACGCAATCTCATCATGGTTAAAGGCGCTATTCCAGGCGCCCTAGGCGGTAAAGTTATTGTTACTCCAGCGGTGAAGACACCGTTGAAGAAGAAATAAGGAGAGCGAATATGGAACTTAAGCTTCTCCAGGACAACGGTACTTTAGGTGCAGGCGTACAAGCTTCACCAGAAGTATTCGAACGTGAATATAACGAAGCATTGGTACACCAAGTTGTAGTGGCGTACCAAGCGAATGCACGTAGCGGTAACCGTGCACAAAAAGACCGTGAGCAAGTTAAGCACACAACCAAGAAACCTTGGCGTCAAAAAGGCACTGGTCGTGCCCGTGCTGGTATGAGCTCTTCCCCGCTGTGGCGTGGAGGTGGTCGTATATTCCCGAATTCTCCAGAAGAGAATTTCAGCCAAAAAGTAAACAAGAAAATGTATCGCGCTGGTATGAGATCTATTTTGTCTCAATTAGCTCGCGAAGGTCGTTTGAATGTTGTTGATCAATTCAATCTTGATGCTCCAAAGACTAAAGTTTTAGCTGAAAAAGTGAAAGCAATGGGCTTGGATTCAGTCTTGATCATCGTTGATCAAGTTAGCGAGAATTTGTACTTGGCATCACGTAACTTGCATAAAGTTGCCGTGGTTGAGCCACAGCACGCTGATCCATTAGCTTTGGTTCAATACAAAAAAGTATTGGTAAGCAAAGCAGCGATCGCAAAAATTGAGGAGTTGCTGAAATGAGCCAAGTCCGTAAAAACGATCACAACCTGATGAAGGTTCTGCTTGGTCCCGTTATTTCTGAGAAAGCAACTATGGTTGCAGAGAAAAACGAACAAGTAGTTTTCCAAGTTGCTCGCGACGCTAACAAGACCGACGTGAAACAAGCAGTTGAATTGCTCTTCAAAGTGCAAGTTGACTCAGTTCAAATCGTGAATCAAAAAGGTAAGCCAAAGCGCTATGGCCGTTTTGAAGGTCGTCGTGACCACGCTAAGAAGGCCTATGTGAATTTGAAGCCAGGTCAAGAAATTAACTTTGAAGCGGAGGCGAATTAATCATGCCTTTGATGAAGACAAAACCGACCTCACCAGGTCGTCGTTCAATGGTCAAGGTGGTAAATCCTGACCTGCACAAAGGTAAGCCTTTTGCAGCGTTGGTAGAGCCACAATTCCAAAAAGCGGGTCGTAACAATAATGGTCATATCACTACCCGTCATAAGGGTGGTGGTCATAAGCATCACTATCGTGTTGTTGACTTTAAACGCAACGACAAAGATGGCATTCCAGCAAAAGTTGAGCGCTTGGAATACGATCCAAACCGCAGTGCAAATATTGCATTGATCGTGTTTGCTGATGGCGAGCGTCGTTACATCCCTGCCGCTAAAGGCATGACCGTTGGCCAAGCAATCATGAATGGCTCTGAAGCGCCAATCAAATCTGGTAATAACTTGCCTATTCGTAATATTCCAGTTGGTAGCACTATTCACTGTGTAGAAATCATGCCAGGCAAAGGTGCGCAAGTTGCGCGTTCCGCCGGTGGTTCAGCAGTATTGTTGGCTCGTGAGGGTGTATACGCTCAAGTGCGTTTGCGCTCCGGTGAAGTTCGCCGTGTTCTGATTGAGTGCCGCGCCACTATTGGTGAAGTTGGTAACGAAGAGCACAGCTTGCGTCAAATTGGTAAAGCAGGTGCAAATCGCTGGCGTGGTATTCGCCCAACCGTTCGCGGTGTGGCAATGAACCCAGTAGATCACCCACACGGTGGTGGTGAAGGTAGAACTGGCGAAGGCCGCGTACCTGTATCTCCATGGGGCACTCCAACCAAAGGTTATCGCACACGTCGCAATAAGCGTACAACTTCGATGATCGTTCAACGTCGTCAAAAACGTTAAGCGATAAGGATAAATAGATATGACACGTTCAGCTAAAAAAGGCCCATTCTGCGACGCCAGCTTAGTAAAAAAAGTTGAAGTTGCTCAAGCCAACAAAGACAAGAAGCCGATCAAAACTTGGTCACGCCGTTCAACAATCCTCCCAGACTTTATTGGTCTGACGATTGCTGTACATAACGGTCGTCAACACGTTCCGGTATATGTATCAGAAAACATGGTGGGTCATAAGTTAGGCGAATTTGCCTTGACCCGTACTTTCAAAGGTCACGCTGCTGACAAGAAAGTAACGAAGAAGTAAGGGGATGATGATGGAAGTTAAAGCTATTCACAAGGGTGCCCGCATTTCTGCGCAAAAGACACGTTTGGTCGCAGACCAAATCCGTGGTTTGCCGATTGCTCGCGCATTAAACATTTTGAACTTCAGCCCCAAGAAAGCTGCCTTCATTGTGAAAAAAGTGGTTGAGTCCGCAGTGGCCAATGCTGAACACAATAAAGGTGCCGACATTGATGAGCTCAAGGTTTCAGCAATTATTGTTGATAAAGGCACTTCATTGAAGCGCTTTACCGCACGCGCTAAGGGTCGTGGCAATCAAATTGAAAAACAAACTTGTCACATTAGCGTGACCTTGAGTAACTAAGGAAATATATGGGCCAAAAGATAAACCCCACCGGATTCCGACTCGCGGTAACGAAGAATTGGACATCACGTTGGTATGCAAACAATACTGACTTCGCAAAGATGCTGAAAGAGGACGTAGATGTCCGCAGCTATTTGAAGAAGAAGTTGAAAAATGCTTCCGTAAGCAAAGTGGTGATCGAGCGTCCTGCGAAGAATGCACGCATCACTATTTATAGCTCACGTCCAGGCGTTGTAATTGGTAAAAAGGGCGAGGATATTGAAGTGCTCCGCCGCGAATTACAAAAGCGTATGGGCGTTCCTGTTCATGTGAACATCGAAGAAATTCGCAAGCCAGAAGTTGATGCGCAATTGATTGCTGACTCTATTACTCAACAGTTAGAGAAGCGCATTATGTTCCGTCGTGCAATGAAGCGTGCAATGCAAAATGCAATGCGTCTTGGCGCACAAGGTATCAAGATCATGTCATCAGGTCGTTTGAACGGTGCTGAGATTGCTCGTCGCGAATGGTACCGTGAAGGTCGCGTTCCACTTCATACATTGAAGGCTGATATTGATTACGCAACTTCTGAAGCGGAAACAACATACGGCATCATCGGTGTAAAAGTTTGGGTATACAAAGGTGACACATTGGGTCGTGGTGCAGAAGCTCAAGTTGCCGCACAAGCTACTGAACCAGCTGCCGAAGAAAAGAAAACTCGTCGTGCTCCAAGCAAGACAGCTGCTCGTAAACCAGCCGCTGGCACAGACAAGCCATTAGTTGCTGCTAAACCAGCAGTAAAGCGTGTGCGTAAGGTTGAAACACCTGCCGCAGATACGCAGAAGTCAGGAGAGTAAGCATGCTACAACCAAAGCGTCGCAAGTATCGTAAGGAACAAAAAGGCCGTAACACTGGCGTGGCAACACGCGGTAGTTCTGTAGCCTTTGGTGACTTTGGATTGAAGGCCGTTGGCCGTGGTCGTTTGACTGCTCGTCAAATTGAGTCAGCACGTCGTGCAATGACTCGTCACATTAAACGTGGTGGCCGTATTTGGATTCGCATTTTCCCAGATAAGCCAATTTCACAAAAACCTGCTGAAGTACGTATGGGTAACGGTAAAGGTAACCCAGAGTACTACGTAGCTGAAATTCAACCAGGCAAAGTGCTCTACGAGATGGACGGTGTTGATGAGCAATTGGCGCGCGAAGCTTTCAAGCTGGCTGCTGCTAAGTTGCCTTTACAGACCACTTTCGTGATTCGCCACTTAGGTTGATCGGGATAGAGATTATGAAAAATACAGAATTAGCTTCAAAAGATCTGAACGCTTTGAATGCAGAGTTGACCGAGTTGCTTAAGACCGGTTTTAAGCTCCGCATGCAAAAAGGTACTCAGCAACTCACAAATACCAGCCAATTGGGTAAAAATAAGCGCGATATCGCTCGTGTGAAGACTTTTATCGCCCAAAAGACTGCACAGAAATAAGGAAAAAGGGATATGACAGAATTATCTAAACCCTTGCGCCGTACCCTCGTGGGACGTGTTGTTAGCGACAAAATGCAAAAAACTGTGACGGTGTTGGTTGAGCGTCAAGTTAAGCATCCAGTGATTGGTAAGTATGTTGGCCAGTCTAAAAAGTACCATGCGCATGACGAAGCTGGCACATATAAGATGGGTGATACCGTTGAAATTGCTGAATCTAAGCCAATTTCACGCACTAAATCTTGGGTTGTGACCCGTTTGGTTGAGGCTTCAAAGGGTATTTAAAGAAATATTCGGGATTTTGGCGAAGATTCTTCCCAAATCCCTGTTTTACGTAGTAGAATAGAAGGCTTCTCTAGTTTTATTGGAGAAGCAGTGTTTTTCATTAATTCCGGGTTTTAGCTTTCGTTAAAGCCCATAGACGGAACCAAGACTGTTTGCCTTTGGCTAATAAGTTGGGGATTAGAAATGATACAAACCGAAAGTAGATTACAGGTTGCCGATAACACAGGCGCTAGTGAAGTGTTGTGCATCAAGGTATTAGGCGGCTCTAAGCGTCGTTACGCCAGTATCGGTGATGTCATCAAAGTCAGCGTTAAGTCTGCTGCTCCACGTGGCCGTGTAAAAAAAGGTGATATTTATAACGCTGTTGTTGTAAGAACAGCTAAGGGTGTTCGCCGTCCAGATGGTTCATTGATTAAGTTCGATGGCAACGCTGCGGTATTGCTCAACGCTAAGTTAGAGCCAATTGGCACACGTATCTTTGGACCAGTAACGCGTGAGTTGCGTACTGAAAAGTTCATGAAGATCGTTTCTCTCGCCCCCGAAGTTATTTAAGAGGCTGATATGAAAAAGATTCGTAAAGGTGATTCCGTAGTTCTGTTGACTGGCCGCGATAAGGGCAAGCAAGGAACTGTTACTGCCGTTCTCGAGAACAAGTTAGTGATCGAAGGCGTAAATATTTACAAAAAGAGCGTTAAGCCAAATCCAGCGGCCGGTGTTACTGGCGGCATGATTGACAAGACGATGCCTGTTCACATTTCTAATGTGGCTTTGGTTGACGGTAACGGCAAACCATCACGTGTTGGTATCAAACTCGTTGACGGTAAAAAGCAGCGTTTCCTCAAAACTACTGGCGCAACTTTAAGCGCATAAGGGGCACGGAGAAATTATGAGCACACGTTTTCAAGAACACTATCAATCTAAAGTAGTTGCAGATTTGATCACCAAATTTGGTTACAAATCTGTAATGGAAGTTCCACGTATCACCAAAGTTACCCTGAACATGGGCTTGGGCGATGCAGTGAACGACAAGAAAATTATCGAAAATGCAGTTGGCGATTTAACTAAGGTTGCAGGTCAAAAGCCAGTGGTAACTAAAGCTAAAAAAGCGATTGCAGGTTTCAAGATTCGTCAAGGCTATCCAATCGGTGCCATGGTGACATTGCGTGGTGCACGCATGTACGAATTTTTGGATCGTTTCGTTACTGTTGCATTGCCACGCGTACGCGACTTCCGCGGTATTTCTGGTAAAGCATTTGACGGCCGCGGCAACTACAACATCGGCGTTAAAGAACAGATCATTTTCCCTGAAATCGAATACGACAAAATTGATGCCCTCCGTGGTCTCAATATCAGTATTACGACGACTGCTAAAACCGACGAAGAAGCAAAAGCTTTGTTGGCGGCATTCAAATTCCCTTTCCGCAATTAAGAGGCTAACGTGGCAAAACTATCCCTAATTGAGCGCGAGAATAAGCGCGCAAAAACTGTAGAGAAGTACGCTGCCAAGCGTGCTGAACTCAAAGCGATCATTGCTGATCAATCACGCAGCGATGAAGAGCGCTATGAAGCTCGCTTGAAGCTACAGGCACTTCCACGTAACGCAAGCCCGATTCGTCAAAGAAATCGTTGTTCATTAACCGGTCGTCCACGTGGCACATTCCGTAAATTCGGTTTGGCCCGTAGCAAGATTCGTGAAATCGCCTTCCGTGGCGAAATCCCCGGTTTAACCAAGGCCAGCTGGTAAGCGGCGAAAGAATTAGGAGAACTCATGAGTATCAGCGATCCAATCGCCGACATGTTGACAAGGATCCGCAATGCGCAAGCAGTGCAGAAACCCGTAGTCTTGATGCCGTCGTCAAAAGTTAAAGTAGCCATCGCAAAAGTTTTGCAAGATGAAGGCTATATTGAAAGTTTCGAAGTCAAAGGTGAGGCAGCTAAACCAGTGCTCCACATTGATCTCAAATACTATGCAGGCCGTCCTGTTATCGAGCGTATTGACCGTGTTTCGACACCAAGTCTGCGTATCTATAAAGGCCGTCATGACATTCCAGAAGTAATGAATGGCTTGGGCATTGCAATTATTTCAACCCCTCAAGGCGTAATGACAGACCGTAAAGCACGTGCAACAGGCGTGGGCGGCGAAGTTATTTGCTACGTAGCTTAAGGAGCGAAATATGTCCCGCGTAGGTAAATCACCAATTCCAGTTCCTAAGGGCGCTGAGATCAGCATCAACGGTGCAAACATTACTGTTAAAGGTCCATTGGGCACTTTGACACATAACTTGCATCCTTCTGTTGGTTTGAAACAAGAAGATGGCGTACTGACAGTTGTTTTGAATAACGACACACCAGAAGCTGGTGCTCAGTCAGGTACTGCCCGTGCTTTGGTTAACAACATGGTTGTTGGCGTAACTACTGGCTTTGAGCGCAAGCTTAGCTTGGTAGGCGTTGGTTACCGTGCTGCTGCTCAGGGCGAAACATTGAAATTGCAGTTGGGTTTCTCACACGACATTATTTACAACCTGCCAAAGGGTGTGAAGGCTGAGACTCCATCGCAAACAGAAATCATCATTAAAGGTTCCAACAAGCAGCAAGTTGGCCAGGTCGCAGCTGAAGTTCGCGCATACCGTTCACCAGAGCCATATAAGGGCAAAGGTGTTCGCTACGTGGATGAGGTTGTGCATCTGAAAGAAACTAAGAAGAAGTAAGCGAGATTAGAAAATGAATAAAGACGAATCCAGACAAAGACGCGCTAGGCAGACTCGTATTCGCATTGCCGAAGCATTGGCAAATCGCTTAACAGTTATCCGTAGCAACTCCCATATTTCTGCTCAGGTTTATAGCCCATGCGGAACCAAGGTTGTAGCAGCTGCTTCAACAATGGAAAAAGATATGCGCCAAGCGATCAAAAACGGCGGTAACGCTGAAGCGGCTAAACAAATCGGCAAGTTAGTTGCTGAGCGTGCTGTTAAGGCAGGCGTTGTTGATGTTGCATTTGATCGTTCCGGTCATCGTTACCACGGCCGTATTAAGGCCTTAGCTGAAGCTGCGCGTGAAGCCGGCCTGAAGTTCTAATAGGGTTTAGGAAAAAACATGGCAAAAATGCAAACTAAGATGCAAAACGAAGAGCGTGATGATGGTCTTCGCGAGAAGATGATTGCTGTTAATCGTGTAACTAAAGTGGTTAAGGGTGGTCGTATTCTCGGCTTCGCTGCACTCACAGTAGTTGGCGATGGCGATGGCCGCATCGGCATGGGCAAAGGAAAATCTAAAGAAGTTCCAGTTGCTGTTCAAAAAGCAATGGACGAAGCTCGTCGCAAGATGATCAAAGTTTCCTTGCGTAAAGGTACTTTGCAGCACACTGTTACTGGTCAACATGGCGCATCACGCGTTTTGATTTCTCCAGCTAAAGACGGTACTGGAATTATTGCTGGCGGCCCAATGCGTGCGATTTTCGACGTAATGGGTGTAACGAACGTGGTTGCTAAGTCACTCGGCTCAACAAACCCATACAACTTGGTTCGTGCAACCATTGATGGTTTGAGCAAGATGAGTACTCCTGCTGAGATTGCTGCTAAGCGCGGTAAGTCAGTTGAAGAGATTCTCGGCTAAGACCTAAAGATTAGGAATCAATAAATGACAACATCTAACTCCAAAGTCAAACTGCAATTAGTACGCAGCTTGATCGGTACACGCGAAAGCCATCGTGCAACTGTACGTGGCTTAGGCCTTGGTCGCATCAATTCTGTTTCTGAATTGGAAGACACTCCAGCTGTTCGCGGCATGATTAATAAAGTTTCTTATCTAGTTAAAGTCATTGGCTAATAACTAGCAAGTAAATAGGCGAAGAATATGCAACTCAACACAATTAAACCTGCAGAAGGCTCCAAGAAAAACCGTCGTCGCGTTGGTCGCGGCATTGGTTCTGGTCTTGGCAAAACTGCTGGCCGTGGTCACAAAGGTCAAAAATCCCGTTCTGGTGGTTTCCACAAGGTTGGATTTGAAGGCGGTCAGATGCCTATGTATCGTCGTTTGCCAAAACGCGGTTTCGTGTCTTTGACACGTCGTCATGTTGGTCAAATTACTTTGAACGACTTAGCAAAAATCAATTTGCCAGAAGTGGACTTATTGGTATTGAAGGCTCATGGTTTTGCTGGTGAGCAGATCAATGCAGTGAAAGTTATCAAGACTGGTGAACTCAAGATTGCTGTAACCCTCAAGGGCATCACAGCAACTGCTGGTGCTAAAGCAGCTATTGAAGCGGCTGGCGGCAAACTGGTTGAATTGGCTTAATAGGTTTTTAGTAGATATGGCATTAGCACCTACCAATAACGCAAGCACCGCAGCATCAGGTGGCAAGTTTGGCGAATTACGCCAACGCTTAGTCTTCCTGGTGTTGGCTTTGCTCGTGTTCCGTTTGGGTGCGCATATTCCTGTTCCTGGAATTGATCCGGACCAATTGGCACAGTTGTTCTCAGGCCAAAAAGATGGCATCTTGGGAATGTTCAATCTATTTTCAGGCGGTGCTTTATCTCGCTTTACTGTATTTGCTTTGGGAATCATGCCTTACATTTCTGCATCGATCATCATGCAGTTAATGACTATTGTTGTGCCATCCTTGGAGTCTTTGAAAAAAGAAGGTCAAGCTGGACAGCGCAAGATTACTCAGTACACACGCTACGGTACTGTGTTCTTGGCTACATTCCAGGCATTAGGTATTTCTGTTGCCTTGCAAGCTCAACCAGGTTTGGTTATCAATCCAGGTTTAATGTTTGAACTGAATACTGTAGTTACTTTGGTGACTGGCACGATGTTTTTGATGTGGCTAGGCGAGCAAATTACTGAACGTGGTTTGGGTAACGGTATTTCTATCATCATTTTTGGCGGTATTGTTTCTGGTTTGCCAAATGCTTTGGCAAGCTTATTAGAGCTAGTGCGTACTGGCTCAATGAACATTGTTTCCGCATTGCTTATTGTTGTAATTTGCGTGGCAGTGACTTATTTTGTAGTGTTTGTAGAGCGCGGTCAGCGTCGTATCTTGGTGAATTACGCTAAGCGTCAAGTTGGCAACAAGATCTACGGCGGCCAATCTTCTTACTTCCCATTGAAGTTGAATATGGCAGGCGTTATCCCTCCAATTTTTGCTTCTTCAATTATTTTGTTTCCTGCAACGATTGCTGGCTGGTTCACATCAGGCGAGCCAACCAATATGTTCAGCAGAATGATTAAGGACTTGGCTGCAACTTTGGCTCCAGGCCAACCTGTGTACACGATTCTGTACGCAGCTGCGATTATTTTCTTCTGTTTCTTCTATACAGCATTGGTATTTAATAGCCGTGAGACTGCTGAGAATTTGAAGAAGAGTGGCGCATTCGTTCCAGGTATTCGTCCAGGTGACCAAACAGCACGTTACATCGATAAGATCTTGGTGCGTTTGACTCTAGCGGGTTCTATTTATATGGTTCTGGTTTGCTTGTTGCCAGAATTCTTGGTATTGAAGTACAACGTGCCGTTTTATTTCGGCGGTACTTCATTGTTGATTATTGTGGTTGTTGCAATGGATTTCATGGCTCAAGTTCAGTCATTCGTTATGCAGCAGCAGTACGGCTCTTTGATGAAAAAAGCCAACTTTAAGATGGGCGCTTAACTGAATGTCTAAAGACGATGTAATTCAGATGGCGGGAGAAGTTGTAGAGAATTTGCCGAACGCGATGTTTCGCGTGAAGCTGGAAAACGGACATGTGGTTCTTGGGCACATTTCTGGAAAGATGCGGATGCACTACATCCGTATTTTGCCGGGAGATAAGGTGACGGTGGAGATGACTCCTTACGACCTGACACGCGCCAGAATCATTTTCCGTGCGAAGTAAAGATTAAGTAGTACCTATTTTTAAGAGGTGAGTTATGAAAGTTTTAGCATCCGTTAAGTGTATTTGCAGAAATTGCAAGATCATTAAGCGCAAACGCGTTGTGCGCGTGATCTGTTCTTCAGACGCACGTCATAAGCAGCGTCAAGGCTGATCTGGTTAATTAAGAGGAAATCTCATGGCACGTATCGCTGGGGTAAATATCCCAAATCATCAACATACTGTTATCGGTTTAACAGCAATTTTTGGTATTGGCACAACTCGTGCTCGCAAAATTTGTGAAACCACAGGTGTTGCAATCGACAAAAAAGTGAAAGACCTTACTGACGGTGACTTGGAAAAGTTGCGTGATGAAGTGGGTAAATTCATTACCGAAGGTGACCTTCGTCGTGAAGTAACTATGAGCATCAAGCGTTTGATGGACTTAGGTTGCTATCGTGGCGTACGTCATCGCAAGGGCTTGCCTGTACGTGGTCAGCGTACCAAGACTAATGCGCGCACCCGTAAGGGCCCACGTAAGTCTGGCGTGCAACTAAAGAAATAATCAAGAAAGTTTATTGACATGGCACAACAAAAATCTGCTGCAGCCGCTTCACAGCGCGCTCGTAAGAAAGTTAAAAAGAACGTTGCTGACGGTATTGCACACGTTCACGCTTCTTTTAATAACACCATTATTACGATCACTGATCGTCAAGGAAATGCGCTTTCATGGGCAACTTCTGGCGGCCAGGGCTTCAAAGGCTCACGTAAATCAACTCCTTTTGCTGCTCAAGTAGCTGCAGAAGTTGCTGGTAAGGTAGCAATTGAATGCGGTATTAAGAACTTGGAAGTTCAGATCAAAGGCCCAGGCCCAGGTCGTGAATCAGCAGTTCGTGCATTGAACTCATTAGGCATCAAGATCACTGAGATTCAAGACGTAACTCCAGTTCCACATAACGGTTGCCGTCCTCCAAAGCGTCGTCGTATCTAAGCTTGGAAGTTGGCAGTACAACAGTTTCAGTAGTTTTTTATTAAAGCCCACTGTTCGCCTGATTTAAAGGGCGAACTCACCGCCGGTCGCAAGACTGCGGCAAAGAAAGGAAAGCATCGTGGCACGTTACTTAGGGCCTAAGGCCAAATTAGCACGTCGGGAAGGTACCGACTTATTTTTAAAGAGCGCACGTCGCGCCCTGTCAGACAAGTGCAAGTTAGATACTAAGCCTGGTCAACATGGACGCACATCTGGCTCAAGAACATCTGATTACGGTAATCAATTGCGTGAAAAGCAAAAGGTTAAGCGTATCTATGGCGTATTAGAGCGTCAATTCCGTCGTTACTTCGCAGAAGCTGAGCGTCGTAAGGGCAACACTGGTGAAACATTGCTCCAATTGCTCGAGTCACGTTTGGATAACGTGGTTTATCGCATGGGTTTTGGTTCTACTCGCGCTGAAGCACGTCAGTTGGTTTCTCATTGCGCAATTTTGCTCAATGGCCAGCCTGTAAATATTCCATCAATTCAGGTTAAACCTGGTGATGTAGTTGCGATTCGTGAAAAAGCGAAGAAGCAAGCCCGTATTACAGAATCTCTCAATTTGGTTGGACAAATGGCGGCTGTTACTTGGGTATCAGTTGACGCAGCCAAGCTGGAAGGAACATTTAAGCAAGTGCCTGACCGCGAAGATATTAGCGGTGAAATTAATGAAAGTTTGATCGTCGAATTGTATTCACGTTAATTAGGCACTCTCAAGGAAAAAATATGCAAACAAATTTGCTCAAGCCAAAGATTATTTCTGTTGAAGCGCTTACCGCCAACCAAGCTAAGGTTGTTATGGAGCCGTTCGAGCGTGGCTATGGCCACACACTCGGAAATGCATTACGTCGCGTACTCTTGTCCTCGATGGTTGGTTATGCGCCAACTGAAGTAGCTATTGCTGGTGTTGTTCATGAGTACTCCACATTAGATGGAGTTCAAGAGGACGTTGTAAACCTCTTGTTGAACCTCAAAGGTATTGTATTTAAGTTGCAGTCACGTGACGAAGTTACTATCAATTTGCGTAAAGAAGGCCCAGGCCTTGTTACTGCAAAAGATATCGATTTGCCACATGATGTAGAAATCATGAACCCTGACCATGTGATCGCTCACCTGTCAGCAGGTGGTAAGTTGGACATGCAGATCAAGGTAGAAAAAGGCCGTGGCTATGTCCCAGGTAACGTACGTCAATATAGCGACGAAGCAACGAAGATTATTGGCCGCATCGTATTGGATGCTTCATTCAGTCCGGTAAGCCGTGTTAGTTATGCTGTTGAGTCTGCTCGTGTTGAGCAACGTACCGACCTCGATCGTTTAGTAATGACTATCGAAACGAATGGTGTGTTGTCTCCTGAAGAAGCAATTCGTCAGGCAGCTAGCATCTTGGTTGATCAGTTAGTTGTATTCGCAGCTCTTGAGAGCAGCGAAGTTTCTGGTGATATGGCACCAAGCCGCTCTTCAATGGTTGATCCAATGTTGATGCGTCCGGTAGATGACCTCGAGTTAACAGTGCGCTCTGCAAACTGCTTGAAGGCTGAGAATATTTACTACATCGGTGACTTGATTCAACGTACAGAGAATGAATTGTTGAAGACGCCTAATCTAGGTCGCAAATCTTTGAATGAAATTAAAGATGTTTTGGCGGCTCGTGGCTTAAGTCTTGGCATGAAACTCGAAAGCTGGCCTCCAGCTAACCTCGAGAAATAATTAGAAAGGAAGCATCATGCGTCACGGAAACGGCTTACGCAAACTAAACAGAACATCATCACATCGCTTGGCGATGCTGCGCAACATGTCCAATTCACTCTTGGAGCACGAAGTCATTAAAACGACTTTGCCAAAAGCAAAAGAATTGCGCATGGTTGTGGAGCCTTTGATTACCTTGGGTAAAAAAGACAACTTAGCAAACCGTCGCCTAGCATTTAATCGTACTCGTGATCGCGATATCGTGACTAAGCTCTTTACAGAACTTGGCCCACGTTACGCAACACGTCCAGGTGGCTACCTTCGTATTTTGAAGTTTGGCTTCCGTCATGGCGACAATGCACCAATGGCTTTGGTTGAGTTGGTAGATCGCCCAGAAGTTGAAGAAACAGCGGCAGTAGCTGAAGAGGCTTAAGTCTCTCAGTTGCGATAAAAAAGCCAGGCCTCGGTCTGGCTTTTTTGCTTATCAGGTTATAAATACAGAATGTCTGAAACCTCCCCAGTCAATCCCATCAATCCCAGCAAGCTTTTGGTGGTTGTAACTAGCCTTCCGAATATGGAGGCCGCTAGAAGCTTGGCTCGTGCCTTGGTTGAGCAGAATCTAGCGGCTTGTGTACAAATTACTGAAGGAGTTCGCTCAATTTACCGCTGGGAAGGTAAGGTTTGTGAGGAGCAAGAGGTTTTGTTGTCTGCAAAAACCACCCTGGCGAAATGGGCTGAGATCTCTGCTTTTATACAAAGCGCACACCCATATGAACTTCCAGAAATATTGGCTTTTCCCCCGGAGCAATATGAAATGCAATACGGCAAGTGGGTCGAGTCTGAGGTAAATTCGAAGTCATGAAATTACATTCTTTTCTGACAAAGATTTTTGCGCTATTGCTACTGCTATCTGCGCAAGTATTTGCTGCGCAAGATTTCTTGCCTCCAGAAAAAGCATTTCGAGTGGAGGCTACGTGGCTGGAGAATTCGAATCAGATTGAGTTGGAATTTTTGCCTGCCAAAGGCTATTACATTTACCAAGAATCTCTTAAGTTCCAAGCGGGAAATCAGCCTGGAAAGCTAAGTAATATCAGGCCTGAGCTAGCAAAGGGTGTAGAGAAATTTGATGAAACTTTTCAGAAAAAACTACAGGTTTATAAAGAGCCATTTTTAGTTTTTCTAGATGTCAAACCTGTAATTGGGCAACCCATTCATTTAGAGATCACTCTTCAGGGGTGTGCAGAGGCTGGCATTTGTTACCCACCTATGACCCTCAAATTTTTGTTGGCAGGTCCTAGCGTGAAAGCAGCTCCGATACCAGATATCTTGGATGGCGCCAACTCAATTCATACTCAAGCAAGTGGGGAGGGTAGTCAATTCAGCTTGGCGGATTTATGGCGTGAACGTGATGATGTGAATGCAATCGGACGTTTTTTAGAAAACACATCTACTGCTTATTTATTTTTAGCCTTCTTTGTTTTGGGGCTGGCATTGGCGTTTACGCCTTGTGTGCTGCCGATGCTCCCTATTTTGTCGAGCGTCATCTTCGGTACTCAGGGTGGCAAAGCCATTTCTAAGGGTCGTGCCAGTATCCTGGCTCTGGCCTACGTCTTGGGTATGGCCTTGGTCTATGCTTTGGCTGGGGTGCTCATGGCGGCCCTAGGCGGTAGTGTGCAACGTGCCCTACAAAGCCCATTTGCCCTGGCTACTTTTGCCTTATTGCTTGTGGCTCTTTCAGGCAGCTTGTTTGGTCTGTACGACCTGCGTTTACCGCAATCATGGCATCAGCATATCGATAAGTTGGCGGGACGCCAAAAGGGCGGCAGCGCATTTGGTGCTTTTGCTTTAGGCGGTATCTCAACCTTAGTGGCTAGCCCATGCATTACAGCCCCTCTAGCAGGTGTTCTGGCCTTTATTGCGCAAACTGGCTCTATGAGCCTGGGCGCAGGACTACTCTTTGTAATGGCCCTAGGAATGGGGTTGCCGCTCCTCTTTATTGCGATTGAGGCCCGCATCTTGATTCCCTCGACGGGTATCTGGATGGTTTGGTTACAGCGCACCCTAGGAGTTTTATTGGTGGCAACTGCCGCATGGATTGCTTCACCATTAATTCAGAAAAATGAATCCACCGGATCGGTTAAATCAATCTATGGTCAAGGCATTCATCGGGTCGGAGATTTATCTTTTGTAGTAATTCAGTCACCGGCGGAACTTGATGCACAACTTAGCAAAGCGCAAGCAGAAAAGAAATTAGTACTCCTCGATTTTTATGCGGATTGGTGTATCAGTTGCAAGGAAATGGAAGTGAATACTTTTGCAAATCCGGAGGTTAGCAAAGAGCTAAACCAGTTTGTTTTATTGCAAGCAGATGTCACTGCTAATAGCCCAGAGAACCAGGCATTGCTTAAGCGCTTTGGGTTATTTGGCCCACCAGGAATATTGATTTTTAATCTATATTCGGAAGAGCTAAAAGATCAGCGAGTGATTGGCTACATGCCACCACAGCGCTTTGTTGAGCGCCTCAAGAATGTTTTGAAAAATTAAAGCAGTTATAAAGCAGATAAGTAATTAATAATTTCTTATCTTTTATTGGCCGCTTTAATTAGCCGTGCCGCTTCGAGTGCGAAGTAAGTCAGCACACCATCTGCACCAGCACGCTTAAATGCGAGTAATGATTCCATCATGACGGCATCGTGATCTAGCCAACCATTTTGTGCGGCGGCCTTGAGCATGGCGTATTCGCCACTTACTTGGTATGCATACGTTGGGTAATCAAATTCTTCTCTTACACGACGCACAATATCTAAGTACGGCATGCCAGGCTTGACCATGACCATATCGGCACCTTCGCTAATATCGAGTGCAACTTCCCGCAAAGCCTCATCGCCATTGGCGCAATCCATTTGATACGTTTTTTTATCAGCCTTACCAAGGTTTTTTGCGGAGCCTACGGCATCTCTAAACGGACCATAAAAAGCGGAGGCATATTTAGCGGAGTAGGCCATGATGCGAGTGTGAATCAATTGCTTTTGTTCAAGCGCTTCACGAATTTTTCCGATGCGGCCATCCATCATGTCTGATGGTGCAACGATATCGACACCAGCTTCTGCTTGTGCAATAGCTTGCTTAACCAAGATTGCAGTTGTCTCATCATTGAGAATACGACCTTGTTCGTCGAGTACGCCATCTTGTCCGTGACTGGTATAGGGGTCGAGTGCTACATCAGTCATGATGCCTAAATTAGGAAAACGTGCTTTTAGTTCGCGAACGGTAGTCGGAATGAGACCCTTTGGATTAAAGGCTTCTTTGCCGTCGGGTGTTTTAAGTGCAGCATCAATCACTGGAAAGAGCGCAAGAACCGGAATTCCCAAGTCAACGCATTCTTGTGCAATTGGGAAAAGTAGATCTAAGGAAACACGATTGACGCCAGGCATCGAGGCAACAGCTTCAGATTTGCCCTGACCTTCAAGTAAAAACACTGGATAGATCAGATCATTTGCAGAAACACTGTTTTCTTGCATGAGGCGGCGAGACCAATCATCACGACGCATACGGCGAGGACGGTGCCCTGGAAAATTAAGCAATGAATTAATTGGTGATTTCATCTTCTTTGGTCTCTGCTTCAAATAGCCATTTGATAACAATATTGTCGGCCTCTTCTAGGCCAATGCGCTTGGTGCTAGAAAATAATTGTGCCGTAAGTTGCTTGGATTCACCATTGCCGTCAGGCAGCGCTGGGTCATATTGCTGTAATTGTTTGCGAACAGCCTCTAGGGCGTGCTTACATTCACTTTTGTTGAGTTTGTCGCATTTGCTAAGTAAAACGTGAATTGGTTTGCCGGTAGGCACAAACCACTGGATCATTTGCTCGTCTAGATCAGTTATTCCACGCCTAGAGTCGACAATGAGGATCATGCCTACAAGCTGCTCCCGCTCCTGCAGATAGTCGCTTAGGAGGGTATTCCAGTGGTATTTGGTCTCATGGTTGACGGCCGCATAGCCATATCCAGGCAAGTCGACCAGATAACCCAATAAATCCTCTTTTGCAAAAACCCCAAAATAGTTGATATGTTGGGTGCGCCCCGGGGTTTTACTAGCAAAAGCGAGCCTTTTTTGATTGCAAAGGACGTTTAGGGCACTAGATTTGCCCGCATTTGAGCGACCGGCAAAGGCCACTTCCCGCAGGGGGGCGGCAGGCAGGCAATGGGCGTCATTGACTGTAGTGGCGAATCGGGCTTGAAAGAGTTTAGACATGTCCAGAAGCTATTGTAAAATCACGCAAAATCATGAAATATCTCATGGTGTTGGGTAAAAGGTTGTAAATGCAGGGCCCAAACACTTTTAGGAATTTTTGCCAAGGTAAACATAATGCGTCAAACCTCTCAAATCTCCAAATTAACTGGCTTACGTGCTGGTTTTGCGGCTTTCTCTATTTTCGCTCTGATCGGAATCTCTGGCGCAGCTTTTGCTGCTGATGCTGCTGCTCCAGCCGCTGAAGCCAAAGCTGCTGTTCCAGGCAAACCAAAAGTGGATATCGCTGCCGGTGAAGCACTGTACTCCAATGGCGATTCAACTCGTGGCGTTACTGCCTGTCTTACTTGCCATGGCCCTAAGGGACAAAGTGCAACAGGCACTTGGCCTAAATTATCTGCACAGCATGCAGCTTACACAGCCAAGCAACTGAAAAACTTTAAAGAAGGTACTCGAGCCAATCCTGTGATGATGGGTATGGCAGCTACTTTGACTGAACAAGATATGCAGAATATTGCTGCCTTCTTATCTAAGCAGCCAATTTCTCAAGGTGTTGCGCAAGACAAGAACACTATTGAATTGGGTCAAAGCATTTACCGTGGTGGTATTGCTGCTAAGGGCGTTCCAGCTTGTGCTGCTTGTCATAGCCCAACCGGCGCTGGCATTCCTGCACAGTACCCATTGTTAGGTGGTCAATGGGCTGAATACACAAATGCACAATTGCTCGCATTCCGTGAAGGCGTTCGTAAAAATAGCAGCCAGATGACGACGATTGCTACCAAGCTTTCTGATCAAGAAATGAAAGCAGTTTCTGATTACATCGCAGGTTTGCATTAATTTGTAATGGCTCATAAACAAAACCCCGCTCATGCAGCGGGGTTTTTTATTACCTAAATTTTTATATCTTTTTAACTTGGTAAAACAGTTTCCGAAGAAAATAAGTCGGTAGTTTTTTCACGGGCGCGAATGACGTAAGCATTTTTTCCATCAACCATAATCTCTGCGGGTTTAGGTCGCGTGTTGTAGTTTGACGCCATGACAAAACCATAGGCACCAGCAGACAGAATGGCCAGTAGGTCACCTTCTTCCACCGCTAAATGTCGATCCCTCCCCAGCCAATCGCCAGATTCGCAAACTGGGCCAACGATATCGTAAGTAAGGGCTTTTGCTACCTTCTTTTGCACGGGTACGATGCCATGATGTGCTTCATAAAGGGCGGGGCGCATGAGTTCTGTCATAGCAGCATCCACGATGCAGAAGTTTTTCTCAGCACCGGGCTTTAAATACTCGACTGTGGTGAGTAAAACACCAGCATTGCCGACCAGAGATCTGCCAGGCTCAAGAACAACATCCAAATGACCAAAACCCCGTTCAGCCACTCGGTTCAATAAGGTGTTTGTAAAGTCGGTAATGTCTGGTGGAGTTTCATCGCCATAAGAAATGCCCAGGCCACCACCCAGATCAAGATGGTGAATAACAATACCCTCTTTTTTTAATTGCGCGACAAGATCCAAAACTTTGTCGAGCGCATCTAAGTAAGGAGCGGTAGTTGTAATTTGTGAGCCAATGTGGCAATCAATTCCGACCACATCTATTTGAGAAAGTTGTGACGCTTCACGATAAGTTTTTAAAACCTCGTGATAAGCGATACCAAATTTATTGCCCTTGAGCCCCGTAGAGATATAGGGATGGGTTTGTGCATCCACATCGGGATTGACTCGTAATGAGATTGGGGCGCGGCAGTTTAGTTCAGTAGCAACCTTGTTGATCTTATGTAGCTCAGCAATTGACTCAACGTTGATGCATTTGACGCCAGCCTTGAGGGCAGTAGCGATTTCAGAAGCAGATTTACCGACGCCGGCAAACACTAAACTTTTTGGATCGGCACCAATGGCTAAAGCTCGAGCTAACTCGCCACCACTGACTAAATCAAATCCTGCACCTAATTTTTTAAAGCAATCGATTACTGCCAAATTACTATTGGCTTTCATGGCATAGTGCACGCGTGCACGACGCTTGCCATGGCTATCAACACAGGCCTGGTCGTAGGCTTGGTAGGCTTCAGTCAAAGCCTTTTTGCTATAGATATAGAGCGGTGTCCCAAATTCTCGCGCTAGATCTGCGAGTGGAATTTCTTCGGCATACCAATTGCCATCGCGCTCGGTAAATCCGGATAACTTGGGAAGGGGAATTGCTTTACTTGTCATTACTTGGCCGATGAAGAATTGCTTGGGCTAGCAGGTGTTTGGGGTGGGTATAGTTTGCCTTTGGGCTCAGGCTCAGTTGGAGCAGGCGGAACTGGGGGCACATTTGGCATGTATAGCGGCCCTCTTACCCCACACCCTACAAGGGATATTAGAAAGCTAAAACAGAGGGCTTTATTAAGAATCGCTATCATGAATGTCTCTAAAACGAATGATTGAATATAGCATGCAGGGCTCCAGTATGAATCCGAACAATTCAGGCGTAGAAACCATTGATGACAAGCAGTTTTATCAGCTGGGGAGTAATTTATTGCAATCCATAGAGGTGGCATTAGAGGCTGCTGACGATGCTTTGGATCTTGATTTAGATGTAGAGCGTCAGGGTGGCAATGTTATCAATATTCGTTTTAAGGATAAAAGCGTCATCGTGGTCAATACACAGCCGCCTCTTCATGAGATTTGGGTGGCCGCTAAGTCGGGTGGGTACCACTACCGTTGGGCCGGCACTATGACCAAACCTTTGTGGCTGGACACGAAAACTGGCAAGGAGCTCTTGAGCGATTTATCTGGGTTTGCGACCACCCAGGCAGGTAAAGAAATAAAAATTTCCCTAATTTAAGCAGCTCCTGTGGCGCTTAAGGTTTCAATGACCTGAGCATCAGCGACACTCTGAATCTGGGCTTTACCAATCTTTTCTAGAACGACGTAACGGATCTGTCCACCCTCAGTTTTTTTATCCACCTGCATGAGTTCCATATAGCGATCTGCGCCAAACTTTGGTGGGGTAGTGGGTAAATTCATGGACTGAATAATTTTTGTAAGACGACGCACATCGGCTTCACTGATGTAATTTAGGCGGCGCGATAAATCTGCCCCCAAAACCATGCCACAACCAACTGCCTCGCCATGGAGCCACTCGCCATAGCCCATACCTGCTTCGATTGCGTGCCCAAAAGTATGACCAAAGTTCAGGGTTGCACGAATGCCACCCTCTCTTTCGTCTGCAGAAACTACCGCAGATTTAATTTCGCAAGAACGTAAAACTGCATGACCCATTGCTTCGGTGTTGCAAGCTAACAATTGCGCAGCATTGGCCTCTATCCAATCTAAAAATTGTGCGTCAGCAATAGCGCCATGCTTGACTACTTCAGCAAGGCCTGCTGAGAGTTCCCTTGGAGGTAGCGTTTTTAAAGTGTTGAGATCGGCAATCACGGCAGCAGGTTGGTGAAAAGCGCCAATCATATTTTTACCTAGAGGGTGATTGATGCCGGTCTTGCCGCCTACTGAAGAGTCAACTTGAGCAAGTAATGTGGTTGGAACTTGAATGAAGCGAATACCTCGCATGAAGCTAGCTGCAGCAAAGCCAGTCATATCGCCGATCACTCCGCCACCCAAGGCAACCAGCATAGTTTGACGATCAGCACCAAATCTCAAAAGATCATCAAAAATGAGTTGAAGATTTTTCCAGTCCTTATAAGACTCACCATCCGGTAATGCGATAGTTCTAACAGGCTTGCCAAAAGTATTCAGCGTTTTAGTTAGGCGCTCGGCATAGAGTGGGGCAACAGTAGTGTTGCTAACGATATAAATAGAAGTCGCTTTTTCGCAGCCGCTAAAGAGTTTTGCTTGATCAATGAGATCTGTACCAATATAAATTGGGTAGCTGCGATTACCAAGATCAACTTCGAGTGTTTTCATCATAGTGCCAACGTATTTAAGCGGAAAGTTCAAGCTGCATGATTAAGGTGTTGACTAGTTGATTAACGCTGGGCTTTCCAGTTTCAATCACGTAGTCGGCGATTTCCCGATAAAGCGGATCTCGAACGGCATATAAATTCTCTAAGATTTTTTTGGCATCACCATTTCTAAGGAGAGGGCGACCTTCACCGCCTTTAGTGCGATGCCACAGCTCTATAGGGTTTGCATGAAGATAAATAACTGTGCCATGCTCGCTTAATGCCTGGCGATTCTCTGGCAAAAGCACTGCACCTCCACCAGTTGCCAAAATAATATTTTGCTCAGCAGTGATTTCTCGAATGGCTTGAGCTTCACGTTTTCTAAAGCCCTCTTCACCTTCCATTTCGAAAATGACAGGGATTTTTACGCCGCAACGCTCTTCGATAACATGGTCGGCATCCAGAAATCGACGCCCCAATTTTTTTGCCAAGACTTTACCGACGGTCGACTTTCCGGCGCCCATCAGGCCGATCAGAAAGATATTGTTTGTCGAAGAGTTCACCCTTTGATTTTATTAGGGTTTGTCGAGAACAGTCGGAGTTAAAAAGACAAGCAGCTCAGTTTTATCTTGTAATTTGGACTTATGGCGAAAAAAATGGCCAATGAAGGGGATATTACCCAATAAGGGGACTTTGACTTCATCCTCACGTTCGGTTGTTTGGAAGATGCCTCCAATGATGGCTGTTCCGCCATTCTCAACGGTCACCTCTGAGCTAAGACTTTTTGTGTCTATGGCATACCCTTACTCAGTTTTCATGCCTACAGTGTCTTTATTGATACCCACGAGCATGGATATTTTTCCATCAGGATGAATTTTTGGGAGAACCTCTAGGCGTAAATTAGCCTTCCGAAATTGCAATTTGCTGCCATTTTGGTTTGAGGTTTGATAGGGGAGCTCAGTGCCCTGCTCAATTGTGGCTTTCACTTGGTCTCCAGTCATGATGCGAGGATTGGAAAGAATTTTGCCTTGACCATCCGATTCCAACGCCGAAAGCTCTGCTTGAAGTATGCTGCGTGCGTTCTTGGAGACTAAGGTTGCTGCTATGGTTGCTGGATTAAAGCCACCTAAACCTGCGCCACTGAAATCGATGTTGCCCTCCGCCTTTTGATCTGGATTGCCCCGTAGACCACTTGCTTGATATCCCAGCTTAACGCCTAACTCTCGCGCAAAGCGTTCATCAGCCTCGACTATGCGAGCTTCTATCAGAATTTGTCTTGGGCTATAGATGTGATCTCCACCAAAGGGTAGTGCGGCATCCTCGCGGCGGAATTTCTGAAAGGCCTGGATTTCAGCATGCGGGCCAATCCAATAGATATCGCCATTGCGGACCAGCCTTAATCCTCGACTCGCAAGAATGGAGTGAAGGGCTGTTTGCCATGGAGTGTTTCGCAGATCGATCGAAACTTGCCCCTGAATTGACTCGCTCAATAAAAAGTTGGTATTTCCTAATTGAGCCATTACTTGCAAAAGATCCTTTACTTCAATATTGGTAAATTGCAAGCTAATCGGATTCAATAAATGGTTTGATGGCGGTGAATTTCCTATGGCCTTATTGCTAGAAAAAATAATCAATAAGGCAATGTAAATAGGGAGCTGTTTAATGTAATTTAGGATGCATTTTGCGCAGATCTTCATTGGCTTTTAATGGCTTTCAGAACCAAAAATTTACCTTGAGGGTGCGTGATAGTGGCCTGCTCTTTCTCGATCGTGCTTAGACGCCAATCTCCTAAAACCTGGGACCCCTTCTCAAAGACAAGATGGTTTTTTCCGTTATGAAAATAAGCTTGCTGAGTAGCCCCCATCTGGGAGCTTCCAAGGTAACGCCAGCGACGCAGTTCTAGCTCATGAGGGGGCGCCAGAGGCTTACTGGAAGTACGCATTTCGGGCTTTTTCTCCTTTAATAAGTGAACACTTACTTCTAATTCATCTATTTCCGCATATAGATCATCCTGATCTTGATGAATTTCCTCACGCATTAGAGCGATTTCTTTTTTCAGTTCAGTGATCTGTTTTTGAGATTCTTCTAAAGTGCCTTGAGAATGATTGTTTAGTGCTTGATAAGCCATAAAAAATGCACCAGCGGCAGCTACTAGGACCCCAAAAATAGTGATTGGACCTGCATAGGCATGGGCAAAATCTTTGATCTGAATAGGGCTTAATGACTCTGAAAAATGGTTGCCCTTGCTTTGGCTTGGGGGTCTAGGGGGAGTGCTTTTTTGGGAGGGTGTTCTGCGAATTCCATGGGGGTCGGGAATGGCTGGGTCGTCCCCCAGGTCGCTCAAAATTTCATCAAAGGATTGGCTGGAGATATGGCGTGCTGGCATGCCCACATTCTTGAGTTTTGGGCGCTAAAAATCCATCGGTACAGATTGATGACTGTGTCAGAAATAAAGCTTTCACTATCTACAAAATAAGGGTTTTAGAGCTTTTAGGGAAATTGCTTAAGCACCCTATAATTTGGACATATGGCCTTACCTCCAAAAGACAAGCCGCCGGTGAACCAGCGTCCCATTCGTCCATCCGATAGACGTCCTCGGCAGACACGAGTTGAACCTGGCATACCCCGCAAGAATTCAAGCAATCCGCTAATTAAGGCTTTGTTGATTATTGGCGTGGTCTTTGCATTGGTGATTACCTTGCTGATGGGTTATGCATTCTTGGTGGCAAAACCGAATCTGCCTAAGATCTCTGCGTTAACTGACTACAACCCGAAAACTCCGTTGCGTATCTATACGGCTGACAAAGTCCTCATAGGGGAGTTTGGTGAGGAGCGCCGCAAGGTCATTCCGTTAAATGAAATTCCGCAAAGCATGCGTAATGCTGTTTTAGCTATTGAGGATGATCGTTTCTATTCTCATGGTGGCGTGGACTATGTGGGCATATTGCGGGCTGCGGTAACTAATTTGCGTGGACATCTTTCTCAAGGTGCGTCCACCATCACCATGCAAGTGGCGCGTAATTTCTTCCTGAGCAATGAAAAGACCTTTAGTCGAAAAATCTATGAGGTGCTGCTTGCCTGGGAGATTGAGTCTCAGCTTACTAAAGACAAGATTCTGGAAATTTATATGAATCAGATTTTCTTGGGGCAGCGGGCTTATGGCTTTTCTAGTGCGGCGCAGATTTACTTCGGCAAGGAGCTAAAAGACATCACAGTTGCCGAGTCAGCGATGCTGGCCGGCCTTCCTAAGGCACCATCGGCCTATAACCCTGTGAGTAATTTCCGTCGCGCAAAGATTCGTCAAGAGTACATTCTTCAGCGTATGCGCGATCTAGGCTACATCACTCCAGAAGAATATCAAAAGGCGATGATTGAAGAGCTGCATATTCGTGGTCTTGGTAATGAGTTTGCGGTACGTGCCGACTTCCCGGCGGAAATGGTTCGTCAATTACTCTTTGCTCAATATGGTGAGGCAATTTATTCACAGGGAATTGATGTTTACACAACAATTCTGAAGGCGGATCAAGACGCCGCTTATAAGGCAGTGCGCAAAGGTATTTTTGAATACGACTTACGTCATGCCTATCGTGGTCCAGATGGTTTTATTGATCTTCCAGAAGATCCTGTAAAACGCCAGCGTGCGATTGACGAAGCCTTGCTTGCATATCCACAATTAGACGACTTGCAATCTGGGGTTGTGCTTGATGTGAAACCAAAGGAGATGCAGGTCACGATCTCTACTGGCGACACCATCACTATTAAAGGTGAGGGCATGAAGTTGGCGGCAGCATCTATAACCGATAGCACTCAACCTAAAAAACGCTTGCGCCCGGGTGCAGTGGTGCGACTTCTGTCGGATGGTGGAGTTTGGAAGCTGGCCCAATTGCCACAAGTTGAGGCTGCTTTTGTCTCTATGAATCCAGAGACAGGCGCAATTCTTTCTTTGGTAGGCGGATTTGATTTCCGTCGCAATCAGTTCAACCACGTGACGCAGGCCTTGCGTCAGCCTGGTTCTTCATTTAAACCATTTATCTACGCAGCCGCCATTGAAAAAGGTTTTACACCCAGCACGATGGTGAACGATGCCCCTTTATCGATTGGTAGTATGGAAACAGGCAGTCAAGCCTGGGAGCCAAAAAACTACGATGGTAAATACGACGGCATGATGCGCTTGCGTAATGCTTTAGCAAAATCGAAGAACTTAGTTTCGGTTCGTATTATTCGCGCTATTGGACCTTCGTATGCACAAGAATATATTCAACGTTTTGGCTTTGAGCCAGAAAAGCATCCACCTTATTTAACAATGGCTCTGGGCGCGGGTTCAGTTACACCATTACAGATGGCCTCTGCTTACAGCGTGTTTGCTAACGGCGGTTATCGCGTAGATCCGTTCTTAATTGACAAGATGGTCGATTCCAAAGGCACTGTGATGTTTGAAGCAAAACCTACGCGTGCTCGAGAGGATGCGCCACGCGTATTGGATGCACGCACTGCTTTTGTAATGGACAGCATGTTGCAAGAAGTAACAAAGACTGGAACCGCAGCTTCAGCACGCGGTAAGTTAGGTCGTAGTGATATTGCTGGTAAGACAGGCACAACCAATGATTCTCACGATGCATGGTTTGCTGGCTACAACCCCAAAGTGGTGGCTATCGCCTGGATTGGCTTTGACAAGCCAGCAAGCTTGGGCGATCGTGAAACTGGTGGGGGCCTCGCATTGCCAATGTGGATTTCATACATGGGCACTGCACTAAAAGAGATTCCACAGGAGGCGCGGGAAGTTCCAAGTGGAGTGACCCAAGTCGATGGCGACTGGTTTATTCCAGACTTCGCTAACAATGGTGGGGTACGCGAACTGCAATAGTTCGTATTCAACATGGCACGGCAAGCCCGCACAGTAATACCTGGCCAAGCAATGCATGTGATGGTACGCGGCAATAATCGTGAAACCATTTTCTTTACTAATGATGATCGCCGCATATATTTAGATTGGTTGCGAGAAGCCGCAAGGCAATTTGGATGTGCAGTGCATGCTTTTGCATTGATGCCAAATCATTTGCATCTATTGATGACACCCCAAAATGAAGATTCGCTTGCTAAGACAATGCAATCCTTAGGGCGTCGTTTTGCGCAATACTTTAATCAACAGCATCGTCGCTCTGGAACCATTTGGGAAGGACGTTATCGCTCCTCTTTAATTGACCCTGATTATTTTTTGCGTTGCCAGCGCTATATAGAGCTCAATCCGGTTAGGGCTGGATACGAATCCAACCCTCAGAGCTCTACTTGGACTAGTTTTGCGACGCATATTGGGGGCAAGGCTGAACCCTGGCTTGTGGATCATCCGCATTTTTGGAAGTTAGGTAATACGCCATTTGAGAGACAGATGAGTTGGTCTAACTTTGTGAAAGAGGGTGCGCCGCATTGGGAAGATCGTCAAATTACAGAAGCACTCCTTCGCTCTAAACCTTGGGTGAGCGATATTTATGCGAAAAAGCTCTTTAAAGACACCCCTGAGCTAGTCCTAATCCGTCATCGTGGGCGCCCTAGAAAAATAAATTCTTTAAATTCAGTAGCTTAGAGATATAAAACTTATTTTGGCATCCAGCCAAGGCGTTGAATATTTCGACTCTGTCCCCATATATAGAATTCATATTGGTGCGACATCTAAATAAATGGGACAGATTCATTTTATTTCTATTGCATCGGTGTGGGTATTCACCTATATTGGATCCTCCAAAAGTACTCAGGCCATTGCGCCCCTCGGAAATACTATGACTACAAACTTAAATTCAGATCTTCGCCCAATCGCTCAAGGTCTATATGACCCTAGTAATGAGCATGACGCATGCGGCGTAGGATTCGTTGCACACATCAAAGGTAAGAAATCTCATGAGATCGTTTCTCAGGGATTAAAGATTCTTGAAAACTTAGATCACCGGGGAGCGGTTGGTGCCGATCCTTTGATGGGTGACGGTGCTGGCATCTTGATTCAGATTCCAGATACTTTGTATCGTGAAGAAATGGCCAAGCAAGGTGTGACCTTGCCACCCTTAGGTGAGTACGGCGTTGGTATGATTTTCTTGCCAAAAGAGCATGCGTCTCGTTTGGCATGTGAGCAAGAATTGGAGCGCACTGTCCGCTTAGAAGGTCAAGTAGTCTTAGGTTGGAGAGATGTTCCGGTAGATGTGAAATTACCGATGTCTCCAACGGTGCAAATGACAGAGCCATTTATTCGTCAAATTTTTATTGGGCGTGGCCGCGACATCATGACAACCGATGCGCTTGAGCGTAAGTTGTACGTGATTCGGAAGACAGCAAGTCATGCAATTCAAGATCTGCATCTTAAGCATGGCAAAGAATATTTTGTTGCTTCAATGTCTGCTAGAACCATTGTTTACAAGGGTTTGCTGTTAGCTAACCAAGTTGGTGCTTATTACCAAGACTTGCAAGATAAACGCACAGTTTCTGCGCTTGCATTAGTGCATCAACGTTTCTCTACCAACACTTTCCCTGCATGGGAATTGGCGCACCCTTACCGCATGATTGCGCATAACGGTGAGATCAATACTGTTAAAGGTAACGTTAATTGGGTGAATGCGCGTGAGGGTGCAATTAGCTCCCCAGTGCTTGGCGAAGATTTGCAAAAACTTTGGCCATTAATTTATCCAGGCCAATCAGACACTGCGTGTTTCGATAACTGTTTAGAGTTATTAGTAATGTCTGGCTACCCATTGGCGCAAGCCATGATGATGATGATTCCTGAAGCGTGGGAACAGCATGCCTTGATGGACGACAATCGTCGTGCCTTCTATGAATACCATGCAGCAATGATGGAGCCATGGGATGGTCCTGCTGCAATGGCGTTTACTGATGGTCGTCAAATTGGCGCCACTTTGGATCGCAATGGTTTGCGTCCAGCACGTTATTACGTAACTGATGACGACCTCGTCATCATGGGTTCTGAGGCTGGTGTATTGCCAATTCCTGAAAGCAAGATCGTTCAAAAATGGCGTCTGCAACCAGGCAAGATGTTCATGATCGACATGGAGCAGGGTCGAATCATTGATGACGTTGAGCTGAAGAACGCCGTTTCTAAGGCCAAGCCATACAAGAGCTGGATTGATGCGGTTCGCGTTAAGTTGGATGAGGTTGATGCCAGCAAAGCGGATTTGGTTGATGAGAAAACTACGATTCGTCCAGCAGCTAAATTATTAGATCGCCAACAGGCATTCGGTTACACGCAGGAAGACATTAAATTCCTGATGGCGCCGATGGCCATGAATGGTGAGGAGGCTATCGGCTCAATGGGTAATGACAGCCCATTGGCAGTTCTTTCTAATAAGAACAAGCCGCTCTATAACTATTTCAAGCAATTATTTGCACAAGTTACCAATCCTCCAATCGATCCGATTCGCGAGAACATGGTGATGTCATTGGTTTCTTTCATTGGGCCTAAGCCGAATTTGTTAGACACTAATAACATTAACCCTCCAATGCGCTTGGAAGTCAGCCAGCCAATTTTGGATTTTGATGACATCACTAAGATTCGTCATATTGGTCACTACACCAATGGCAAGTTCCGTTCTTATGAATTGGATATCTGCTATCCAGCGTCATGGGGTAAGGCTGGCATTGAGGCTCGCTTGGCATCTTTGTGTGCTGAAGCTGCGGATGCGGTTCGTTCTGGTTACAACATTTTGATCGTGAGCGACCGTCAAGTTGATGAAAAGCATGTTGCAATCCCTGCGTTGTTGGCAACTTCTGCAATTCATCAGCATTTAGTGCAAAAAGGTCTGCGTACTAGCGTTGGCTTAGTTGTAGAAACTGGCAGCGCCCGCGAGACGCATCACTTTGCACTCCTTGCTGGTTATGGTGCTGAAGCCGTTCATCCATACCTTGCAATGGAAACTTTGGCAGAGATGGCTAAAGGCTTGTCTGGCGATTTGTCTGCAGAAAAAGCAGTTAAGAACTTTGTCAAAGCAATTGGTAAGGGCTTACAAAAAGTGATGTCCAAGATGGGCATCTCTACTTACATGTCTTACACCGGCTCACAAATTTTTGAGGCGATTGGTTTAAACCGCGACATTATTGATCAGTACTTCAAAGGCACTCCATCCAATGTTGGTGGTATTGGTGTGTTTGAAGTAGCGGAAGAGGCGTTGCGCATGCATTCAGCTGCATTTGGTAATGACCCAGTGCTAACTAATATGCTCGATGCTGGTGGTGAGTATGCTTTCCGTATTCGTGGTGAAAACCACATGTGGACTCCCGATACGATTGCGAAGTTGCAGCACTCCACACGTATTGGTGCTGAGAAGGGTTATCAGACTTATAAAGAGTACGCCAACATCATCAATGATCAAACTAAGCGTCAAATGACTTTGCGCGGTTTGTTTGAGTTTAAGATTGATCCAGCAAAAGCGATTCCATTAGACGAAGTTGAGCCTGCAAAAGAAATCGTCAAACGCTTTGCAACCGGTGCGATGTCATTGGGCTCGATCTCCACAGAAGCGCATGCTACTTTGGCGATTGCAATGAACCGTATTGGCGGTAAGTCCAATACTGGTGAGGGCGGCGAAGATCCAAACCGTTATGTGAATGAACTCAAAGGCATTCCGATCAAGAAGGGTGAGTCTTTAGCCAGCATCTTGGGCAATGACGTGGTTGAGGCAAATATTCCATTGCAAGATGGCGACTCATTACGTTCGAAGATTAAGCAAGTTGCTTCCGGTCGTTTTGGTGTAACTACTGAATATTTACGTTCTGCAGATCAGATTCAGATCAAGATGGCACAAGGTGCTAAGCCTGGTGAAGGCGGTCAATTGCCTGGTGGTAAGGTCTCTGATTACATCGGTAAGTTGCGTTTTTCAGTGCCTGGTGTTGGCTTGATTTCTCCACCTCCGCACCATGATATTTACTCAATTGAAGATATCGCTCAGTTGATTCATGACTTGAAGAACGTCAATCCAAAAGCGGACGTTTCTGTGAAGTTGGTTTCTGAAGTCGGTGTTGGCACAGTTGCTGCCGGTGTTGCGAAAGCAAAAGCAGATCACGTAGTGATCGCTGGCCATGATGGTGGTACTGGCGCATCCCCACTATCTTCAATCAAGCACGCTGGTTCCCCATGGGAGTTGGGCTTGGCAGAAACACAGCAAACCTTGGTTCTCAATGGTTTGCGTAGCCGCATTCGTGTTCAGGCTGACGGCCAAATGAAAACTGGTCGCGACGTAGTCATCGGTGCTTTGTTAGGTGCTGATGAGTTTGGTTTTGCAACAGCCCCATTGGTTGTTGAGGGTTGCATCATGATGCGTAAGTGTCATTTGAATACCTGTCCAGTAGGGGTTGCTACACAAGATCCTGAATTGCGTAAGAAATTCTCAGGTAAGCCAGAGCATGTTGTGAACTTCTTCTTCTTTATTGCTGAAGAGGCTCGCGAGATCATGGCGCAATTAGGCATCCGCAAATTTGATGACTTAATTGGTCGCGTTGATTTGTTAGATACCCGCAAAGGTATCGAGAACTGGAAAGTGCATGGTTTGGATTTCAGCAAGATCTTCGCTGAGCCAGAAGTTGCTGCCGAAGTTCCACGTTATCAAGTGTTGACCCAGGATCATGGTTTAACAAGCGCGCTCGACAATATCTTGATTGAGAAGAGTGAGCCGGCCTTAGAGCGTGGTGAGAAGGTTTCCTTCATTGTTCCAGTGAAGAATGTAAACCGCACTGTAGGTGCCATGCTTTCTGGCGAAGTGGCTCAACGTTATGGTCATGCAGGATTGCCGGATGACACTATCCACATTCAGTTGAATGGCACGGCTGGTCAAAGTTTTGCCGCATTCTTGGCGCGTGGTATCACTTTAGATTTGGTTGGTGATGGCAATGACTATGTTGGTAAAGGCTTGTCTGGTGGTCGTGTGATTGTGCGTGCTCCTCATGAGTTCCGTGGCGATACAGCCAAGAACATCATTGTGGGCAACACCGTTCTTTATGGTGCGATTGCAGGCGAATCGTTCTTTAATGGCGTAGCGGGCGAACGCTTCGCAGTGCGCAACTCTGGCGCCACTACTGTTGTTGAAGGCACTGGTGACCACGGTTGCGAATACATGACCGGTGGCACCGTGGTCGTGTTGGGTTCAACAGGCCGTAACTTTGCAGCTGGTATGAGCGGCGGTATTGCCTATGTTTATGACGAAGATGGTTTGTTCGACAAGCGTTGCAATACCAGCATGGCGACTTTGGAAAAAGTCCTACCTTCTGCTGAGCAGATTGCCAAGTTGCCGAAGTCTGAGTGGCACGCTCCTGTAGATGTGAAAGATGGCGGTGAGCGCTTAACCGACGAGCAAATCTTGAAGGGCTTGATTGAGCGTCATTTCCGCCACACTGGCTCTGAGCGCGCTAAAGCAATCTTGGCCGATTGGGAAAATTCCCGTGGTCGTTTTGTGAAAGTTCTCCCAACCGAGTACAAACGTGCTCTCGGTGAGTTGTGGGAAAAGGCTCAAAACAAAACCGTTGCGGCATAAGCCACTTAATCAATAAAGATATTAAGAAAAGATACTAAGGATTCGATATGGGTAAGGTCACTGGATTTATGGAGTTTGAGCGCGTCGATGAAACATACGAAGCGCCGGTTAAACGTCTCCATCACTACAAAGAATTCGTTGCTGCTTTAACTGACGAAGAGGCTAAAGTTCAGGGCGCACGTTGTATGGACTGCGGTATCCCGTTCTGTAACAATGGCTGCCCAGTAAACAACATCATTCCTGATTTCAATGATTTGGTATTCCATAGTGATTGGAAGAATGCATTAGATGTTTTGCAATCCACCAACAACTTCCCAGAATTTACTGGCCGTATTTGTCCGGCTCCATGTGAAGCTGCGTGCACTTTGGGAATTAATAGCACTGCGGTTGGTATCAAGTCCATTGAGCATGCCATTATTGATAAGGGTTGGGAAAGTGGTTGGGTTAAGCCCCAGCCATCTAAAACTAAGACCGGCAAGAAAGTGGCGATTGTTGGTGGTGGACCTGCAGGTATGGCTGCTGCACAGCAATTGGCGCGTGTTGGCCATGATGTAACTGTGTTTGAGAAGAATGACCGCATTGGTGGCTTGCTCCGTTATGGAATTCCTGATTTCAAAATGGAAAAGTGGTTGATTGATCGTCGCGTTGAGCAGATGCAGGCTGAAGGCGTGAAATTTGAAACGGGCGTGTTTGTTGGTAAAGAGGCGATTGGTGCTGAAGTAAAAAATTACTCCAACAAGACAGTTTCACCAGAACAGTTGATGAAAGACTTTGATGCAGTGGTCATTACTGGTGGCGCAGAGCAGCCCCGTGATTTGCCAGTCCCGGGTCGTGAGTTAGCTGGAGTGCACTTTGCATTGGAATTCCTGATCCCACAAAATAAAGAAAATGCTGGTGATTTTAAAAATGAAATTCGTGCAACCGATAAGCATGTAGTTGTTATCGGTGGTGGCGATACAGGCTCTGACTGTGTAGGCACTTCAAACCGTCATGGCGCTACCAAGATCACTCAGTTTGAATTGCTCCCACAACCTCCAGAAGTAGAGAATAAGCCTTTGGTATGGCCCTATTGGCCAACAAAGTTGCGCACTTCTTCTTCTCATGAAGAAGGTTGTGATCGCGACTGGTCAGTAGGAACTAAGCGTTTTGAAGGTAAAAACGGCAAAGTTGAGAAGTTGATCGGTGTTCGTTTGGAGTGGAAAGACGGCAAGATGTCAGAAGTGCCAAACTCTGAATTTGAGATCAAGGCAGATTTAGTGCTTTTGGCAATGGGCTTTGTATCCCCAGTTCAGCAGGTGCTCAATGCCTTTGGCGTTGAAAAAGATGCGCGCGGCAATGCTAAAGCGACTGTAGATGGTCAAAATGCCTATCAAACGAATGTTCCAAAGGTATTTGCAGCTGGAGATATGCGACGCGGACAGTCCTTGGTAGTTTGGGCGATTCGTGAAGGCCGTCAATGTGCCCGTTCAGTAGACGAGTATTTAATGGGGTCTTCTGTTTTACCTCGATAATGTCGAGGATATGAACAGTGGTCAGCCAAACTCCTTGGATGTAAGCAAGCAAGCTGCAGGAGAAGTTGTCGTCTCAATTAAAGACGTCAACTTTTCATATGCTCCTGGAGAGCGGCAGATTTTGTCCGGACTCAATATGGAGTTTCGACGTGGCCAAGTAGTTGCGGTAATGGGTGGTTCGGGCTGCGGCAAGACCACCATTCTTCGCCTCATAGGCGGACAATATAACGCTCAATCTGGTCAAGTTCTGTTTGAGGGCCAAGATGTCGGCAAGATGAATAGTGCTGAGTTAATGGCTGCTCGTCGACGTATGGGTATGTTGTTTCAATTCGGCGCCTTGTTTACCGATCTAAGCGTTTTTGAAAACGTAGCTTTTCCATTGCGGGAACATACCGATCTCAGTGAAGAACTATTGCGTTCATTGGTGTTGATGAAACTCAATGCAGTAGGTTTGCGCGGCGCGCGTGATTTAATGCCATCGCAAATTTCAGGCGGCATGGCAAGGCGTGTTGCGCTTGCAAGAGCGATTGCTTTGGATCCCCCGCTGATCATGTATGACGAGCCATTTGCTGGTCTGGACCCTATTTCGCTTGGTATTACTGCACGCTTGATTCGTGATCTGAATAATGCCCTGGGAGCCACGAGTTTATTGGTTACGCACGATGTTGAAGAGACTTTTGCCATCGCTGATTATGTTTATTTCATTGCGAATGGTCGCATTGGTGCCGAAGGAACTCCTGAAGAGTTAAGTCGCTCCACTGATCCGTTTGTCAGACAGTTTTTAGATGCGGCACCTGATGGGCCGGTGCCATTCCATTATCCAGGAACAAGTCTAGAAGAAGATTTTGGAGTGAGGGCACCATGAATGCACTCCTAAATTTATTTGGCGACCTTGGATTTTTTGTGCGCCGTAATTTAAGCAGTCTTGGTTTGGCTGCACGCATGTTTGTGGCAGTGGTTGTGCGTTCAGGATTTCTACTCAAAAGACCCCGTTTGGTGATTGATCAGATTCTGTTTGTTGGTAATCACTCTTTTGTCATCATTGCAGTTTCCGGTTTGTTTGTGGGCTTTGTTTTAGGTTTGCAGGGCTATTACACCTTAAATCGTTATGGTTCAGAACAGGCGCTCGGCTTGTTGGTTGCTCTCTCATTAACCCGCGAGTTGGGTCCAGTAATTACTGCTTTATTGTTTGCGGGTAGAGCAGGCACATCTTTAACTGCTGAGATCGGATTGATGAAGGCTGGGGAGCAATTGACTGCTATGGAGATGATGGCAGTTGATCCTTTGGGGCGTGTGATTGCACCACGACTCTGGGCAGGCATTATTTCCATGCCAATTCTGGCAACGATCTTTACAGCAGTCGGTGTTTTAGGCGGCTATCTTGTGGGCGTCCCTCTTATTGGGGTGGATTCAGGGGCTTTTTGGTCCCAAATGCAGGGCGGAGTTGATCTGTTCTCTGACATTGGCAATGGCTTAATAAAAAGCATGGTGTTTGGTGTAGCGGTGACATTTATTGCCCTTTATCAGGGTTATGAATCAAAGCCGACTCCCGAAGGCGTTTCGCAGGCAACCACCCGTACGGTGGTGATCTCTTCTTTATCGGTCTTAGCATTGGATTTCTTGCTGACCGCGATGATGTTCTCAAATTAGAAAGAATAAACTGAGGCTCTTATGAGAAAAAGTGCAATTGACATCTGGGTAGGAATCTTTGTTGCCATTGGTTTGCTGGCAGCGTTATTTCTTGCGCTGAAGGTTGGGAATATGAATGCTGTGTCATTCGCTCCAACATACAAAATTTCTGCACGCTTTGACAATATCGGCGGCTTAAAACCGCGTGCGCCAGTGAAAAGCGCTGGCGTAGTGGTTGGCAGAATTGCCAACATTTCTTTCGATGACAAGACTTATCAGGCAACAGTAGTGATGACGATTGAAGATTCTTTTAAGTTTCCAAAAGATTCCTCCGCAAAGATTTTGACATCGGGTTTGTTAGGCGAGCAGTACATCGGCCTAGAAGCAGGTGGTTCCGACGACATGTTGGCTAACGGAGAGAAGATTTCTCAAACCCAATCTGCGATTGTTTTAGAAAACCTGATTAGTCAATTTCTCTATAACAAAGCAGCAGATAGCGGCCAAGAAAAAGGCGCAGCAAAGTGAAGCAGTTGGTGTTGCGCAAAATCAAGGCGGCAATTTTGCTTGGCTTGATTACAGCTATGATTGGGTGCGCATCCATTCCTGCTGGTGCAGAGCGTTCCCCCCAAGATCCTTGGGAGCCATTCAATCGTTCGGTATTTGAATTTAACGAAGGCTTAGATGCTTATCTTTTGAAGCCGGTGGTAGCGGGTTATCGCTTTGTGCTCCCGGAATTTGTGCGCGACGGAATTTACAACTTCTTTAGTAACTACAACGATATTTACACCGCACTTTTTAACTTGTTGCAGGGCAAGCCAGATTTTGCCTTTAATGACTTTATGCGAGTGGTGGTGAATACAACGATGGGATTAGGCGGCCTTATCGATTTGGCAACCCCAGGCGGTCTTGAAAAACATAAAGAGGACTGGGGTCAAACTTTAGGTGTTTGGGGTGTGCCCTCGGGCCCTTATGTGGTTCTCCCTTTCTTTGGTCCAAGCAATGTGCGAGATACTTTTGGAACGGTTGCCGATTTAGAGTCGGATTATCTATTTAGACTCTTGCCAGATGTGGCCTTGCGTAATAGTTTGACAGGCTTGCGTGTAGTGAATGCGCGTAATACTTACTATGAGGCGGGTGACTTATTGGATGGCGCTGCAATTGATAAATACAGCTTTATGCGGGATGCCTATATTCAAAGGCGAGCGTATCAAATTAACGAGGGGCGAGATGATGAAGAGCCCCTCATGCCGGTTTACGAGAATCCCTATCAATAAGTCAAAAGAAACAAGCGGCCAGCAAGTTTTTTGAAGTGGCTAAAATGGGTCTCAACATAGTCAAAGATCATCTACAGGAAATATGAAAACATTTAAAAAAGTCTACAACCTCCTGTTTGCAGGCCTAATGCTTGTATCTAGCGCTGTTTTTGCTCAAACACCTGATCAAGCAACCCCACCAGACGCTTTAATTAAGATGGTTGTAACCGAGGTGATGGCAACCGTTAAGGCTGATCCAGATATTCAAAAGGGCAATATTCCGAAGATTGTGGATTTGGTTGAAAAGAAAATTGTTCCATACACCGATATGCGTCGCACTACAGAAATGGCAATGGGTCCTAATTGGAAAAAGGCAACGCCAGAACAACAGGCTCAATTAACTTCTGAATTTAAGAATCTGCTCATTCGCACCTACTCTGGCGCTTTGAGTCAATTGCGCGATCAGACAGTGCAATTTAAAGCTTTGCGTGCCGCTCCGGACGATAAAGAGGTAGTTGTGAAGACGGTGGTGCTTGGTCGTGGTGATCCCGTACCTTTGGACTATCGCCTTGAGAAAACAGCAAATGGTTGGAAGGTGTACGACATGAACATCATGGGTGTTTGGTTGGTAGAGGCCTATCGCAATCAATTTTCCAATCAAATCAGTCAAAACGGTATTGAGGGTCTTGTGAAATTCTTGCAGGACCGTAATAAACAATTGGCTAGCGCAAAACCTGCTAATTAATTGTTAAGCACAGAGATCATGCCTTTTCTTTTGCCCAAAAAAGTAACGCAAGAAAATGCCTTGCAGTTGCAGAAAGAAGGCCTGTTGAATAGCCCTAATCTGCAGTCGATTGATTGTTCAGTGCTCGTGGATTTTGATTCCACCGTGTTGACAGTTCTATTGGCCTGGCAAAAAAAGCTCGCTGCTGAAGGCAAGATGATTAAAATCGAGCACGCACCCGAGAAGCTAAAGGTCTTGGCTGGTGTTTATGGCGTTGCTCCATTGCTAGGTTTGTAATGGCGATGCATTCTGCAATATCTATCCAAAATATTTCTAAGCAGTACGGAGCCCTTCAGGCTCTGGATGACGTGTCTTTGGCTATTGAGCCCGGAGAATTTTTTGGTTTACTGGGCCCTAATGGCGCAGGTAAGACAACTTTGATTTCTATTTTGGCTGGTCTGGTTAGACCAAGTCATGGCCACGCAGCCATTATGGGCGCTGATGTTCAGAAGGGCTTTCGGGAGGCGCGCCGCATGCTCGGTGTGGTTCCCCAAGAGTTAGTCTTCGACCCCTTTTTTACTGTACGTGAAACATTGCGTTTTCAGTCGGGATACTTTGGCATACGCAATAACGATGCGTGGATAGATGAGATCATGGCCAATCTTGATCTCAGCTCTAAAGCGGATAGTAATATGCGCTCTTTATCTGGCGGCATGAAGCGTCGAGTGCTTGTCGCACAGGCTCTAGTGCACAGACCCCCAGTCATTATTTTGGATGAGCCTACTGCTGGAGTCGACGTTGAGTTACGCCAATCCTTATGGCAATTTATTAGCAGACTCAATCAAGATGGTCACACGATTGTTTTAACTACGCATTACTTGGAAGAGGCTGAAGCTTTATGTCAGCGCATTGCCATGCTCAAGCAGGGCAAAATTGTGGCGCTTGATACCACCGCTAATCTGCTCAGTCGATATGGTTCCATTAAAAAAGATGGTGAAGGTAAAACCGATCTAGAAGAAGTCTTTGTCAATATTATGTCCGGGGGCGCTTTATGAAGCATGACATAAATAGACCGGCTTTGGAATACGGCAGTGGCTTTCCGACTTTGTTGTTCAAAGAAATAAAGCGCTTTTATAAAGTGGCCTTTCAGACTGTGGCAGCGCCAGTGCTTACCGCCGTACTGTATCTCATGATCTTCGGGCATGTGCTTGAAGGCAGGGAAGTATATGGCCGCTTGAGTTATACCGCCTTTTTAATTCCAGGTCTTGTGATGATGAGTGTTTTGCAAAATGCATTTGCAAATACGTCATCTTCTTTAATTCAGTCAAAGGTTACAGGCAATCTGGTGTTCGTTTTATTGGCCCCCTTAAGTCACCTTGAGTTCTACGCTGCTTACATCTTGGCAGCAGTATTTCGCGGAATTGTTGTTGGCTTAGGTGTTCTACTGATCACTATCTGGTTCGCTATGCCTACCCTGGAATATCCGTTGTGGATTTTGGTGTTTGCCTTCTTGGGTGCGGCAATCTTGGGAAGTCTTGGCTTAATAGCGGGCATTTGGGCTGATAAGTATGACCAGTTAGCCGCCTTTCAGAACTTCATCATCATGCCTGCGACGATGTTATCGGGCGTCTTCTATTCCATTCACTCTTTGCCGCCGGCGTGGCAAGTGGTATCGCACTTCAACCCTTTCTTTTACATGATTGATGGCTTCCGTTACGGTTTCTTTGGGGTTTCGGACAACTCGCCTTGGAGTAGCTTGGTGATTGTGTTCTGTTTCTTTGTAGTGGTGTCAGTGATTGCTTTACGCCTGCTGCAAAAGGGCTATAAGCTCCGTTATTAATTATTTACACCCAGTTTTATTTGGAGAAGAAATGCTACCCACCCCAGAACAGATTGAAGGCTATATCAAGCAAGGCATTCAGTGCACTCATATACAAGTTGAGGGTGACGGCCAACACTTTTTTGCAACCATTGTGAGTCCTGAATTTGAAGGCAAGCGTTTAGTGCAACGTCATCAACTGGTATACGGCGCAATGGGCGATCGCATGAAAGCAGAGGTGCATGCCCTATCCATCAAAGCATTTACACCTGAAGAGTTTGCGCAAAACTCAACAGCATAAAAATTACCTCATTGCGCATCAAACATCGAGCATCAATAACAAAGTTTTTACTGGAATCGTTTCATGGATAAATTACGAATGGTTGGCGGAACACCCCTCAAGGGTGAGGTAGTGATTGCCGGCGCTAAGAACGCTGCCTTACCCATTCTGTGTGCTTGTCTATTGACCGATCAACCAGTCGTGTTGCGCAATGTCCCTGACTTGCAGGATGTGCGTACCATGCTCAAGCTTTTGCAAGAGATTGGTGTCACGGTAGATTTTCCAAATGCTGGTGACCGCAGTCATATGGTCTTGAGCGCAGCAGTGATTAAAAGCTCTGAAGCGACATATGAAATGGTGAAGACCATGCGTGCCTCTATTTTGGTTCTTGGCCCACTCTTAGCCAGAATGCATAGCGCCAAAGTGTCATTGCCTGGTGGCTGCGCCATTGGTGCCCGTCCAGTAGATCAGCATATTAAGGGCCTTAAGGCGATGGGTGCAAGCATCAAGATCAAGGGCGGCTATATTCAAGCGGAAACCAAGCCTCAATCAGATCGATTAAAGGGCGCATCAATTTTGACCGACATGATTACTGTGACCGGCACCGAGAATTTGTTGATGGCTGCCACTTTGGCGTCCGGCACTACTGTTCTAGAAAATGCCGCACGCGAGCCTGAGGTTGGTGACTTAGCTGAACTACTAGTCAAGATGGGCGCGAAGATTTCGGGCATAGGCAGCGATCGCTTAGTTATTGAAGGTGTTGAAAAACTGCATGGTGCAGAGCATTCAGTGATTCCTGATCGTATTGAGGCGGGCACATTCTTGTGTGCGGTTGCCGCCACCGGTGGTGAGATCACAGTGAAGCATTGCCGTCCTGATACTTTGGATGCGGTGATTGTGAAACTAAAGGAAGCTGGTCTGCAGATGGAAATTGGTTCCGATTGGATTAAGGCTTCGATGCAAGGGCGTCCTAAAGCGGTCAGTTTCCGTACTTCTGAGTACCCAGCCTTTCCAACGGATATGCAGGCCCAGCTGATGACGGTCAACTCCATAGCTTCAGGTAACTCAACCATTACCGAAACAATTTTTGAGAATCGTTTTATGCATGTCCAAGAGCTAAATCGATTGGGTGCGGATATTGCTATCGAAGGTAATACTGCGATCGCCCAGGGGGTGGAAAAACTCTCGGGCGCAATTGTGATGGCTACCGATCTACGTGCCTCAGCTAGCCTAGTGATTGCTGGATTGGCAGCCCAAGGCGAAACACAGGTAGATCGGATTTACCATTTAGATCGTGGGTATGACCGCATGGAGCATAAGTTAACCCTCTTGGGCGCCAATATTGAGCGTATAAAGTAAGGCTGATGGATAATTAGTCCATGAAATTGACTTTAGCGCTCTCCAAAGGGCGCATCTTCGAAGAAACTGCAGAGATCTTATCTAAGGTCGGTATTGTGCCGCTGGAAGATCCTGAGAAGTCACGCAAACTCATCATTGAGACCTCCAAGCCAGATGTTCGCCTAATCATTGTTCGTGCCTCCGATGTGCCTACCTATGTTCAATTTGGCGGCGCTGATTTTGGCGTTGCTGGCCTAGACGTATTGATGGAAAAAGGCGCCGACGGACTTTATGTGCCTTATGACTTAGATATTGCTAAGTGCCGCATGTCTGTGGCTGTGCGTGAAGGCTTTGATTACGCCGCTGCTGTAAAACAAGGATCGCGCTTAAAAGTGGCTACTAAGTATGTCAATTGCGCACGTGAACACTTTGCTAATAAAGGCGTGCATATCGATACGATTCAGTTGTATGGTTCGATGGAGCTCGCGCCTCTAGTCGGTCTGGCGGATGCCATCGTCGATTTAGTTTCTACAGGTAACACATTAAAAGCCAATGGGCTGGTTGAAGTTGAGCCAATCGCTGATATCAGTGCTCGCCTTGTAGTCAACCAAGCTTCGTACAAACGCAAGCGTGCGCAGCTACAGCCTATCTTTGAGTTGCTGAAGTAATCAGTAGCCAACCAGAGGTTTTATCCATGTCTGCAAATATCAACGTTAAGCGCCTCAATAGCAAGGATGCGGGGTTCAGAGACATTCTGCTATCTAGCCTTTCCTTGCCTACAGCCGATGACGAAGCCATCGATGCTGCGGTAGTCAAGATTTTGGCGGCCGTCAAAGATAAGGGTGACGAAGCGGTTCTGGGTTTTACAAAACAATTCGATCGTTTGAATGTTGTAAGCGTTTCCGAATTAGAGATTCCTCGCAAAGATTTAGAGCAGGCATACCTCTCTTTATCTACTGAACAAAAAAGTGCGCTGGATATTGCCGCGCAAAGAGTTCGCGCATATCACGAGCAGCAAAAGATTGAAGCAGGTTGCCATTCTTGGGAATATGAAGAGAAAGATGGCACGCGCCTGGGTCAAAAAGTAACTCCATTAGATCGTGTTGGTATTTATGTGCCAGGCGGTAAAGCCGCTTATCCATCCTCAGTGTTGATGAATGCCATTCCTGCAAAAGTAGCAGGTGTTGCTGAAGTCATGATGGTGGTGCCAACCCCTGATGGTGCTCGTAACCCTTTAGTTCTGGCCGCAGCCTATCTATCTGGCGTTGATCGTGTCTTTACGATCGGCGGTGCTCAAGCTGTTGGCGCTCTAGCTTACGGCACGAAAACTATTCCATCAGTCGATAAAATTGTTGGCCCTGGTAATGCCTATGTAGCTGCAGCAAAGCGCCGAGTATTTGGTACGGTAGGTATCGATATGATTGCTGGCCCTTCAGAAATCTTGGTTCTCTGTGATGGATCTACTAACCCTGATTGGGTTGCTATGGATTTGTTCTCACAGGCGGAACATGATGAGCAAGCACAATCAATCTTGCTGTGTCCGGATGCTGCATACATTGAGCAAGTGCAAGCAAGTATCAATAAGCTCCTGCCAAAAATGCCACGAGCGAAAGTGATTGAAGCATCACTCACAAATCGGGCCTTATTGATTCAGGTGAACGATATGGCGGAGGCATGCGAAATTGCGAATGCAATTGCAGCTGAGCACTTGGAGATTTGCGCTGCGGATCCGCGTAAGTGGGTAGAGAAAATTCGTCACGCTGGCGCCATCTTTATGGGCAACTACACTAGTGAGTCATTAGGCGATTACTGCGCCGGACCTAACCATGTCTTGCCCACCGCACGAACTGCACGCTTCTCTTCGCCATTAGGTGTGTATGACTTCATTAAGCGCTCGAGCATGATTGAAGTCAGTGAAGCTGGTGCCCAGGCCTTAGGTGCTGTGGCAAGCACTTTGGCTCATGGTGAGGGCTTACAAGCTCACGCCCGTGCAGCTGAGATGCGACTAAAAAAGTAAGCGCACAATCAATTTACGCTTACTAGTTAATTCAATATCTAACTGAGTATTTCTCTTAAAGCAGCGACGAGTTCGTTGCTTTGTTGATCTGTGCCAATCGTAATGCGCAAGAATTCATCTATGCGCGCAGATGTAAAGTGACGCACGATGATGCCACGGTCACGTAATGCTTGATACAGTGCCACGCCAGCATGCTTAGGGTGGCGAGTAAAAATAAAGTTAGCAGTGGAAGGCAATGTTTCAAATCCCAAAGTGTTGAGTTGCTCAACTAACTTAGTACGTGTTTTGATTACCTTGGCTGAGGTCTCTTGCAGATGTGCTTGATCTTCAATGGCCGCAATAGCTCCGGCTTGAGCAAGACGCCCTAGTGGGTAGGAGTTAAAGCTATTTTTTACTCGCTCTAATCCTTCAATCAGGTCTGGATGACCAACCGCAAAGCCAACCCTTAGACCAGCTAGAGCGCGAGATTTGGAGAGCGTATGAACAACTAGAAGATTTTCTGGGCAGTCCTGGCCACGCAATAGCGGAATGCAAGATTCTGTTCCGTAATCTACATAGGCTTCGTCAATGACCAACACTGAATCTTTGTTGCGCGATAGTAGGCCTTCGATTTCTGAACGAGGAAGAGATCTGCCAGTTGGGGCATTTGGGTTTGGAAAAATGATTCCACCGTTCGGTGCTTTGTAGTCAGTCGTGTTGATTTCAAACTTTTCATTTAGAGGAATGGTTTGGTAATCAATGCCAAAAAGTTTGCAGTAGACGGGATAGAAGCTATACGTAATATCCGGAAAATGTACTGGCTTACTTTGCTTGAGTAATCCAGCAAACACGTGTGCCAATACTTCATCTGAACCGTTGCCTAAAAACACTTGTTTCGGATCTAGGCCATGCAATTTAGCGATAGCTTGTTTAAGGGCCACCCCTTCTGGGTCAGGATAAAGGCGTAAATCTGCGGTATTTTGACTTTCGATTGCCGCTAAAGCTTTTGGTGAAGGACCATATGGACTTTCATTGGTATTGAGTTTGACCAGCCGCTGCATTTGCGGTTGCTCCCCTGGCACGTAAGGGGTTAGGGTTTGAACAACGGGGCTCCAAAAACGGCTCATGGGGGTTCTCAGGTCAAAAAACAGGATGAAAGTACGGCAATGTCGATATTTATATTTTCTCTTGGAATGATATTATGAGGCTTCAATCAACACTTCGCCTCGCGGCGCAATGAAGCATGCGGCAAGCTGACGTTACCCGAAACACTTCGGAAACCAAAATTCAGATTTCCATCAATTTAGATGGTACCGGTAAGGCTGAGCTCGCCTCTGGCGTTCCTTTCCTAGACCATATGTTGGATCAAATTGCCCGTCACGGCATGATTGACCTCAAAGTGGTTGCCAACGGTGATACCCATATTGATGACCATCACACCGTTGAGGATGTGGGCATTACTCTTGGGCAGGCCTTTGCCAAAGCAGTGGGTGATAAGGCTGGCATTACTCGCTATGGCCACTCTTATGTGCCTCTTGATGAGACCCTCTCTCGAGTTGTGATTGATTTTTCTGGTCGACCTGGTTTGGAATTCAATGTTCCATTTACACGCGCTCGTGTGGGTGACTTTGATGTGGATTTGAGCATCGAGTTCTTCCGTGGTTTTGTGAACCATGCTGGGGTGACTTTGCACATCGATAACTTACGCGGTATTAATGCGCATCACCAGATTGAAACGGTATTCAAAGCTTTTGGTCGCGCTCTGCGTATGGCCTTGGCAGTCGATCCTCGTGCATCTGGCTCTATTCCTTCAACCAAAGGCAGCCTCTAATCTAGATCTTCTAGTTGCCCGTTAGATAACAGCAAAGATAGGCTCAATTTTGGCGCAAACCATTGCGATCGTTGATTATGGAATGGGCAATCTCCGTTCTGTGTATCAGGCATTTCATCATGTTGCACCCAATGACAATGTACTGATTGCGCATCAGCCCGAAGACATTCGTTCTGCGGATCGCGTAGTTTTGCCCGGCCAAGGCGCAATGCCAGATTGCATGAGGCATCTTGAGGAGTCGGGATTATTGGAGGCCTTACTAGAGGCATCTAAAACTAAACCGCTCCTAGGCGTTTGTGTTGGCGAGCAAATGCTATTTGATAAAAGTGCGGAGGTGCGTGCTGGTGAGCAATGGACGCCATGCTTAGGTTTAATTCCTGGTGAAGTGCGTCGTTTTGATTTAGCTGGCCAAAAGCAAGCCGATGGATCTGCTTATAAGGTGCCACACATGGGCTGGAATCAGGTGCGTCAAGATCAACAGCACCCCATTTGGTCTGGTATCCCAGATTTGACGAGCTTTTACTTTGTGCACAGTTACTATGTTGTGCCGCAGCGCAATGATAACGTTGCTGGATCTACCGAATACGGTGATTGGTTTACTTCTGCGGTGGCGCGAGATAATATTTTTGCTACACAATTCCATCCAGAAAAAAGTGCAGAATACGGATTAAAGCTTTATCAGAATTTTGTTTCTTGGAAACCTTAATATTTATTACCTTTTGCTATGCTGCTGATTCCCGCAATTGATCTCAAAGACGGCCACTGCGTTCGACTCGAACAAGGTGATATGGATAAAGCCACGGTTTTTTCTGAAGATCCGGGTGCAATGGCGGCGCACTGGATAAGCAAAGGTGCGCGACGTTTGCATTTAGTTGATCTGAATGGCGCATTTGCTGGCAAGCTCAAAAATGAATCTGCTATCAAATCGATCCTTAAAGCGGTTGGTGATGAGATCCCGGTGCAACTTGGTGGTGGTATTCGTGATCTGGAAACAATTGAACGCTTGCTGGATGACGGTATCAGCACGGTCATCATCGGAACTGCAGCAGTGAAGAATCCTGGTTTTGTACAAGATGCTTGCACAGCATTTCCAGGTCATGTCATGGTTGGTTTAGATGCCCGCGACGGTAAGGTGGCGACTGATGGCTGGAGCAAGATCACTGGTCACGAAGTGATTGACCTTGCCAAGAAATTTGAAGACTGGGGTGTTGAAGCCATTATCTATACCGACATTGGACGCGACGGCATGCTCAAAGGTGTGAACATTGACGCGACAGTCAAGTTGGCGCAAGCAATTCGCATTCCTGTGATTGCGAGCGGCGGCCTATCCAATAACCAAGATATTGATGCGCTCTGTAAGGCAGAAGAAGAGGGTGTCATGGGTGTTATCGCTGGCCGCTCAATTTACGCTGGCGATCTTGATTTGGCGGCTGCCCAAAAATACGCTGATGAGTTGACACTCAAATATAAAAAGAAAATTATCTAGTGTTAACCAAGCGAATTATTCCTTGCCTCGATGTCACAGCAGGGCGCGTAGTTAAGGGTGTGAACTTTGTTGGTCTGCGTGACGCAGGCGATCCCGTTGAAATTGCTAAACGGTATGACACACAAGGCGCTGACGAACTCACCTTTTTGGATATCACGGCGACCTCTGATGGGCGCGATCTGATTTTGCACATTATTGAAGATGTGGCATCACAAGTATTTATTCCCCTCACCGTTGGTGGTGGAGTGCGCGCTGTTGCTGACGTGCGTCGCTTACTCAATGCTGGTGCAGACAAAGTGAGCATGAATTCTTCTGCGGTTGCCAATCCGGATTTGGTCTCAGATGCGGCTGCCTATTACGGCTCCCAATGCATTGTGGTGGCGATTGATGCCAAACAAACAGAGGCTGGTAATTGGGAAGTATTTACTCATGGTGGCAGAACGGCTACCGGTATGGATGTGGTTGAATGGGCCAAAGAGGTTGCTCAACGTGGCGCTGGTGAAATTCTTTTAACCAGTATGAATCGCGATGGCAGTAAAGATGGTTTTGACTTGGCACTTACTGCCGCAGTGAGTGATGCTGTTTCTGTGCCAGTGATTGCCTCTGGTGGCGTGGGTAATTTGCAGCATTTAGTTGATGGGATTACCAAAGGCCATGCAGATGCAGTATTAGCTGCAAGTATCTTTCATTATGGTGAATACACAGTAGGCCAGGCAAAAGAATATATGGCTGCCCAAAGTATTCCGGTTCGAATTTAAGTAACCACAGGCATTTTTAGTAAGTTCACGCTATTGCCTGTAAAGTTTAGGTATGAGTGAATCCAAAACCACCTTCAGCCCCATTAAATCCCTAGAAGCCGGCTCGTGGCTCGATGCTGTCACTTGGAATGAGCAAGGCTTGGTTCCAGTTATTGCCCAAGAGGTGGGCAGTAAAGATATTTTGATGATGGCTTGGATGAATCGTGATGCTTTGCTGGAAACCTTGCGTTTAGGCGAGGCGGTTTATTGGACTCGCTCTAGACAAAAGCTTTGGCACAAAGGTGAAGAATCTGGCCATACTCAAAAAGTAAAAGAAATCCGCTTGGATTGTGACGGCGATACTATTTTGCTTTTAGTGGATCAAAAAGATGGTATTGCTTGCCACACAGGCGAACATAGTTGTTTCTTTTTGCAGTGGGACTCTGCAAAGGCTGCTTGGGTTGATGAGTCCAAAAATAAAAAGTAATGGTGAAGCCCCGCTTACAAAAGACATAAAATGATCGTATGACAAGCTCAACAAACAAATCTTCCAATCTTGACTCAGCCTTAGCCCACTTGGCTGATGTGGTGGATCAGCGTCGTGATGCGTTCAAGGCAGGTCAAGCGGATCCCAAAACTTCTTATACCGCTTTGCTCTTTTCTAAGGGTGACGATGCGATTTTGAAGAAGATTGGCGAAGAAGCAACCGAAGCTGTAATGGCTGCCAAGGATGTGCGAAATTCTAATTTATCTCCTGATGAGCAAAAGTTGTTAGTTGGTGAAATGGCGGATTTATGGTTTCACTGCTTAATTGCTTTATCTCAATTTAATCTACGTCCAGAAGATGTGATTGCTGAGCTGGATCGCCGCTTGGGAACTTCTGGTATTGAAGAAAAGGCTGCTAGAAAAGCTGCTGGTAAGGAATAGCTAATAAATAGCAGCGTAATGACTACGGAATAAACATGTCGCACGACCCCAATTGCCTGTTTTGTAAGATTTCTCAAGGTTTGATCCCTTCCCAGAAGGTCTATGAGGATGAAGAAGTCTACGCTTTTAAAGATATCAACCCAGCGGCCCCGGTTCATTTTTTGATGATTCCTAAAAAACACATACCCATGTTGGAGTCTGCAGAAAGCGCTGATGCCCCTTTGCTGGGTAGAATGATGGAATTAGCACCCCGACTTGCCAAAGAGCAGGGTTGTCGTCCTGGCAAGGATGGCGGCTTTAGATTAATGGTGAACAATGGTGCGGATGGTGGGCAGGAGGTTTATCACTTGCATTTACATGTGATGGGCGGTCCCCGCCCCTGGAAAAAATAATCCAAGGAGATTAAAGATGGGTTCATTTAGCATTTGGCATTGGTTAATTGTGTTGGTCATTGTGATGTTGGTATTTGGTACCAAAAAGTTGCGCAACATCGGTCAAGACTTAGGTGGTGCTGTCAAGGGCTTTAAAGATGGCATGAAGTCATCCGAGGAGCCTAAAGAGCAAATTCAACAAAGTTCTGCTACAGCAGAAAAAACTGTTGATGTGCAGGCAAAAGACGTAAACAAATAAACAATAAGTAATTAATAAATCACTGAAGCGCAATAGAAGCTGATGCAGCTTAAACATGACTGAGTTAAATGATTGATCTCGGAGTTTCAAAACTTGCGCTGATTGCTGTAGTTGCATTGGTAGTGGTGGGGCCAGAGCGCTTGCCAAAAGTAGCGCGCATGGCCGGTAATTTGTTTGGTCGTGCACAACGCTATATGGCCGATGTTAAGTCTGAAGTTAATCGCCAGATGGAAGTCGAGGAATTTAAAAAGTTTCGTGAAGAAACTGCTGCCACCCTGAAGGAGGTTGAAAATAGTATTGGCTCAACGGTTCAAGAGGCGGGAGCCAATTTAAGCGATCAGGCTGATATTTTCGAAACCAGTTTTGAGAAACCGCCGCTCGATGAGAAAGAAGTTTTTCAAAAAACGAAACGCCAAGGTCGCAAAAGCTGGGGTGTGCGCCGTGCTGCAAGACCAGTCTGGTTTAAGCGCTCTGCAGGCATTCGTACTCGCGTGCAATCTGGTGCAGCCAGAATGAAGCGCTTTCACCATAGCGCTGGTAAATAAATATAGTTCGCATGACTGAAAACAATTCAACCGAAGACTCGGGATTACAAGAAACTTTTCTTTCCCACTTATTTGAATTACGTGATCGCGTAATTAAGGCGGCGCTCGCTATTATTGTGGTCTTTGTTTGCCTTGTTTACTGGGCGCCAGATATTTTCCATTTATTCGCACAGCCATTATTAGAGGCTCTGCCTGCTGGCGGCAAGATGATTGTGACCGATGTGACAGGCTCATTTTTTGTACCCATGAAAGTCACCATGCTTGTGGCATTTCTGATTGCATTACCGGTAGTGATGTATCAGCTCTGGGCTTTCATTGCGCCGGGCTTATATTTGCATGAAAGAAAACTCATTCTGCCTTTGGTAGTGAGTAGCTATACCTTATTCATCATTGGTATGGCATTCGCTTACTTCTTAGTCTTCCCAACAGTATTTAAATTCATGGCTAGCTATAACGCGCCCCTAGGCGCGGAGATGTCGACTGACATCGATAACTATTTAAGTTTTGCTATGACAACCTTCTTGGCATTTGGTATCACCTTTGAGGTGCCAGTTGTTGTGGTTGTATTGGTGCGTATGGGTATGGTGCCCCTGGCTAAGCTTAAAGAAATTCGTCCTTATGTCATTGTGGGTGCTTTTGTGATCTCGGCAATTGTGACGCCGCCAGATGTGCTCTCACAATTATTACTAGCAGTGCCTATGACCTTGCTTTATGAATTGGGCCTGCTCATTTCACGCTTTTACGTGCCCAAACCATCTGAGGATGAATCAGCAGCCAGTTAATTGGCAGTCGGCGGTCGATTAATCGATCTCTACGTTTACTTGATTCTTAGAAAAAGTACTCGTTAACCAATTGGTGACCCGATCAAAGCGATAGCGTCTTTGGCGTAAATTGCCTTCTAGATCTATTTCGGAGCCGGCAAAGGCCTTACCTGCCGCCAAAAGAGCGCGACGCTGTTGAATCGTCTCAATCTGAATCAACCGCGGCAAAATCTTTGGTAGCTCCCATCGTATATCAACCACTACACAATGCTCATGCTGGAGTTGTCCCACTTCGCACAACAATAATTCTGCTTTACTGAAGTTAAATTGATTAGCAATGATGATGCGGTGACAAAGCAAGAGCCAATCTTCGTCTAGTTTATGTTCGGCATGGTGATTAAGTGCCTCTTCAGCATACCCAGCCAATTCAAACCATTCATTCGATTTGGGATTGGGGCAACTTTCTAAAATCTTGCTTAATAATTCTTTTGCTTCTGGGACGCCTTGCTGGTGTGCTTGCCATACCCAGTAGGAGGCTTGTAATCCACGCACCTTTTCTTCGCTTTTTTCGCGCTTGCGCCAAAGATTGGCGCCTTTACGTAGTTGCGCTTGTGCATGACCAAGATCGGCGGCACGATCAATACAACGATCACTCTCTGCAGCGTTGTATCCAGAAAATTGTGGGCGACGATAAATTTCACCAAGAGCGTACCAAGCATCTCGATCACCATCTTTGGCGGCAAGCTCTAACCAGTGCGCTGCCTTTTTAAGCGAGGCATTAGATTTTGTTTCGGCTACCTCAACTCGCTCATCGAGTTGTGCAAGTCGCAAGCCCAAAGTGAGTTTTGCAATCGTTAAACCAAGCTCTGCAGCTTGAGTAAGAGCATCTTCATTTTGCTCATCAAGCCAAACTTTCCACAATGAGGATAGGGCTTCATTTTTAGGTTGTAGCTTGATCAGCAATTCTTTTGCGTTACTGGTAAAAGAAGAATCGCTTTCTGCAAGCTCATGCAAATATTGCTTAGCGATCTTTTGAATGCTTGAAAAATCCAAGGAAGCGATTTTTTCCGGCAATGAAGATGACGGTTTCTTTTTAAGCCAATCAACCAGTTGGTTTTGAATATCTTGATTTACGGGGTTAATTAGTAAGTTAATAAGTTGCCATTTGGCAGCAAGGTTGGTTGTAGAGCCATCGGCAGATTCGGCTAGCTTCCAAAAAGAACTCCAACCAAACTCAAAAGCAGGTGAATTGAAGGTTTCGGCCAGTGGAATATCGGCAACCTGGCTTAACAAATCAAAAATTTCAGCGCTGGTTGAGCTTTGGTTCTCAAGTAATTGATTTGTAATGGAAAAATATGATTTTTCGAGCCAGATCAGGGCATTGGCTGGCTGAATGGGTGTTTTAAAAGCGCCCGTAAGGTACGCAGAAGCCAGCTTTTGTTGCGCAGAAACGTCACCCAATCGGGCTGAACTCAGGATTTTTAAGAATTCGCGGCTTGCCATATGACAATTTTGGCATCTAGGAGTCATAAAAGACAGAAAACAAAGGTCTTGTTGCCGAGATACAACGAAGAAAGCCAAAAAACTACCTTTTGACAAGCAAAAAGAGCTCCTAAATACCCTGACCCTCAGTCTGGTGAGGCAAAAGAAGCAAAATTCACAGGTCCCAGTTTTATTTGGGCATTACTTTTAATTTTTGGAGATTTAAAGAATGAAAAAATCGCTATTAGCAGTTGCAGCTATCGGTGCATTTGCATCTGCTGCTCAAGCTCAGTCCAGCGTAACCGTTTACGGTATCTTGGACGTTGGTTACATCGGTGGTAATAACCGTTTGAGTTCATCAAGTATTGCTGCAAACGGTGGACAACTCAAGTCAACAATCAACAAATTTGGTGACTCAGCAGAATCTACTTCACGTTTGGGTTTCAAAGGTACTGAAGACTTAGGTGCAGGCACTTCTGCTTTCTTTACACTTGAGTTCGAACTCTATCCAACAGACTCTACCGTTTCTGGTAACACCAATGGCGGTTTAAAAAATCGCCAATCTTTTGTTGGTTTGAAGAAAAATGGCCTTGGTCAAACAGCTGTTGGTACTCAATACACGCCAGTATTTAATGCTGGTACAGCTACAAACCCTAACGGTCAAAACAACATGATCGGCGATTTGGTTTACGCTGGCGCTCCTGCTGTTGGCACAACTGATAATGCTGGCTTAACAAGCTTCTCACAAACAAACCGTACATCAAATACATTGACATTCCAAACTGAAAAGTTTGCAGGTTTTTCTGGTAACTTGATGTATACATTGAACCAAAAGAATGTTTCATCGCAAGTTGGTTCAACTAATGGTCAAATCACTTCTGGTGGAAACACTAATGCAACTGGCTGGGGCTTAGGTGCTGACTTCACATACAACAAGTTTTATGTAACTGCAGCATACCAAGCGTTGAAGCAATTGACCTCTGCAAGCAACTACAGCACTGCTAACGCTCCTACAGCTTTTGGAGTTTGGGGAAGTGCTCAACCTGCTCCTGGTGTTGCAACTCCTACAGCAGGCATCAATAGTGTGGCATCTGCAATTGCTGTTGATGTTCAAGATAACCAATTCTTGGCTGGTACAACATATGACTTCGGCATCTTGAAGGCATATGCTCAATACATTAGCCGTAAAGCAACTTCAACTGCCAGCTCTAACTACTATGTTAAGCGTTCTGCAGAACAGATTGGTGTACGTAGCTACATCACCCCAACAATCGAAGCTTGGGCTTCTGGTAGCTTGGGTCGTTACACTGCATACGGTGTAAATCAGCCTACAATTAACATGAATGCATGGCAGTTGGGTTCTAACTACTACCTCAGCAAGCGTACAAACTTGTATGCTATCTATGGTCAGCAGCTTAACTCTAACGGCGCTGCTGCTGGTGTTACAACTAGCTCAGGCGCAAGCAACTATGCAGTTGGCGTACGTCACACTTTCTAATTTAACGCTAGCGTAAGCTAGCTTGAATTAGTTTAGTATTAAATTAACCCACTGTGGAAACACAGTGGGTTTTTTCTTTTAGGTTCAATTGATCGTAGAATGTATCAAGCCCACCTATATGATTGGTTGTATGACCATGATTGGAGACTTCTAGATGAATTTCAAAAACTTTCCTACGTTTGTTATTGGTGTGTGTCTTTCCCAACTTGTTGTTGCAGGCTCACCGACATTGGACAAGATTAAATCCTCATCTACCGTAACGATGGGGGTGCGTGAGTCCTCTATTCCCATGTCCTATACAACGGGCGATAGCCGCTTTGATGGTTATCACGTTGAAATTTGCCGCATGATTTTGGGTGATATTAAAGATCGATTGAAGCTTGACACACTTCGTATTAATTACCAACCTGTTACCTCGCAAAATCGCGTGTCTTTAGTGCAAAACGGTACTGTGGATATTGAGTGCGGGACAACCACCAATAATCTTGCGCGCTCAAAAGACGTGGCATTTGCCAACACCCTTTACGTTGAACAGGTCCGGATTGCGGTGAAAGCAAATTCTGGTATTAACTCTATTAGTCAACTGGCAGGCAAGAAAGTGGCAACTACCACTGGTACCACTTCAGTGCAGTTATTGCGTAAACATGAAAAAGCGAATGGCGTTAATTTTGATGAGGTATTTGGTAAAGATCACGCTGATAGTTTCCTATTACTAGAGTCTGGCCGGGCAGATGCCTTTGTCATGGACGGCTCTATTTTGGCCGGCAATATTGCGAACTCTAAGAATCCAAAAGACTATAAGATTGTTGGAGAGGTTTTGAGTACTGAACCTATTGCGATTATGGTTCGTAAAGACGATCCAGAATTCAAGGCTGCTGTGAATGAGGCGATTGCCAAGATTGTGAAGAACGGCAATATGCCAAAACTTTGGAATAAGTGGTTTTTGTCGCCTATTCCGCCAAAAAATATTGTTGTCGGTCTTGAGTTATCTCCGGCCACCAAAAATGCTTGGGCTAACCTAAACGATAAGCCTGCGGAAGATTATCAAAAGAAATAATGGCACTTGATCTTGGAGTTTTTTGTAAAAGCACTCTAGATGGTGAGGTGGTTGAGCATTGTTTTTCGGCTGTATTTGGCTTGAGTCAAAACGCCGATCCAAGTTATTTGGATTGGTTGATGAAAGCATGGGGCTGGACCCTGGCTGTTGCGGGCTTAAGTCTAACAATTGCACTGATTCTGGGTGCGGTGATGGGAACCTTGCGGACATTGCCAGAAGAGCGCGCTCTAAATCGCTGGCTTGTGCGTTTTTCTACTGCCTGGGTTGAGTTGTTTAGAAACATTCCGATTCTGGTTCAGGTCTTTCTTTGGTATCACGTTATTCCTGCATTTGTTCTGCCTTTGAAAGCGCTTCCCTCGTACTGGTTGGTGAGCATCGCTTTGGGATTTTTTACCTCTGCACGTATTGCTGAGCAGGTGAGGGCAGGGATTCAGGCATTGCCCAGTGGGCAGAAAATGGCAGCAACTGCACTGGGGTTGACTACATATCAAAGTTATCGCTATGTCATCTTACCGATGGCTTTGCGCATTGTGATGCCACCGCTAACTTCAGAGAGTATGAATCTGATCAAGAACTCCTCCGTTGCTTTTGCAGTTTCAGTTCCTGAACTTACATTATTTGCAATGCAGGCTCAGGAGGAAACTTCACATGGGGTTGAGATTTATTTGGCGGTGACATTGCTGTATGCCTTTTCAGCGTTTGCAGTGAATCGTGCGATGACAATGATCGAAAAAAGAATTCGCATCCTAGGGTTTAATGTTGCATCCAACAATGCGGCGGTGCACTAATGCTTACTTTGGATCTTAGTTTTTATAACTGGGAGCTTTTCACCAATTATATTTTGAAGGGCTTGCTCTTTAGTCTGCAGTTAACGGTAGTAGCTACTATCGGTGGGATTGTCTTTGGAACATTCTTGGCTCTGATGCGTCTTTCTGGCAGATCTTCCTTGGCATATCCAGCTACTTTTTATATCAACACTATGCGTTCTATTCCCTTAGTGATGGTAATTTTGTGGTTCTTCTTGCTAATTCCGATGTTGATTGGGCGCCCTATAGGGGCGAACCTTTCAGCAACCATTACTTTTATTGCTTTTGAGGCCGCCTTCTTTGCTGAGATTGTGCGCGCAGGAATTCAGTCGGTACCAAGAGGTCAAGTATTTGCCGCAGAAGCCTTAGGAATGACCTATAGTCAAAACATGCGTTTTATTGTTTTGCCGCAGGCCTTTAGAAATATGATTCCAGTCTTTATGACGCAAACGATTGTTTTGTTTCAGGATACTTCATTGGTTTATGCAATCGGCGCATATGACTTACTCAAAGGCTTTGAGATTGCAGGGAAAAATTTTGGACGCCCCATAGAGACCTATATCTTGGCGGCATTTACGTACTTCATAATTTGTTTCTCTCTATCTAAAGAGGTGCGCAAAATTCATGAAAAAGTTGCGATTATTCATTAACTATTTATTGTGAATTGAAAAACCTAGATGATTGAACTTCGCAATGTTTCTAAATGGTATGGATCCTTTCGGGTTCTGAATGACTGTAGCGCTTCAATACAGAAAGGCGAAGTCGTAGTGGTTTGTGGACCATCTGGCTCTGGAAAATCCACGCTAATAAAAACTATTAATGCTTTAGAGCCCTTTCAGCAGGGTGAAGTTACAGTGGATGGGGTGTGTTTGCACGATCCCAAAACAAACCTACCGCAGCTACGTGCGAGAGTGGGGATGGTATTTCAGCATTTTGAGCTCTTCCCGCACTTAAATGTTACGGAGAACCTCACACTTGCACAAATGAAGGTGTTAGGGCGTAGCGTGGATGAGGCAAAAGCACACGGTCTTCAGTATTTAGAACGTGTTGGGTTGCTGACTGAAAAGGACAAATTTCCGGGGCAACTATCAGGCGGTCAGCAACAGCGTGTCGCTATTGCCAGAGCATTAAGTATGGATCCAGTGGTGATGTTATTTGATGAGCCGACATCTGCTTTAGATCCAGAGATGGTTGGTGAGGTATTGGATGTTATGGTCAAACTGGCAAATGATGGGATGACAATGTGTTGCGTTACCCATGAGATGGGCTTTGCCAGAAAAGTAAGTCATCGTGTGATTTTCATGGATCAAGGCCGCATCATTGAGGACTGTGGCAAAGCAGAATTTTTTGACAAACCTGAAGCCCGTTCACCAAGAGCAAAAGAATTCCTATCAAAAATTCTAGCGAATTAGCCCATAAGCCAATCTATTGGTTGGATTGTTGCTTGGGTCTTGGCCGCTTGCCAGTCTGGGCGATGAGTTCTATCTCTTTGCCTTTGCGCAAGACTGTTAACTTAGCTTGATTGCCGGGACTAATTTGGGCAATTTGATTTAGTAAGCCACGCACATCTTTGGTTGGGTTGCCATTAACGGCGATCAAAACATCCCCTGGCTTGACCCCGCCACGTGCTGCGGGACCACCTTCGAGCACGCCAGATAAAAGAACGCCTTCAGTATTAACTGGCAGCCCTAGGGACTCTGAGAGCTCTTTGGAGAGATTTTGAGGCTCAACTCCAATCCACCCTCTGGTAACGCTACCATTGGACAAAATAGACTCCATGACTTGTTTTGCAAGGTTGATGGGTATGGCAAATCCAATCCCCATTGATCCGCCATTGTTTGAGTAAATGGCGGTGTTGATGCCAATAAGATTCCCGCGAGTATCAATGAGTGCTCCGCCTGAATTTCCTGGATTAATCGCGGCATCGGTTTGAATAAAATTTTCAAAGGTATTAATGCCTACATGATCACGACCCAAGGCAGAAACAATGCCAGAAGTTACAGTCTGTCCGACACCAAATGGATTGCCAATTGCAAGAACCACATCTCCTACGTGCACAGACTCAACTTTGCCTAGTGTGATTGGGGTAGGCAGTTTCTTTGCTTCAATTTTTAAGACAGCGATATCAGTCTCAGGATCGCTGCCGATCACTTGCGCTTTGACTTTTCGACCATCAGATAATGCAACATCAATATCATCCGCGTCACTAATCACATGATGGTTGGTGAGGATGTAGCCTTCGGGGCTCACTAAGACCCCTGATCCCAAACTTGAACTAGGCTCTTCCTCTGGGGGTTGATCTCCAAAGAAGAACTTAAATAATGGATCTGCAGAATTGGAGCCCCCACCTTTTCGGGGCTTTGGTTTTGCTTTGCTAGTAAATATATTAACGACCGCCGGCATTGAGCGTTTCACAGCTTCGTGATATGAGCCAGGACTTAGCTGTCCATCGTAGTTGCTTTCTCTGAGTGAAACTGTATCTACCAAAGAACCTACTCTGGACTCTGAAAGCCATTCCGGCTTTAGGGTGGCAACAATAAATAGGGCTGCCAACATCACGGTAACCGTCTGCGCAAATAAGAGCCAATATTTTTGTAGAGATGAATGCATCGAGATCTTTTTATTTGCGCGTTTGATTAATTAGGAATTTTTCTAATGCTCTGATGGGTTCCAGATCATTAAATAATGCAGCCTTGGATCTCTCAATCTTTTCTTTAAAAGAGTTCAGTAGGCGTTCATTTTGAATTAACTCTACTACCAAATCAATATAGGCAATGTCAGAGTGGCAAACGAGTTCTTGAAGTCCAATGTGATTGAGGATTGCGCTAGCAAGCCGACCACGCATTCTGGCACCTTCTATTGTGATAACGGGTAGATCGCATACTAAAGCTTGCATTGCTGTATTAAAGCCCGAAAACCCTATAGTGTCTAAATATAGATCGGCTTTTTGCATAAGCCCATAAAACTCCTCTTTTTTTAGGAAGGGAATGATGAAAATAAACTGATTAGCATTGAGTTGCTCACGAGCAAAAGCCGCCTCAAGACGCTCTTTTAAGATGGATGTGAGGCTTTCATCAAAGTTAAAGAGGACAAATTGACACTGACCCAGTCTCTTAGCAATCTCTACAAATACAGCATCATGGTTTGGGTTGTATTTCGATGGCGAACCTGCACACAAAAGTATTGGTAAAGAGGGGTTAAGTCCAAGGCTGGCAAGATCTGGTGCTATAGCCGCCACTTCCTCTGGTTGAATATGGGTGCCTAAGTTTGGCAAATGAACCAGTAATTCGCTATAAAGATTTTGTGCGTTTTCGGGCTCGAGCAGTTTGGCTGATAAATAGAAATCTATTGTGGGCAGTCCAGTGGACTCAGGATGTCCCCAGCTCGCCATCTGGATTGGGGCCAAGCGTAGGCAGGCAAGTGCTTTGGTAGTTGCATCCATTCCGATTTCTGGATAGAGCAATACATCTAGCCTCTGTTTTGCGATAAGGTGTCCCGCGCTTTGGGTAGAGGTGCCGCAATTGACGTAGTGCGCAGATTTTGATTTTGCCAGTTCCGTTTCGATATCTTCCGTACCGTTGGTATTGAAGAGTTGCACCTCAAATTGATCTGGATCTAGGTGGGTTACCCATCCCTTGGTGATGGCATCCCATACTGGATGCCTGCAAAAATACTTGCTTACGATGCCAACTTTGATTATTTGAGAGGATTCCGCTATTGCTGTGGTGTTAGCAACGCTATTTTGAATGCTCTTTGCATGTTCGATACATATTTTTCCATATTGACTCAGTAGGGAAACGTTGTTTTCATCTTGGTAGGCTAAGTAAAACGGATGCCTGCCAATGATCTTTTCTAATTTCCCAGCCGCTCCTTTTTCTGGAGCTATGCTTTTCAATATTTTTAGCTGACTTGCAAATGCATTCCTCGAATTTTGCAATTCTTCTTTTTCTTTATAGACCTTAGGAATTTGAGAAATAACTAATGCAAATTGCGCTTCACTATTTTTTGGATTTAGATCTAGTGATTTGGCTAAATAGGTTTTTGCTAGCTCAGCATCCCCAGTGTCGTAATAGATTTCACCTAATAAATAGTAAGTTTGAGCATGACTGGGATTGATCTTGAGCGCATGTTGGTAGCAATCGATGGCTGCGCTGAATTGCTTGGCTTTTTTGAGGCTATTACCAAAATTTAAACATGCCTCTAGGTAGTTATTGTTGATTTGTAGGGCGCGCTCAAAGCACTCATATGCATCTTGATAAAGATCTAGCTGAGTCAGAGCATTGCCTAGATTGTTATAGGCTACCGCTAGATTGGGATTGGCTGCTAGGGCTTTTTCAAAAAGAGGAATCGCTTTTTGAGGGCTGCCATCCTCCAGAAAAATGACGCCTTGATTGCTTAATGCTTCAGCATAGTCAGGGCGTAATGAAAGGGCTTGTTGATAGGCATTAATGGCCTCTGTATTTCTTGCTAAACCCTTTAGTGCATTGCCACGATTATTGTGCGCCTCAGGAATATGAGGGTTGCATTTAATTGCAAGGTCAAAACAATGCAATGCTTCTGAAAATTCAAATAGTGCGTTGTAAGTCAGGCCCAAATTACTCAGAGTTTGTGGAGAGTTGGGTGCAACTTCATTCGCTCGGTTTAAAAACCGCAAAGCATTTTTGTAATCTTGCTTTTGATATGACCGGATGCCTAAAAGATTCAGAACATCAATATTGTTTTCATCAAGTTGATGTGCATGCAAGAAAAGAGTATCTGCTTCCTCGGGCTTTCCTTGTTGGAGCAATCTCAAACCATTCTGAAAAATGCGTTGAGACTGCTTTCGTGTATCTTGGTGCGATTGCTTAGACAAATTATTTTTTTAGGCTGTCACGAATTTCGCGGAGTAACAAGACATCCTCCGGAGCTGGGGGTGGAGGAGGGGCGTCCATCAGACGAACCTTATTGACCACTTTGACCATTTGAAAAATAACAAAGGCTAAGAGAATGAAATTGATGGAGATAGTGATGAAGTTTCCATAGGCAAAAATGGGTACTCCTGCCTTTTTGAGGGCATCAAAGGTTCTGGGAACACCCTCTGGAATATAGCCCAAGACGACAAAAAGGTTCGTAAAGTCGATATGACCCCCTAAAAGGGTCGAAATAACCGGCATTACGATGTCATTTACCAGGGAATCCACGATTTTCCCAAAAGCGCCGCCAATAATGACGCCCACCGCCAAATCGATCACATTGCCCTTTACGGCAAAGTCCCGAAATTCCTTTAAAACACTCATAAATGCCTTCCTTTTGACTTAGATCCAGATTAACCCGAGATTAACCCCATAACTTTCTTGCTTACCCCACTTTTTACTTTAAAATCCTACCTTTAAGCAATTTCCACCCATAAATACCCTTTCTAGGAATTTTGTAAATGAGTGACAAGCCCTGTATGGACAAGGATCGCCGTAACTGGTTGATCGCCACATCGGCGGTTGGTGGCGTAGGCGCCGCTGCAGCCCTTTACCCTTTTGTAGACAGTTTTGAGCCTTCTGAGCGTGCAAAAGCCGCTGGAGCCGCTGTTGAAATCGATATCGCTGGTATGCAGCCAGATGAGATGAGAATGGTTGAGTGGCGCGGTAAGCCAGTTTGGGTGGTGCGTCGTACTCCTGAGCAGGTTGCTGAGTTATCCAAGATTGATAGCGAATTAGCTGATCCAGATTCTTTACGTGATCCAGCGCAATTCACGCCTCCGTATGCGCAGAATCAATGGCGCTCCATCAAGCCTGAGTACCTCGTAGTGGTTGGCATCTGCACGCATTTAGGATGCTCTCCAACTCCAAAATTTGAAGCAGGTGCTCAGCCCTCTTTGCCAAATACTTGGCCAGGTGGTTTCCTTTGCCCATGTCATGGTTCTACATTCGATATGGCAGGCCGCGTATTTAAGAATAAACCAGCCCCAGATAACCTTGAAGTGCCGCCACATATGTATTTGAGCGATACCAAGATTCTGATCGGCGACGATAAGAAGGCCTAAGGAGAGATAAATGGCATTCCACGAAAAAGAAGTCCCAGCAGACGCTCCAGTTGCACAGAAGGTCTTGGCTTGGGTTGATTCCCGCTTTCCTCTGACATCCTCGATTAAGGCGCATTTAACTGAGTATTACGCTCCTAAGAACCTTAATTTTTGGTACTTTTTTGGTTCTTTAGCGATTGTTGTCTTGGCTTTGCAAATCATTACTGGAATTTTCTTGGTAATGAACTACAAGCCTGATGCTGCCAAAGCTTTTGAATCAGTTGAGTACATCATGCGTGAGGTTCCATGGGGCTGGATGATTCGTTATCTGCACTCCACTGGCGCTTCCATGTTCTTCGTGGTGGTTTATTTGCACATGTTCCGTGGTTTGATTTACGGTTCTTATCGCAAGCCACGTGAACTCATTTGGATCTTCGGCTGCGCAATTTTCTTGTGTTTAATGGGCGAAGCATTCTTCGGCTATTTGCTCCCATGGGGTCAGATGTCTTACTGGGGTGCTCAAGTTATTGTGAACTTGTTCTCCGCAATTCCATTCATTGGTCCAGACTTGTCTTTATGGTTGCGTGGCGACTATGTTGTGGGTGATGCAACTCTCAACCGCTTCTTTGCATTCCACGTGATTGCGATTCCATTGGTATTGATTGGTTTGGTTGCTGCTCACATCATCGCTTTGCATGAAGTTGGCTCAAACAATCCTGATGGCGTTGAAATCAAAGAGACAGTTGATGAAAAAGGCATTCCATTAGATGGCATTCCTTTCCATCCTTACTACACCGTCCATGATGTGTTTGGCCTGGGTGTTTTCTTGATGGTTTTTGCTTGCATCGTGTTCTTTGCGCCAGAGATGGGCGGTTACTTCCTCGAGGCAAATAACTTCATTCCTGCAAACCCATTGCAAACGCCTCCGCACATTGCGCCGGTTTGGTATTTCACACCGTTCTACTCAATGTTGCGTGCAACTACTACTAACTTCTTGTTGCCTTTGTGGATCTTCTTGGCAGTCATTCTTGGAATGTTTGCCTTGAAATCGAATGACAAGAAGGTAAAAGGCGCATGCGCAGCGATTGCTTTAGTGTTAGCGGCTGGCTTCTACTTATTTGATGCGAAGTTCTGGGGTGTTGTGATCATGGGCGGTTCTGTTGTGATCATGTTCTTCTTGCCTTGGCTAGATCATTCCCCAGTGAAATCTATCCGCTATCGCCCACAATTCCATAAATATATTTATGGTGTATTTGTGGTGAGTTTTGTGATTTTGGGTTATTTGGGTATCCAGCCACCATCACCAGTATTTGAAAAGATTTCTCAGGTATGCACTATTTATTATCTGGGCTTCTTCTTGGCAATGCCGTTCTGGAGCACGCTTGGTAAATTTAAGCCTGTTCCAACACGCGTTACTTTTAAGTCCCATTAATTCAGATACCACAGAGAAACTAGGAACTAGTATGAAACGAATTCTGCAAAATTTGATGGGCGTCTGCCAAGCAACATTATTGGTTGCAGCCCTGGGCTTTGGTGTCAGCGCCAATGCAAATGAAGGTGGCTTTCCATTGGATCAAGCCCCTAATCGCGTAAGCAACAATGCCTCATTACAAAATGGTGCAAAGTTATTTGTAAACTATTGCTTGAATTGCCATGCAGCATCTAGCATGCGTTACAACCGTTTGCGCGATATCGGCTTGACCGATCAACAAATCAAAGACAACCTTATTTTGACTGATGCCAAAGTAGGTGATTTGATGACCATTGCCATGACACCAAAAGAAGGTAAAGCTTTCTTTGGTAAGAACCCACCTGATTTATCGGTTGAGGCTCGTGCTCGTGGAACGGATTGGCTCTACACCTACTTCCGCACATTCTATAAAGACGATACAACTCAGACCGGCTGGAATAACTTGGTGTATCCAAGTGTTGGTATGCCACATGTGCTCTGGCAGTTGCAAGGAGAGCGTGCTGCGAAGTTTGAGGAACATAAAGATCCTCATGACCCAAGCAGAATGGAAAAGGTATTTGTAGGGTTTGAGCAGTTAACTCCAGGCACCATGACTTCACAAGAGTATGACGATAATATTGCCGACTTGGTTGCTTTCATGTCATGGATGGCTGAGCCAGTTCAGTTAGAGCGCAAGCGTCTCGGCGTAATAGTGCTCTTGTTCTTGGCAATCTTTACCATCTTGGCTTGGCGTTTGAACAAAGCTTATTGGAAAGATGTTCACTAATTGAGTTTGATGGGTCCTGACGCTAGGGCCCATTAGTGAAAAGATTTAACGCTGTTGTGCGTTTGTTGTATTGAAGTAGAAATTTAAGGAAATAAATTTATGATGGTGTTGTACTCGGGTACTAACTGCCCATTCTCGCAACGCTGCCGTTTGGTGCTTTTCGAAAAAGGCATGGATTTTGAAATCCGCGATGTCGACTTGTTTAACAAGCCTGAAGATATCTCAGTAATGAACCCATATGGCCAAGTGCCTATTTTGGTTGAACGCGACTTAATTTTGTATGAGTCAAATATCATCAATGAATATATTGATGAGCGTTTTCCTCACCCACAATTGATGCCGCCTGATCCTGTGGCTCGTGCTCGCGCACGCCTCTTCCTCTTCAATTTTGAGAAAGAGTTGTTTGTACATGTAGCCGCTTTGGAAAATGAAAAAGGCAAGGCTGCTGAGAAGGTTCACGAAAAAGCGCGTTTAGCAATTCGTGATCGTTTGACTCAGCTGGCGCCTATTTTTGTTAAAAACAAATACATGCTGGGCGATGAGTTTTCTATGCTTGACGTAGCCATTGCGCCATTGTTGTGGCGTCTTGAACACTATGGCATTGATCTTTCTCGCAATGCTGCTGCGCTCCTCAAATATGCTGAGCGTATTTTCAGCAGACCTGCCTATATTGAAGCATTGACTCCTTCAGAGAAGGTAATGCGTCGCTAAGCAGTCCCAGCGGCTCATGATTGGTCGGCATGTCTGACACCCCAAGCAATAAACCCTACCTAATCCGTGCTCTACATCAGTGGTGCACGGATTTTGGTTTTACGCCCTTCATAGCGGTCTTTGTGGATGCCAGGGTAGAGGTTCCTATGGAGTTTGTGAAGAACGACGAAATTGTTCTCAATCTTTCGCTGGAGGCTTGTCACCAGCTAGCAATAGAAAACGATTGGATCAGCTTCCAGGCTAGATTTGGCGGAATTCCCAGGAAGATTATGGTCCCAGTTAGCCATGTTCTGGCAATCTACGCTAGGGAGAATGGTCAGGGCATGTCTTTCCCATTTGATCCAGCCCAAGCACGAGATCTTCACATTGCAGATTCATCTGATCAAGCCCCTGAAAAGCCTAAAACTAATCGACCATCCTTGAAGATTGTGAAATAGGATAAAATATTAACCGTTGCCCCTTTAGCTCATCTGGTAGAGCAACTGATTTGTAATCAGTAGGTGGTCTGTTCGAGTCGGACAAGGGGCACCAAATTCCAAAAGCTTCTAGGTAAACACTTAGAAGCTTTTTTATTAGCATCGGTTATTTGGGTAATAAATTAGAATTTTCAAATGCATGCGCTAATTAATAATTTGATGACCCTGGCTGTTGGACATCTCCAAAAAGGGGACTTGGCTAGCGCGGAGAAATTATTAAAGCAGTCGCTGACTGTGGCCCCAAAAAATTCAGAGGCATTACGGCTGCTAGGCGTTACTTTTGCATTTAAAAAAGATTTGCAAGAGGCGCTAAAAGCGCTGGATAAGGCAATCAAAGTCGATCCAAACAATTGGTTGGCCCACAGTAATCGCGGCAACGTTCTGAAGGATCTCAATCAATTCGATGCAGCATTAAAAAGCTATGACCGGACTATTGCTCTGCAACCAAATTATGCAGAGGCCTATAACAACAAAGGTAATCTTTACCAAGATCTCAAGAGATATGAAGACGCAGTAAAGAGTTATGATCAGGCAATTGCTTTGCAACCAAATTATGCAGATGCTTATAGCAATGCGGGCAATGCTCTTAATAAATTAAATTTACTTGATTTATCTTTAAATGCTCATGAAAAAGCAATGCAATTGGGCGGCGAAAATGTGGCTGCTTATATAAGCTGCAAGATGCAGTTGTGTGATTGGGGCGGCATTCAGGGGCATCTAGAAAAAATTCAGCGTGGCGATATTGCTCGTAAGGATTTGTTTTATCCTTTTCATATTCTATCTATATGTAACTCGCCTCAGGTTATTAAAGAAGTCACCCAAAGCTATATGGCTTTACATTACCCTGACAAAACGGATTTATGGGAATTTGATAAGACCAAACAAAATAAAAAAATTCGCCTTGGATACTTCTCTCCTGATTTCAGAAATCATGCCGTCTCATTTTTGATTGCTGGCTTGATTGAGGCACATGATAAGAATAAATTTGAGTTAATAGCGTTTTCAATGGGATCTGATGCTTCTGATGAAATGCGCGAGCGCCTCAAAGCTAGTTTTGATCAATTTATAGATATTTCCTCTAAAAGCGATTTAGAGGTTGCAAAGTTAGCAAGAGAAATGCAAATTGATATTGCTATTGATTTAGCGGGAATCACCCAAAACGCACGACCAAGCATTTTTGCTTACCGCACAGCTCCAATTCAGATGGGCTATCTAGGTTACCTGGGTACCATGGCTGCTCCATATTATGACTACATCATTGCCGATGAGGTCATTATCCCCAATGAATATAGAAATGCCTATTCAGAAAAGATCATATACCTACCAAGCTACCAGGCAAACGATCCTAAACGTGAGATTTCAAGTCGCGTATTTACAAGAGAAGAGTTTGGTATTTCTGAGGCGTCATTCGTTTACTGTTGCTTTAACAATAATTACAAATTTACCCCTTCAATTTTGGATAGTTGGTCAAAAATTCTGAAGAGTGTAGATAAGGGCGTAATGCTTCTTCATGCCGAGAGCGATACGGTTAAAAGGAATTTATTGGCTGAATTTAATTCTCGTGGAATAGAGTCTTCTCGAATCTTTTTTGCTGAGCGATTGCCCCGTGCGGAATATCTATCTCGTTATCGTATAGCTGATTTATTTTTGGATACATCCCCCTACAATGCTGGTACAACAGCTAGTGACGCTCTTTGGGCTGGTCTGCCAGCGCTTACTTTCCTCGGAAATACATTTTCAGCAAGAATGGGCGGTAGCCTTTTGAAGTCTGTTGGACTGCCTGAGATGATTTGTGATTCGCAGAAAGCTTATGAAGATTTAGCGATTATGCTTGGTCTAAATCCATCAAGGTGTGCCAACGTTAAGGAAAAGTTAGCCGCTAACCGTTTGTGCACACCTCTTTTTGATATCAAGACATTTGCTGCAAACTTAGAAAATGGATTAAGCCAGGCGCATGAGAAGTTTTTGAATGGCATGCTCCCAGATCACATAATCATCAACCCATAACAAAATAGGTGATGCTATAAAAGTTCATTTTATCGTAGCTACAAGAGTTAGCTTAGAAGATTTTTATTTAAAGACAGCTACAGGGAAATCTTTAGCCCTATATAAATCCTCCGATTTAGTGGTGCATGTATACCCAGAAAATAAAGCGAGTTTATCTGCAATTTATAACTCGGCAATTGAGCGCTTTGTTAGCGAATCATGCATTCTCGTTTTTGCTCATGATGACTTGCTCATAACTGATTTTTATTGGATGCATACTGTTTTCAATGGCTTGCAACACTTTGGGGTCGTGGGATGTGCTGGGAATGTTAGTAGGGCACCTTTTCAGCCGGCTTGGGCTTTTAAAAATTTGGATTTTGAATGGGATGCCCCACAAAATTTAAGCGGCATTGTTGGCCATGGAAGACAATTTCCCCCGGAAAATTTGGCTGTGTTCGGACCACCATTTCGACAAGTTAAATTGTTGGATGGGCTCTTTCTAGCGGCTTTTAGTGACACCCTAAAAAAGTCAAACCTTCGCTTTGATGAGCGATTTGATTTTCACTTCTATGATATGGATTTTTGTCGTCAGGCGGAGTTTCTTGGGGTGAGTATGGGTACGATACCGCTATCTTTAGTCCATGAGAGTGGGGGTAGCTATGCATCCGAATCGTGGACCAATGCGTACGGAAAATATATGGAGAAATGGACTTCGTAGGATGGTAAGCATATAAATATTGCTATGCTAATTAAAATTTTTGCCATCTTGACCTTTAATCGGTTTGATAAATTCTATGCAGATAAAGTTTTCTAATGAGTCATGATCATCAATCTATAATTGAGCAAGCATTCCAAGCTTTGCAGATGGGAAACTGGATTAGAGCGGAGGAAATGCTTAAGAATTTTTTATGCATGACTCCAAGCAACTTTGATGCCACACATCTTTTGGCAATAGTTTACGCAAGTCAATCTAATCATCACGAGGCAATTAAGTGGTATTCGGAAGCGCATAAATTGAGCCCTGCTCAATATTCGGTTCTTTCAAATTGGGGGTCCTCTCTAAATCTGCTTGGCAAAAATGATGAGGCTTTAATTGCCTTTACAAAAGCGCTAAATCTTAGTCCTTATGCCCCTGAAGTTTTATATAACACTGGAAATGTTCTTTGTGATTTAAATCGACATGCAGAAGCACTAATATTTTTTAAAAATGCCGTCAAATTAAACCCAGAATATTTTCAAGCCCATAATAATTACGGAAAAGCGCTATATGATTTAGGGCGCTATCCAGAAGCTTTGAATTGTTTTGATAATGCTTTGCGCATTAACCAATCTTTTTTAGATTCCTTAATCAATAAAAGCGAAACCCTAAAAAAGCTTAAACGTTACGATGAAGCAATCACTTTCGTTGATAGGGCATTGAAATTAAATCCTGAGTGTGCTGAGGCTTATTCCAATAAGGGAAATATATTAAATGAACTTAAACGTTACGATGAAGCAATCACTTTCGTTGATAGGGCATTGAAATTAAATCCTGAGTGTGCTGAGACTTATTCCAATAAGGGAAATACATTAAATGAACTAAGGCGACATGACGAGGCAGTCGCTTGCTTTGAAAAGGCCCTCAGTTTAAATCCCAATCTAGATAAGATATTTGGAAATTTACTTCATACCAAAATGAAAATTTGTAGTTGGTTAGGTTTCGAGGAGTCTCTTAAGGCCATTGAGAATATGGCCGAAAAAGACAAGATGATTTCAAATCCATTTCCACTTCTATCTTTATTTGATAATCCATTAATTCACAAAAAATCTTCCAAACTTTATATCCAGTCTAAATATCCACTTAATACTGCTTTGGGCCCAATTCCTAAGCGCTCAAAAAATCGAAAAATTCGAATAGGATATTTCTCGGCTGATTTTAAGATTCATCCCATAGCTTTTCTTATTGCTGAGCTGATTGAACTTCATGATAGGGATAGTTTTGATATATATGCTTTTTCATTAGAGCGCGCTAACGATGAAATGAGGGGGCGCCTTTTTAAGGCATTTGATCATTTTATTGATACAGAAAAAATGTCAGATATTGAGATTGCCCAGCTGGCTCGAGATTTTGCGATAGATATTGCAGTTGATTTAACGGGAATAACACAGGGCTCCAGAACAGGAATTTTTTCTTATCGTGCAGCGCCAGTTCAAGTGAATTATTTAGGGTATCCAGGCAGCATGGGCGCTGAATATATTGATTACATTATTGCTGATAAAACCTTGATTCCATCTAAGGCTCAACAACATTACTCTGAAAAGGTGGTGTATTTGCCCCATAGTTATCAAGTTAACGACAGAAAGCGCTTGATTTCTGATAATAGATTTACCAAGAGCGATCTGGGTTTGCCAGAGGTGGGATTTGTTTTTTGTTGCTTTAATAACAATTACAAAATATTGCCTGAAACTTTTAAGGGGTGGATGAGGATCTTGGGTGCGGTTGATGGGAGTGTCTTATGGCTTTATGAGGACAATATTTTTGCTGTAGATAACCTAAGAAAGTCCGCAGAAAATCTTGGAATTGATTCAGGGAGATTGGTTTTCGCAAAAAAAATGCCCCCTCAGAACCATTTGGCGCGTCATAGTCAGGCAGATTTATTTTTAGATACATTTCCCTACAATGCTCACACCACTGCCAGTGACGCACTATGGTGTGGGTTACCGGTCCTTACTTTGTGCGGGGCATCTTTTCCAAGCCGAGTGGCTGCCAGCCTACTTAGTGCCGTTGAGTTGCCAGAGCTTGTTGCCACCAGTCAAGAGGAATATGAGTCCATGGCTATCACATTGGCCAAAGATCCTCAAAAACTTAAGTCTATTAAATCTAAGTTAGCTGCCAACCTCTCGAGTTGTTCACTCTTTGATACACCGCTATTTGCCAAAAATATTGAGAGAGCTTATTCGAGGATGATGGAATGTTATCAATTGAATTTAGATCCAGACCATATGTACATTTAAAATATTTTTATGCCAGCAATTGACTAGATTGTTGCAGCATTTACTAGTTCGTCAAGTTTGTGCTTTTCGTTTCGGGCAGGTATTGCCAAGCTATGATTGCTGCGCACACTAGGAGAATGGTTGGGTACCAAAGTCCAGCGACGCTATTTTCCCATTGCTGATTTATCCAGGTAACAATAAAAGGTAGAAGACCGCCAATCCATCCTGCGGCCAAATTATGCGGAAGAGTTGCTGCACTATTTCTAGATTTGGCCGGGAATAGTTCTGCCAGCAGCGCTGTTTGTGGACCCACCACTAATGCCAAAATTCCAGATAGTCCTATTAGTGTTGCTGTGATCGCAATTACTGAAGTGATATTGCCTTCATTTGCACCTGTCGCGAGCGCTTCTAATAAATAAAAGGTCGGAAGAATCAATAGCGCACCTAATATCAAACCACTGATTACAACTGGCTTTCTCCCAAGCTTATCGGAGAGCCAGCCAGAAAAAATAGTTAATGGTAATAGTGCAAGCGTAGCGTAGATACTGAGCTGATCAACAAGCCCCGCTGAAATATGTATGGAGGTTTTTAAAAAGATGGCGGTATACACCTGTACGCAAAAGAATAGGATTGCGCCACTTGAGGAAACGCAGAAGAAAAGCAAAAACATTCTTTTCCGAATCTCTGGGTCTTTGAAGTTATTAAGCAACTGAGATTCAGTCTTTTGTCCGTTTTCAATGAGCTCTAAAAACACGGGCGTTTCTTCTAAAGCCATTCGCACCTTAAACGCAATGAGTAGCAATACGATGGAGATCCAGAATGGCACTCGCCAACCCCAAGACTGAAAATCTTCCGCTGATAAGTAATTTCTCAGGAGAGCAATTTGTAGGGTTGAAAAGAGGATTCCAAGCGGCCCCATGAGTTGTAAGAAGCTTGTTTTAAATCCACGGTATTCATTGCCAGCATGCTCTGTGAGATAGACTGCGCTTCCACCAATTTCACCGCCGGCGGATAGGCCCTGGAGCAGTCGCAAGCCAACCAATAGGATGGGCGCCCAAATTCCAGCCTGGTCGTAGGTAGGCAAAAAGCCTACGCTAATGGTCGCAAGCCCCATCAATGCAATGGTGATCATAAAGACCGGCTTTCGGCCAATACGATCGCCCATAGAGCCAAATAGAGCTGCTCCGATGGGTCTTACTACCATTCCAACACCAAAAGTCGCGAGACTCGCCAAAAGGGCTGTATTGGGGTCTGTGGAGGGAAAGAAAAGGGGGGCAAAGACAACTGCCAAAGTCGCAAATGTCAGGAAGTCATACCATTCCAAAAAGGTGCCAAAACAAGCTGCAATAGCTACTTTTAGATAGGAATGCGATTTCTGATTTTCCATTAAGTTATTGATTATATTGGTTTTATTGCGTTTATAGGCTAATTTTGTTGCAAAGCAGCAAATATTTCTTGATTTGCCATATACCTTCAGTTACAGTTTTATGGTGCAGTGCAATATTTAAGGTATTTCAGATTTTCCATCACTTAAATCGTGCGCTTAATTGACTAGTTGTACCACTTAATTTCTGGAGAAATACATGAACCAAGAACAAATCACCGCTAAATTGTCCCAAATTAACAGCAAAGGCCTTGAAGCATCTTTTTCTTTGAGCGAAGCAGCTTTGGAAAATGCTCAAAAATTAGCAGAGCTGAACTACGCAGCCTCCAAAGATGTATTGGTAAATGCGCAAGATGGCATCCAACAAGTTTTGACAGCAAAAGATCCAAAGCAAGTGACTGAGTTGCTAAACGCTGAAACTTTGCAGGCTGCCGGTAATCAAGCTGTTGCTTACCAAAAGAAAGTAAGCAAAGTATTGCGTGATGGTAATAAAGAATTTGCAAATGTAGTGGATGCTAGCGTCGATCAGTTGCAAGACGGTTTCCGGGATTGGATCAATACAGTTGCAGCTAATGCACCAGCTGGTTCTGATGCTTTCTTGTCTTCATTCAAGACTGTATACGGTAGCGCATTGCAAGGTTTTGAACAGTTCCGCGCTGCAAGCAAAGAAGCTTTTGCTACTGCAGAAAAAACTGCTGAACAAGCAATTGAGACTGTACAGGGTCAATTCACTCAAGCTAAGAAAGCTGCTACACCTGCATCGCGTAGCCGTAAATCTGCTTAATTGAAGATATATTAAGAATTAGTTTGATTTGGTAGCAAGATTTAAAAAGAAACCCCGCTTGGTGCAAACTAGGCGGGGTTTTATTTGACTATAAATTTAAATTTTTCTATAGCGTTTTGCTGAATCTATTCGAAGTCAGAAGAAGATTCAATTAAAGGTGAAGCCAGGTTTTTACTGGGCTTGACGCCTAATTCGCGTACTTTTTCTGCAGAGCGGATGAGATTGCCTTTGCCGGTCTTTAGCTTATTGAATGCATCGTGGTAGCTGGTTTGCGCTTGATCTAAACGCTGCCCCAACTTCTCTAAATCATCCACAAATCCAACAAATTTATCGTAGAGATTGCCACATTGTTTTGCGATCTCAAGGGCATTGCGATTTTGATGATCTTGTCTCCATAGATGAGCTACCGTTCTTAGAGTTGCCATCAGGGTGCTTGGGCATACCAATACAATATTTTTTGCTAGAGCTTCTTGATACAAATTTGGCGCAGTCTTTAAAGCTAGCAAGAATGCCGGCTCGATAGGCACAAACATGAGTACAAAATCGACTGATCCCACACCATATAAAGAGCTATAGTTTTTTCCAGAAAGGCCCTGAATATGTTGGCGCAGTGACTGAATATGCGCAGCCAGTTCTTGTTCAGCAACCACAGGGTCGGTAGTTTCAGCGTGCCGTGCATAAGCGGTTATCGATACCTTGCTATCTACCACCAGGCTTCTACCTTCGGGTAGTTTAATAACGACGTCTGGTTGCAGGCGTGAGCCATCGGTTTGTGTGTGGCTATCTTGAACAAGATATTCCTCACCCTTACGCAGGCCGGAGGATTCCAATATAGATTCCAGCACCAACTCACCCCAATTGCCTTGAACCTTAGAGTCGCCTTTTAATGCTTGGGTTAGCGAGCGCGTCTCATCGGACATGCGTAGATTAAGATTGGCTAAACGCTCAATTTCGCTTTTGAGGGCATGACGCTCACGAGCCTCATTGCCGTAAGAGCTACTTACCTGTTCTTTAAATTCAGTGAGCTTGGTTTGTAGTGGCTTGAGTAAAGCATCTAAGCTAGCAGCGTTTTGTTCTGTAAAGCGCTTAGACTTATCTTCCAAAATTTCATTGGCTAGATTTTTAAACTGATTTGTTAGAGCTTCTTTTGCTTCATTGAGCGACTCAATCCTACCTAGACCTTGTTTGCGTTCAGAGTCTAATTCTGCTTCAAGGCGAATCGCATTTTGCAGTGCTTGATCGCGCTCACTACGCAGGCTGAGTGCTGTGGCAAGTTCTGTCTGCGCTTGGAGCTCAACGCGAGCAAGGCTAGAGCGTAAGTTAAGCACGTAAACTAAAAGGCCTGCACATAGTCCTAATGGCAGGCCAAAAAGCAGAAGTGAGCCTAAATCAAAAGTCACAGATTCAAAGTCTCAATGAAAACGGTGATTAGGCTTTAACGAGTTTTTGCAGTTCGCCTGACTGATACATTTCAGTCATGATGTCAGAGCCTCCAATAAATTCACCATTGATGTAAAGCTGTGGAATGGTTGGCCAATTGGCAAACTCTTTAATGCCTTGGCGAATGCCAGCATCTTCTAGGACATTTACAGTATGAAGGTTTTCAACGCCGCTAGCACGCAAGATATTGACTGCATTTCCAGAAAAGCCGCATTGTGGAAACTGCGCAGTTCCCTTCATAAACAAAACCACTGGGTGGCTAGTAACGATTTCTTTAATTTGAGCTTGTGTGTCCATAAATATTCTTTCTACTAAGTTTCTACAGCATCAGTCTTATTGCAAAGACGGTTTGAAAATAAGGTCCATTTGATTTTAAGACTTAATGTGGAAAAAGGTTATTTAAGCCTATTTTCTACCTGAGGCGACACGATAATGACCGCCTAAATCCAAATGGGTCTGAATGTCGCGAAGACCTTCTGACTTCATGAGCGCCACTACTGCTTCGGATTGGTCAAATCCATGTTCAATGGCCAGCAAGCCATTGGGCTTGAGGTGTGATTTGGCACCCAAGATAATCACCTCCAAGCAAGCAAGCCCATTACCATGGTCTGTGAGGGCTGAAACAGGTTCAAAACGTAGGTCACCCTGACTTAAATGTGAATCATGGGAGGCAATATAAGGCGGATTACTGAGGATGATGTCAAAAGAGGCGCTTAGCTCAATAGCCTCGTACCAGCTTCCTTGTAAAAACTGTACTCGTTCAACAAGACCTAATTGCTTGGCATTCGTTTTAGCAATGGCTAGCGCTTCATGAGATTGATCGGTAGCAGTAACTAGAGCTTGAGGTGCATCATGGGCAATAGCTAATGCAATCGCTCCAGAGCCTGTGCCCAAATCTAAAATTCTTGCAGGAACATTAAGGCGGGTTATTTCACGTAAGGCGATTTCAACCAGCAATTCTGTTTCTGGGCGCGGAATGAGAACACCAGGTGCAACATAAAGCTCAATATTGTGAAAACCTCTTTTACCAATCAGGTAGGCAACCGGTTCGCCTCGAAGTCTTTTGGATTCAAGGGCTTTCCACTCATCAAGAGCTATGCTACTCAATTCCAAATCATCGCGCGAAAGTAGGGCGGATCGTGGAAGTTGGTAATGCTTTTCAAGAATGTAAGCCATCAGAATCTTTGCCTCTACAGGCGGAAGTGCTGATGCGTTCAATAGCGCATGCAAACTCAATTCTATATTCACGGATTTAGTTGTCGCCCAGTGCGGCAAGCAACTCTGCCTGGTGTTCAGACGCAAGGGCGTTACACAGATCATCGATATCGCCATCCATCATGGCATCAATCTTATAAAGAGTCAGGTTAATGCGGTGATCGGTGATGCGACCTTGTGGGAAGTTATAAGTACGAATGCGATCGCTGCGATCACCAGAGCCAATGAGTGACTTGCGAGTTTGCGCTTCGAGTTGATGTTTCTCACGCTCACGAGCATCCATGATGCGAGAAACCAGTACTTTCATGGCTTGCTCGCGATTGCGATGCTGGCTGCGATCATCCTGGCACTCCACCACTGTTCCTGTTGGCAGATGGGTAATACGTACCGCAGAGTCGGTTTTATTAATATGCTGACCACCAGCGCCTGAGGCTCGGAAAGTATCTATGCGCAATTCTGCAGGATTAATTTTGACTGCTTCAAGTTCATCTGCCTCTGGCATCACGGCTACCGTACAGGCAGACGTATGAATGCGGCCTTGGGTTTCAGTTTGCGGAACTCGTTGAACGCGGTGACCACCGGATTCAAACTTGAGTCTTGAGTAAACGGACTGACCGACAAGGCGCAGTACCACTTCTTTATATCCGCCCAAATCCGATTCAGCTGCACTAACTACTTCCACTTTCCAGCCCTGGCGTTCGGCAAATCGGGTGTACATGCGTAGTAGGTCGCCTGCAAATAGGGCACTTTCATCGCCACCCGTTCCTGCACGAATTTCTAAGAAGACATTCCGCTCATCGTTCTCATCTTTAGGGAGTAAGAGCTTCTGTAGTGTACTTTCAAGCGCCTCCATTGTGGCTATCGCCTGTTTTTGCTCTTCATCGGCAAAGTCCTTCATCTCGGGATCTTTGCGCATTTCTTCTGCTGCCTGTGCGTCTGCTTCAGCCTGCTTATAAAGACCAAATTGCTCAACAACCGTAGCAATATCAGAATGTTCGCGCGTGAGCTTCCGATAAGCATCCATATCTTTGGTTGCTTCTTCAGAAGTTAATAAAGAGTTAAGTTCGGCTAAGCGCGTGTCTAGATGGTCTAGCTTAGCCCGCATGCTGGGCTTCATCTAATGATCTTCTGGCTTGGAGTGTGAGGCAAATAGTTTAGGCAGCAACTTAATTAAAGCGTCACGCTCGGCGCCATTAGAGTGTTGCAGCGCATGGAGTGAGCCATGTAAGAATTTATTAGTAAGGCCTTGAGCCATTGCATTTAGAACTTCTTGTGGATCTTCTCCGCGCATTAAACGCTTCATTGCGCGCTCTAGTTCCAATTGACGCAAACGCTCTCCTTGTTGCTGAATATCCTGAATCAACGGCACTGCATTGCGACCTTGCATCCAATGCATGAAGTTACCAACGCGATCTTCAATGATGGCTTCAGCTTGACTTACTGCTGCTTGACGCAAGTTAGCACCTGTCTGAATCATCACCCCTAAATCATCAACGGTATAGAGGTAGATGTCGTCTAACCTAGAAATCTCTGGCTCAAAGTCCCGCGGTACGGCTAAATCAATCATCACCATAGGCTTATGGCGACGCTGTTTTAGAGCGCTCTCTACCATGCCAAGACCTATGATGGGTAAGGACGAGGCGGTACTCGAGACAATAATGTCAAACTCATGCAGGCGTCCTGGCAGATCGGAGAGTTTGAAGGACTCAGCCTCGACATCTTGCGCAGAAATAGAGTCTGCTAATTCTTGGCCGCGCTCGATAGTGCGATTAGCAATGGCTACATTTTTTGGTTTACGTGCAACAAAATGCGTAGCGCAAAGCGTGATCATTTCGCCGGCACCAATGAATAAAATCTTTTGATCTGAGATTTTTTCAAAGATTCGCTCAGTGAGGCGAACGGATGCTGCTGCCATTGAAATTGAGTGGGCACCAATTTCAGTGGAGCCGCGAACTTCTTTTGCAACCGCAAAGGTTTTCTGAAACAGTTGGTTCAGATAGGTTCCCAAAACACCAGCATCATTTGCTGTGCGAACCGCATCTTTCATTTGACCCAAAATTTGAGTTTCGCCAATCACCATGGAATCTAGACCACAGGCAACTCTGAATGCATGTCGAACGGCATCTGATTGTGGCAGCGAATAAATGTGGGGCTCAAGGCTACTTGGGGCCAGTTGTTGAGTTTTGGCTAGCCAATCAAAAGTGGCTTCGTGCAAAAGACCTGCGGCGCTAGCGTCATTGGCTGCGCAATAGACCTCTGTGCGATTGCATGTGGACAAAATTGTGGCCTCGGGCAGCCCAGCCTGATTCGCACCAACTAAATGTTGGCGAAGATCGTGTAACGCTTCTTGAAGAAATTCAGGGTCAAAGGCGACCTTTTCCCGAACGGCTAGCGGCGCTGTGTGATGATTGATGCCGAGTGTCAACAACTTCATAATGGCGATTATAGATTTGATGGCAGCATTAATGGGGGTATCAATGGGGTTTTTGGCTTTTCTGGTAATTGGGAGTATTTCTGGGGCATCTGCCTGGATTTTTTACCCTGGCGTTTCCTTGGGGTTTAAGCCCGGAAAGATCCTAATAGCCTCCCTGCTGGGCTTTATTGCAGCTACTGCCAGCTCATTTTTAGGTCAATACTCTGGGTTTTTTCAATCGGGGCAAATGATGGAATGGGCTAGTGCCATTTTTGCTGCTTGTGCTGCGGGGTGTATTTTTACTGCTCTAGCTAAATAGATCGGTGTGAATGCTTTCTACCCACTGAATGGGCGATTCATTGTGATCAACTAGCCATTGATTTGTTTTGGTGAAATGATTGCAACTACCTTTTCCACCCGGCTCTAAAAAAGGCCTGTCTGTTTTGTATACCCCAAGACCTGATGGATGAGAGGATTGCAAAACCAATGGGTCTTTGCCATTTTCAATCAGGGGTAGTTTGGATTGAGCATGACCTCCCCAGAGCATCCAAACTAAATGCGACTTAGATTTCGACAATGCGCCGATTAAATGGTCAATCAAACCTTTCCATCCCAGATTGGTATGGCTGCTTGCCTCACCCAATTGAACGCTTAAAGCCGTATTGAGTAGTAGCACTCCTTGTTCGGCCCAATGATGAAGATCTCCATTCGGCAAAGATCCAAAGCCTTCTAGCGCTAGTGCTTTACTGATATTTCGTAGCGAGCTAGGAAATGCTCGTGAGTTCACAGCAATCTCTCTGGGTATAGAAAAGGCAAGCCCTTGTGCCAGCCCAGGTGAGTGGTAGGGGTCTTGGCCCAGTATGACAACTTTTACTGAACTTACCGGAGTGAGTTTGAGAGCTTTAAAAAAATGTTGAGGTTCGGGCCTTACAGTACTTGGGTCAATATCCAAAACGGCTTGCAAGTTTTTTTCTAGAGACTGCCAGTCAGCTGACTCAAAATAATCACCCAGTAATTCGCGCCAATCACTTGGTATATCGTCTTTTGAAAATAGCGCCTTCAATTTTGATCAAGCATCTTTCTTTGGTGTCAGATCATATTGCGTAGGTATCTTTATAGTTTTGAGTGAGACCATGCGCTCATGCTCTAGATCATCGCGATAGAAAGTGATGCGCACAGGCAAATTTCCATTAATGCTGCCCAAAACCTTATCCCAGCGCGCACTGCTAATACGCTGCCCATCGATACTGGCGAGTAAATCACCTGCCGCTAATCCTGCTGCTTGGGCGGCACCGCCATCAAGGACGTGCGTCACTTTAAGCCAGCCATTCGCATCGGTATGGCGCATACCGAATTGCAGTTTGATTTTCTCAAGGGTCGATAGCGTTTTTGGTTTGACGGCAATGAGATTGGAGCCAATCCATTTTTGCAGTGGAATGTCTTCAACACCAAAAATATATCGGGCTTTTATATCAGCCCAGGTTTTGCTAAAACCACTACCGAGTAGTTCATCAACCAATACATCTAAACCGTCTTCTGGAATTCCATGGTGACCATGCTTGTGCCAGAGTAGGCGCATGAGGTCATCCAGGGATTGTTTGTTTTTAGTGAAAGCGCGAATTTGTAAATCAAGCCCAAGCGCCAGTAATGCACCCTTACCGTAATAGCTAACTACTGCATTCGGGGTATTCTCATCCGCCTGGTAATACTTGGTCCAGGCATCAAAAGAGCTATCAGCCAGGCTTTGTTTATGACGTCCCGGTCCGCGCAAGATGCCATTCCAGTTATTCGCCACTAGTTTTAGGTAGGTTTTGAGATCAATGCGTTTGCTGCGTAATAGCTGAAGGTCATCGTAGTAGCTAGTGAAGCCTTCAAAAACCCAGAGCAAGCGAGTGTGATTTCGTTTGGCCAGATCATAAGGCTGAAACGCCTTTGGCTGAATACGTTTAACCAACCATGCATGGAAATATTCATGACTGCATAAACCCAAAAATTCTCTGTAAGCAGACTCTTCAAACAGAATATTTTCTTGAGGGATTTGATCTCGCTTGCATAATAAGGCAGTGCTATTGCGATGCTCTAAACCACCATAGCCATTCAAAACGGCATTCACTAGAAAGAGATATTCTCCGAATGGGGCTCGCTTTGTTTTGGGTTCAAAAAGATTGATGGTGCTGGTGCAGATAGCTTGAAGATCTTCTGCAAGACGCTTTGCATCCACAATATGATTGCATCCCTGGATCGCCATCCGATGCGCAACACCATTTGATTTCCAGTGCACCAGTTGGAATTCACCCATGGCTGCTGGATGATCTAACAATTCATCATAATTTTTCGCTAGATAAAAACCAAATCCACGCTCATCTGTTTTAGCGGCTCTTAAAGTGGTTTGTACCGTCCAGTGATCCGCAAAGGCGGCCTCTGGCGTGGTGATTGCGAGAGAGCAGGGCACATGCTCTTGGCCTTTAACGGCTAAGCACAAGCTGGTGGCGTTAAAGAACGCCCTTTCAGTGTCTATATAAGCAGCGCGCACTGAAGAGTCAAAAGCATAAATAGTCGTCAGGACCTCGATTGCTCCACCAACTGGAGGTAAGCGCCAATGATCATTGTCGATGCGCTCAAGAGCAATTTTTTTTCTAATGCCTGCGATTGAATATGCCTCAATCGATTCAATCTGCTTACTGAAATCACGAATTAAATAACTGCCTGGTATCCAGGCAGGCATTTGCAACACCTGACCATTAGGATCTGGATTGGTAATGTGCAGCTTGACGCGAAAGTGATGACCATGCAGGTCTGCAGGCCAGACCGTATATTGAATTTCTGGTAAGTCGGCATGGTTCATAGTGTTTATTTCAGAGAGCTAAATTTCTTTTCGATGTCAGTAATTTGCACGGCACCAGGGTAGCGGCTGCCATCAGTGAAGAATAATGTTGGTGTACCGGTGATTCCATAGGTCTTCGCAAAAGCCATATTTTTATCCAGCGGTGTGCTGCAATCGCCTTTGCCGCTTGGGGCGACACCGTTAATCATCCAATCCATATAGGCTTTATACGGGTCAGAAGAGCACCAAATCTGTTTTGATTTCTGTGCAGAATCCGGCGATAGGATTGGGATCAGGTAGGTGTAGATGGTGACGTTATCGAGCTGCTGTAGAGACTTTTCTAGGCGCTTACAGTAGCCGCAGTTGGGGTCTGAGAAGACCGCTAGTTGACGGCTGCCGTTCCCGCGCACATTTTTTATGGCATTGGCAGGTATTAAGTCGCTCCACTTAATCCGGTTTAAGTCAGCCTGTCTTTGGTCGGTAATATTTTTACCTGATGCGATCTCAATAATTTCACCCTGGATGAGATATTTTGCGGAGGCATCGGTATAAAAAATATCATTGCCAACTAATACCTCATATAAGCCAGAAACTGGTGCGGGGGTAACACTTTTTACTTTGGCGTTCGTGCCCAACTTCTTCTGAATCTCCGCCTTTATTTGCTGTTCTGGTTGCGCATGGACTTGCCCCGCGCAAAATAGAGCTACGGCGATAACGGCAATCACAGATAAGAATTTATTCAAAATCAATTTCTCCCAAAGCGCGTTCAATTAAGCGCTGTTTTATAAAGTGGCTTTTATTCACTAAACCGAGACCCCAGTTGCGGAGCTGTCGCTCAGTGTTACTGCTTGCAGAAAATAATTTTTTGAGTTTATCGGTAACCCATAGCAGTGCGCTGGCATCGCCTTGACGTTGACGCTCATAACGACGAAGCAAGACTAAGTCGCTTGGTGAGCGGAAAGATTCTTTGTTGCCCAAGATGTTGAGGAGTACCGACACATCTCGAAGCCCCAGGTTAAGCCCTTGTCCTGCTAGTGGGTGCATTACGTGAGCTGCATCACCAATCAGGGCTACCTTTGGAAGAGCTTCGGGACCTATGAATCGCTTGGATCGAATTTTTCTTAAAGGAAAGGCAGCAGGACTTGAGTTGAGAGTTAACTCTCCTAACTGTTTGACGATGGCCCCATTAGCGATAGCTGTCAAACGCTCCAACCATTGCGCTTGATCCAGCTTTAATAATTCTGCTGCATGCTCGGGAGAGGTAGACCAAACCATAGAGACTTGCTTCCCGGGAAGGGGCAACATGGCAACAATATCTCCACCTGGTAAGAACCACTGAAAGGCAGTTTCTAAATGCGGATAGGTGCAAAGCCAGTTGGCAACTACAGCACTTTGTGAATAGCTTTCTTCGCTCGCACTAATTCCAATTTGACTGCGAATGGGTGAGTTCGCACCGTCAGCTGCAATCACCAGTTGCGCACGAATGCTGCCGCCACTTTTTAAATGCAAGGTGCTGCCATCGGCATCAACATCGATCCTTTCTACAGCATCACTCATGCGATCCAATTTGTTTTGAAAGCGTGACGCTTGATCAATGGTGTGTTCAATTAAATTGGATTCTCCAATCCAGGCGAGTTGTGGCGTACCAGCCTCAAATGCAGAAAGATGGAGGTAATCATTTTTTTCACCCCTGTCCCCATAAATTCGCATATCTCTCACTGGTTGAAGGCGGCTGTGATCTAGGGCGTCCCAAATTTGTAAGTGAGCCAGTAATTTCTGGGTGCTTGGGGAAAAAGCATAAATTCTTTGACCCCATTGAGCGCCCTGTGGATTTGGCATGTGCCGCCCCAAATCAGGTGCAATCTCGATGGTATTGAGACCAAGCTGGGCGAGCCCTAGGGCGCAAGCCTTACCCGCAATACCTCCGCCAACCACAACGACATCTACTGAGCGTATTGGGGTGGTGGGAGTTAGGGGCTTTGAGAGGCGATTTTGGCGATCTTCTGACATAACTCGATGATATCGAAACCAGCCCCTTTACAATACAGGCATGTCTTTGAAATGTGGCATCGTCGGCCTGCCTAACGTCGGCAAATCTACCCTCTTTAATGCGCTTACCAAGGCTGGGATCGCAGCGGAAAACTATCCTTTCTGCACGATTGAGCCTAATGTAGGCGTGGTTGAGGTTCCTGACCCCCGTTTAGCCAAATTGGCTGAGATCGTGAAGCCTGAGCGCATTCTGCCGGCAGCAGTCGAATTTGTCGATATTGCTGGTTTGGTGGCTGGCGCCTCAAAAGGTGAAGGTCTTGGTAATCAGTTTTTGGCGAATATTCGCGAAACTGATGCCATTACTCATGTGGTCCGGTGTTTCGAGGATCCAAACGTGATTCACGTTGCCGGAAAAATCGATCCAATTGCTGATATTGGTGTAATTGATACCGAGTTGGCCCTATCCGATTTAGCTACTGTAGAGAAAACTCTGAATCGCTCAAGTAAGGCTGCAAAGTCTGGCAATGACAAAGAAGCGGCTGCTTTAGTCGCCGTTTTAACTAAAGTACAGGCTCATTTAGATTCTGCTCAACCAGTGCGCAGCTTGAACTTAAGTGATGATGAAAAAGTTCTGATAAAGCCTTTGTGTTTGATTACGGCTAAGCCTGCCATGTATGTCGCGAATGTGAAAGAAGATGGCTTCTCAAACAATCCACACCTCGAGGCTGTTAAGCAACATGCTGCAAAAGAAAACGCGCCGGTTGTAGCGGTTTGCGCTGCAATTGAAGCGGAAATTGCTGACTTAGATGAAGCTGACAAGATTGAGTTCTTGGCTGATCTCGGAATGGAAGAGCCAGGCTTGGATCGCGTGATTCGTGCAGGGTATTCATTGCTCGGGTTGCAAACTTATTTCACCGCTGGTGTTAAAGAAGTTCGAGCCTGGACTATTCATCAGGGTGATACAGCGCCACAGGCTGCAGGAGTCATTCATACGGATTTTGAGCGCGGGTTTATTCGTGCTCAAACCATTTCTTATGATGATTTCATTCAGTTCAAAGGTGAAGCGGGCGCAAAGGAAGCTGGCAAGATGCGTGCCGAAGGCAAGGAGTACGTTGTTAAGGATGGCGACGTATTGAACTTCTTATTTAACGTCTAAGCAATCCTGCCCCAACCAAATAAAAAAGCCCTGAAAAGGGCTTTTTGTTTATACGGCCAAAAAAATCCAAGACTTAGATTAAGGGGCTTTGACAGCCTTTTCTAAGCATTTAGAAATTTCATCGTAGCGCTTAAGCGCCATCTTGGTAGGTAATACTTCCTTTTTGCGACCATCTGCATTGGCAGCCATTTTGATGTAACCCATAGCGCTGAGATTTTTGAGGCGACCATGCAAAGTAGCCTGTGATCCAAGGTCAGTCATAGAAATAAGATCGCCAACCAAAATCACTTGGTTTATATGGGCGCAGGCAACAATCTTATCCAGCAAGCTTTCTTCAGTGCAGTCAAGTTTTTTCCCTGGGTTAATGCGATCAATGGCATCAATCAGATTAAGAAACTTAATGTAAGAAGAAGTTTTTGGAGCTGTCATATGCAATAGTTTTATTATTCGATATTAGCTTTATAGCTAGCTGCAGTGTATTCCTAAGTACTTGTTTTAGCAATTGACGCGTATCAATTAAAAATAATCCATACTGGTTGAAATGCCAAAATTTGTCACAACTTCTTCAGAATGGATCATTGGTTGCGCTATTAGTGCGATAGCGTATGCATTTCTCTTTTATTTCAATGGCTGGCTAACCAATAGTTTGATATTTGGTTTGGGGGTAAATTGGATTTATCTTCCCGCCGGTTTGCGTTTATTTTTGACTTTGATTTTTGGTTTGCCTGGTGCTCTTGGTATTGCGGTTGCTTCTTTTCTGATTAGCTATTACGGTGATTTCCCACATGAATTAACACTTTGTATTGGCATTGGATTGATTTCAGGATTTGCACCGTACTTAGCCAGATATTTTGTGTTTAGCAATCTACGGCTTGAATCAGATTTGAGCAATCTAAATTTTCCAAAATTGATAGCTTGTATTTTGATTTACTCTCTGCTTTCATCTGGCCTACACCAATGGTGGTTTTCTACCATGGCCTTAGAGGATACTGGTAGCGTAAATCACTTTGTAGTGATGTTTATAGGTGATGTATTAGGATCGCTGCTACTGATCTCGTTAATCAAATACTGTTTAGATCTCTTGAGAAAAGTTAGGCAAACAGCTCGCTGAGAGCGACTCCTGGATCAGCTGCGCGCATAAAGGCTTCACCCACCAAGAATGCATTGACTTGATGTTCACGCATAAGCTGAACATCAGCGTGACTCAATATTCCAGACTCTGTTACTAACGTTTTGCTTTTCGGAGCCATGGGGAGCAAAGAGAGTGTGGTTTGCAGGGTTACCTCAAAAGTTTTGAGGTTGCGATTATTGATGCCAAGTAGCGGTGTCTTGAGTTCTAACGCTTGCTCTAATTCTGGGGCATTGTGAACTTCAACTAAAACATCCAGGCCTAATTCATGGGCACAAGCTTCGAGCTCTTTCATTTGATTCAACTCTAGGCAGGCCACAATCAACAAAATGGCATCAGCGCCAATGGCGCGTGCCTCATAGACTTGATATGGGTCTATAGTGAAATCTTTACGTAGAACCGGGATTTGGCATGCGGCGCGCGCTTCTTGAAGGTAGGCATTGCACCCCTGAAAGTAATCCTTGTCAGTTAATACTGATAAACAAGCGGCGCCGTGTTTTTCATAAGACTGCGCGATGGCTGCAGGTAAAAAGTTCTCACGCAAGATTCCCTTGCTTGGGCTAGCCTTTTTAATTTCAGTGATCACCCCAGCCTTACCAGCAGAGATTTTGTTCTCAATCGCCTGGATAAAGCCTCGTGGCTTCAGGACGACATCTTGGTTATTTGCTTCAGCTTGCTCGCGCTGATTGGCAAGTGAAACCTTTTGTAGAGAGTTGGCAACCTCGATCTTTTTGGTTGCAACAATTTTGTCGAGGATATCGCTCATGAATAATTAAGTTTGAGATTGTGTTGCTGCAACAAAGGCATCTAACTTTTGACGGGCAGCACCTGAGGTAATAGCCGATTTTGCATGTGCTACTCCGTTAGCAATATCTTGGGCTACGCCTGCCACATAGAGCGTTGCCCCGGCATTGAGACACACAATATCGCTTGCGGGACCTGGCTTGCCGTCGAGAACATCTAAAACAATTTTCTTGGATTCTTGAGCATCAGCCACTTTGAAACTATTTGTAGGTGCTGTATTTAAACCAAAGTCCTTTGGATGAATTTCATACTCACGCACTACGCCATCTTTGAGTTCGCCAACCAGAGTTGGTCCTTCTAAAGAAATCTCATCTAGACCGTCGCGTCCATACACTACAAGTGCGTGCTCCATGCCTAGTGCCTGCAATACGCGTGCCTGAATACCTACGAGGTCGGGATGAAAGACACCCATCAAAATGCGCTTGGCATCAGCAGGATTGGTCAGTGGTCCCAAGATGTTGAAAATGGTTCGCACACCTAGTTGCTTACGAATAGGTACAACATTTTTCATTGCGGGATGATGGTTGGGGGCAAACATAAAGCCCGCACCTACTTTTGAAATGCATTTAGCAACTTGATCAGCCGATAAGGCCAGGTTGACACCAAGGGCTTCTAAAACATCGGCACTGCCTGATTTGCTGCTGACGCTGCGATTTCCATGTTTAGCAATTTTTGCTCCAGCGCCTGCAGCCACAAACATAGAGGCAGTTGAGATGTTGAATGTATGCGCTCCGTCACCACCCGTACCCACTACGTCGACCAAATGGCTTCGGTCATCTACCTTAACTGAGGTTGCAAATTCCCGCATCACCTGTGCCGCAGCTGCAATTTCGCCAACCGTTTCTTTTTTGGTGCGCAGTGCGACTAATAATCCAGCTACTAATTCTGGCGACATTTCACCGCTCATGATGAGACGCATCATCGCCGTCATTTCATCATGAAAGAGTTCGCGATGTTCAATGCAGCGTTGTAAAGCTTCTTGCGGTGTAATTGGCATAGCGCTGTAAATGGATTATTTAGTTGTTTTGCAAAAAATTCTTGAGTAGGGCATGACCATGCTCAGAAAGAATCGACTCAGGGTGGAATTGCACGCCTTCAACCGCAAGCTCTTTGTGGCGAACGCCCATGATCTCTCCATCGGATGAGGTTGCAGTCACTTCTAGCATTGTCGGCAAAGAGCTCTTCTCAATCGCCAAAGAGTGGTAACGAGTCACCTTAAACGGATTGGGTAAGTTTTTAAATACGCCTATGCCTGTATGGTGAATGCTATCGGTCTTACCGTGCATAACCTTTTGAGCGCGAATGACTTTGCCACCAAATGCTTCGCCGATAGCTTGATGCCCCAGGCATACGCCCAATATGGGAATTTGACCTGCATAACGTTTGATAGTTTCTACTGAGATGCCTGCCTCTAAAGGACTGCATGGTCCGGGAGAGATGCAAATACGCGCTGGATTGAGCTTAGCAATCTCTTCAACGGCAATTTCATCATTACGAAATACTTTTACTTCTTCACCGAGTTCTGCAAAGTACTGAACAAGGTTGTAAGTAAACGAATCATAGTTATCAATCATTAGGAGCATCGAGTCCTCCTTGTACTAAATCTGCGGCTGTTAATACTGCCCGTGCCTTGGCTTCGGTTTCTTTCCATTCGGCTGTTGGGTCAGAGTCTGCTACCACTCCCGCGCCTGCTTGTGAGTGCAGCATGCCGTCACGGATTACGCCAGTACGAATCGCAATGGCTACATCCATATCACCTGAGAAGGAGAGGTAGCCTACGGCACCTCCATATACGCCACGCTTCACAATTTCCATTTCATCAATGATTTCCATTGCTCGAATTTTGGGGGCGCCCGATAGGGTGCCTGCTGGGAAGGTGGCGCGCAACACATCCATATTGCTCATATTGTCTAGAAGATCCCCTTCCACTGAGCTCACAATATGTTGAACATGTGAGTACTTCTCAATAGACATGGAGTCAGTCACTTTCACCGAGCCAGTTTTGGCAATACGACCTACGTCATTGCGGGCTAAATCAATCAGCATGACGTGCTCAGCAATTTCTTTGGGATCCGCCAAGAGTTCTTTGGCCAGACGCTCATCTTCTTCAGGATTTGCTCCACGAGGGCGGGTGCCTGCTAACGGGCGAATCGTCACAATCTTCTCTGCAGCACGTTTTTCTTGGCGGACCAAAATCTCAGGGGATGATCCTACGATTTGCATATCACCAAAGTCATAGAAATACATATAGGGCGATGGATTGAGGGAGCGCAGGGCTCTATAGAGTGCTAATGGTGAATCTGTAAATGGCTTGCTAATACGTTGACCAATCACCACCTGCATGCAATCACCAGCCAAAATATATTCTTTGGTTTTGAGTACTGCCTTTTCAAAATCCGCTGCCTTAAATTTGCGAATGAGATCGGTTTTAGTGCTTGGTAAAGAAGCGGGCATGTTTGCTGACTTGCCAAGGCAGGCGAGTAATTCTTTTAAACGACCCTGTGCTTTTTCAAACCCATCTGCAATGCTGGGATCTGCATAAACAATGAAGTAAATTTTTCCAGCGACGTTATCAACCACCGCTAATTCTTCAGTCAACATGAGTTGAATATCGGGCACACCCAATTCATCAGGCAGCTGATGCTTTGCTAAACGTGACTCGATGTAGCGCACAGTGTCATAACCAAAGTAACCAGCGAGACCGCCACAAAAGCGCGGCATGTCAGCTTGCAAAGCCACCTTAAAGCGCTTGAAATACGCATCGACAAAGTCGAGGGGATTATTGGTATTAGTCTCTACAACTTTTCCATCAGTTACTACTTCATTGATTGGCGCAGAGGGGGTGCCAACAGTTCTAATGATGGTCTTGGCAGGCAGGCCAATAAAGGAGAAGCGGCCGAAACGCTCGCCACCCAAAACAGACTCTAATAGGTAGGTATTTGTCTTGCCAAATGCTTGCGTGAGCTTGACGTAAAGTGATAGTGGGGTCTCAAGATCGGCCAATACCTCTTTGATCAGAGGGATGCGATTGAAGCCCTGCTTAGCGAGGGTATTAAATTCTTCAAGCTGCATTACGCTTTACCTAACTTTCCTAATTCAGTGCGCATTGCTTGAATAACTTGTGCGTAATTTTCTTGTGCGTAAATTGCTGAACCGGCAACAAAAGTGTCGGCACCTGCTCGCGCTACTTCCGCAATGTTATCGACTTTAATTCCGCCGTCTACTTCAAGACGAATATGTCTACCGGTCTCGGCTTGATAGCGATCGAGACGTGCGCGCACTTGAGTGATCTTGTTCAGAGTACTCGGTATAAATGATTGACCACCAAATCCTGGATTTACTGACATCAGCAAGACTAGATCGAGCAATTCCAGAGTGTGGTCAAGATGATCTAGTGGTGTCGCCGGATTAAGTACAAGACCCGCTTGGCAGCCTTGATCGCGAATTAAGTTCAGTGTGCGATTGACATGAGGGCTTGCCTCGGGATGAAAGCTAATTAAATTGGCGCCTGCTTTAGCAAAATCAGGAACGATGCGATCTACTGGCTCGATCATGAGGTGAACATCGATCACAGCAGGCTTGCCATCTTTCTGTGCGTAGGGGCGAATAGCCTCACATACCAAGGGGCCAATAGTGAGATTGGGTACGTAGTGGTTATCCATCACATCAAAGTGAATCCAGTCAGCGCCTGCCACTAAAACGTCCTGTACTTCTTTGCCTAGGCAGGCAAAGTCAGCGGACAAAATGGATGGGGCAATCACAAATTGACTATTAGGGGATGATTTTTGGCTTTCCATCCCTAGATTCTAGCTTGCAGTTGGCCTAAGGATGGAGCAGAATTCCAGCATGAATCCCCATGAAATGAGCATTACGGTCAAAGCCCAGTACCTTCCCGACCAATCTGACCCCGATAATCGCCAATTTGCCTTTGCATATACCGTCACCATCCGCAATACCGGAACGGCTAGCATTCAGCTGATTGCCCGCCATTGGTTCATTACAGACGGGGATAACGATGTCCAGGAGGTAAAGGGTCTGGGCGTTGTTGGGCAACAACCTTTGCTGCGTTCTGGCGAGCATTTTGAATACACCAGCTGGGCTACATTACCTACTCCTGCTGGAACAATGCGTGGAGAGTATTTTTGTGTGACTGAGGACGCTCAGTTCTTTCAGGCACCTATCCCAGAGTTTGCTTTGGTGATGTCGCGTACCTTGCATTAGACCAAGGGAAGCAAAATACTATTTTTTGCCTTTGCCGGTCCAAAGAACAATAAATAACAAAAGTCCTAAGGCAACAGCGCCTTCAAAAGCAAACAGCAACATTGGGTATTCATCGAGTAAATTGGCAATCATGATTTCTAAATTTAAATATGTTTCATTAAGTGTATTCGCAATTCTGTTAGCCAGCTTGATTGCTGGCTGTTCTACGCCCCCCACCCGTGGCGCTGGGTATCGCTCAAGTGGTTCTGGTGCCTCACCCTCAAATTACAGCTCACCTATCGCTAGTTTTAGCGCAGTTTCTTGGCAGGCTTTGCCTGGCTGGCAGGAGGATGATTTAACCCAGGCTTGGCCAGCTTGGTTAAAAAGCTGTGATGCTTTGCGCAAGAAGAGTGGTGAAGTCAATTGGCGGCAGGTATGTGCGCAAGCGAATAATGTTTCAGTTCGTGACACGCAAGCTATTCGCAATTATTTTGAAAGTAATTTTCAGGCCTATGAAATTCGCAACAACTCTGGAAGTGATAGTGGCTTGATAACTGGTTACTACGAACCCGTCATGAACGGCACGCTAACCCGCACCAGCACTTATAACGTACCGCTGTATGGTTACCCCAATGCATGGCGCAAATCAAAACCTAATCCAGGACCAAGTCGTGCTGAGCTCATGAGCTCTGGAATCCTGCAGGGCTCTGAAGTTGCTTGGGTGCAAGATCCAGTTGCTGCAGCATTTATGCAAATTCAAGGCTCTGGAAAAATTCGTCTTGAAGATGGACGTATTTTGCGTCTGGGTTTTGCAGGGGCTAATGACCAACCCTTTAAGTCATTTGCGCAGTGGTTGTTAGATCGCAAAGAAATTACGCGTAGCGAAGCGACGATGCAGGGCATCTCACAATGGGCCAAGCGTCATCCTGGGCAAGTCAATGAGATGCTAAACGCCAATCCTCGATTTGTATTTTTTAAAGAATTACCAGGCAATGTAGCTGCAGACTTGGGTCCTAATGGAGCCTTAGGTGTTCCGCTTACCGGCGAGCGCAGTATTGCAGTTGATTTACGGGCTATGCCATTGGGTGCGCCGGTCTTTTTAGCGACGACTAAACCGCTCAGCAGTCAGCCATTGCAAAAGCTCGTAATGGCCCAAGACACTGGTAAAGCGATTGTGGGCGGCGTCAGAGCCGACTACTATTGGGGTTCTGGAGACTCCGCTGGAGAAATGGCAGGTCGCATGAAGCAAAATGGCAAGATGTGGTTATTGCTTCCTCGTTAATTAAATTTATTTCACTGAAAGAAATTCATGAGCTACAAAACAATTCTGACTGAAGTTGATGGTAAGGTTGCCACCATTACTTTGAATCGTCCTGAAGTATTAAATGCATTGAACGATCAGCTCATGGAAGAGTTGGGCGCAGCTTTATTGGCATTTGATGCGGATGACAGTATTGGCTGCATGATCGTGACAGGTAGTGAAAAAGCATTTGCGGCCGGTGCTGATATTGCTTCAATGGCCAAGTATGGTTTGAAGGATGTTTATAGGGGTGACTTTATTACCCGCAACTGGGAAGAAATTAGAAAGGTCCGTAAGCCAGTCATCGCCGCAGTTTCTGGCTATGCGCTCGGTGGTGGCTGCGAATTGGCGATGATGTGTGACACCATCATGGCTGCTGATAATGCGAAGTTTGCTCAACCCGAAGTCAAGCTGGGCATTATTCCTGGTGCTGGTGGCACACAACGATTGCCCCGTGCGGTATCAAAAGCCAAAGCAATGGACTTAGCGTTAACAGGCCGCATGATGGATGCTGCTGAAGCTGAACGTTCAGGTCTAGTTGCCAGAATTTTCCCTCAAGCAGATTTACTCAAAGAAGTTAAAGCAATTGCCAAAGGTATTGCGGATATGCCTTTGTTAACTGCAATGATGGTGAAAGAAAGTATTAACACTGCCTATGAGACTACCCTGTCTGAAGGTGTTCATTTTGAACGTCGTCTCTTCCATGCTTGCTTTGGAACAAATGACCAGAAAGAGGGTATGGCTGCGTTCATGGAAAAGCGCCCAGCCAAATTTACGAATTCTTAATTGCCGATGTTTGAGCGAGGTAGCTCAAAAAGAATTTAGTTTTTTTCCAAGAAGCGTTGAGCTAGTTTGACCCAATAGCTCACGCCAACTGGAATCAAAGAATCATTGAAGTCGTAGGAAGGGTTGTGGAGGTGGCAGGGCCCCATGCCATGGCCCACCGAGCGATGATCGCCATCGCCATTGCCTAGGAATACATAGCAACCAGGTTTTTCGAGCAACATAAATGCAAAGTCTTCTGCTCCCATCGTGGGATCAATCGATGCATTTACATTTTGTTTGCCAACCAATTCACTCATGATCTCAGTAGCAAACTCCACTTCTTTGGCGTGATTAATGAGTGGTGGGTAATTTCTGGAAAAAGTGATGTCAGCCTGACAATCAAAAGCGCCTGCAACGCTATGGGCAATTTCTCGTAGACGTTGTTCGATGAGATCCAGTACTTCTAAAGTAAATGTGCGAACCGTGCCACCAATAAAGGCGCTATCGGGAATGACATTACTGGTTTCGCCCGCATGAAATTGCGTAATGGATAAAACCGCAGCATCTACAGGGCGCTTGTTGCGTGTGATGATGCTTTGCAAGGCAAGCACTACTTGTGCGCCAGCAAATACCGGATCAGCGCTGTTATGGGGTAGGGCAGCATGACCACCTTTACCTGTGATGGTAATTTCAAAGGTATTGCTAGAAGCCATCATGGGACCAGAGGTTACCCCAAAATGACCTTCAGCTAAACCAGGCCAATTATGTAAGCCAAATACAGCATCACATGGAAATTCTTTGAAGAGACCATCTTTGATCATTTCATTTGCACCAGCACCACCTTCTTCGGCTGGTTGGAAAATAAAAATCACCGTGCCTTTGAAGTCGCGATGGTTAGATAGATACTGCGCGGCGCCTAACAACATTGCAGTGTGACCATCATGTCCACATGCATGCATCTTGCCTGGATTTTTTGAGGCATGTGCAAAGTTATTATGTTCTTGCAATGGCAGCGCATCCATATCTGCACGCAAACCAATCATTTTGCCTGGCCCTAAGTCACCATCTAGGCGACCAACAACACCCGTTTTTCCCATGCCACGGTAAACAGTAATTCCCCAACTGGAAAGCGCTTCTGCTACTAAATCAGATGTACGGTTTTCTTCGAAACGCAATTCAGGGTGCGCATGAATATTGCGTCGAATTTCTTGAATGGTCTCAGCAGACTCGATGATTTCTGGGATTAAATGCATCCCTTCATCTTATCCGAAAGTCTTTTGAGGTGTCTTCGGAGAGAGGTTAAAGCTTATTATTTATTGGGAAATTGAATGTGCTTTGCAGCAAAATTCAGAGCCTCAATGGAATAAGGGCTGTTTACAGGCTTTTGTAATTCTTTTGGGAGTGTTGGAATAAGACCCAAAAATGGAGCATCTATTCTGGCTTGCAGGGTGTTTAGATTCTCTTGAAGAAGTGGCATTTCTTCTGAAAGAGTATTCGCTACCCATCCAGCAATCTTGAGCTTACGCGCTTTGATGGCCTCTTGAGTCAAGAGGGTGTGATTAATACAACCTAACTTCATACCCACCGTAAGAATGACTGGCAAATCAATTGCACTTGCAAACCCACTCAAATCCTCATTTTCATTGATGGGAATAAGTAAACCGCCAGCGCCTTCAGCCACCACGCAATCTGCATGCTTTTGAACATGATGAAAGGCTTTAATCATCACCTCCATTTCAAGCTTGAGCCCTTGCTGCTTAGCCACGAGATGTGGGGCTGCTGGCTGATCTAGAACATAAGGGCACAAATTCAATTCATCAGGACTCAGATTTGAAGCAATGCGCAGTGTCTCTAAATCCTCGTTGAGGGATTCACCTTTGGTGTTGCGATAAGCGCCTGCGACTACAGGCTTAAAACCAACAGCCTTGATTCCCTGTTCTCGTAATTTCAGAATAAGGGCTCCACTTACTAAAGTTTTCCCAACTTCGGTATCGGTACCGGTGACAAGGAAACCATTGAGCTTACTCATGAGTCTCCTCATCAATTACCTGTTTTTCAATTGCATTTAGGGTGTCAATGAGTTGGCGCAAATCTGTTTCACTGTGATTGGCGGAGAAGGTAATTCGCAATCGCGCGCTTCCCTGTGGCACAGTGGGCGGACGAATAGCTGGAATCCAATAACCCGCAGCATCCAGCAACTTAGCGGCATGCAAGGCATTGGCATTGCTGCCTAAAACCACGGGTTGGATAGCAGTGCATGAAGGTACCTTTTCCCATTTAGCAAAATGCATTTCATCTTGCCAGATGCGAATGAGTTTGTTGAGTTGGGCGCGACGGTTGCCGCCTTCGTTGCTGTCAATTATTTCAAGACTCTTGGAAAGGGTATGCGCTATGGCTGGTGGCGTTGCCGTGCTGTAAATAAAGGGGCGACCCTTTTGTATCAGCCATTCGATAAAAGACTCTTGCGCACAAACAAAGGCGCCACCGACGCCGGCAGCTTTTCCAAGGGTGCCAATGTAAATAATGCGATCAGAATTAACGTTTTCTTGTTCCAAAATGCCATGACCATGTTTTCCTAGAACCCCAAAGCCATGAGCATCATCTACCAATAGCAATGCATCGTATTGCTCTGCAAGCAGCAATAATTTTTTAATGGGTGCTAGATCGCCATCCATACTAAAGACGCCATCTATCACAATGATTTTCAGAGGATTGCTATCGTTCTTCAGTAATGCATTTAATGCATCTACTTCTGTGTGGTCAAACAAAATGACGCTTGCTTTGGACTGCGCAGCCGCTAAACGGACACCATCAATTAAAGATGCATGATTTAATTTTGCCGAATAAATACTGGCTGATCCTTGTGGCGCAAGTTTGGCCAATGCCGTTATGGCTGTCAGATTAGCAAGATAGCCGGTGCTAAAAAAGAGTGCTTTTGCATTCGGTATGTGTTGCTTTTGAAAAGAGGCTAATTGTTGCTCAAGTAGCTCATGCGCCATGCTGTGGCCGCTGATGAGGTGTGAAGCACCGCTACCCACTCCATACTTCTCTGCACCTTCAGCTAAGGCTTTAATGAGTTTTGGATGATTCGCAAGTCCTAGATAGTCGTTGCTGCAGAAAGCTTTTAGCTTGCGCCCATCCACTAAGGCTTTGGTATCGCATGGAGAGTGGGTTGCTCGAAGTTTTCGCTTCAGTAATTGAGATTCAAGATCTGCAATATTCTCTTGCGCCAATCCTAAAGCGTTGAATGGAGCCGCAGAATTCTTCATGCCAGGGTCTTTTCAAGAGCGCTTTGTACAGCGGCACCGAGTTGTATGGATTCCTCTGGCGTCAAAATATACGGAGGCATGACATAAATCGTATTGCCAATAGGTCTGATCAATACACCTTTGTCTAAGCTGTTAGCAAACATAGTGCGTGCAAATGCTTTTGGATCTTTAAGGCTGTTATTTTTAACATCAAATGCCAAAATCATTCCTTGTTGCCGCCAATATTCAATTCGTGAGTCACTCTTTGCCCACGCAAATGCTTTAGCTAAATCTTTAGAGCGTTCAATATTTTTTTCCAACACCTTATCAGTTGCAAAAATCTCTAGGCAAGCTAGTGCGGCTGCACAGGCAAGTGGATTGCCAGTATATGAATGGGAGTGTAAAAATCCTTGCGAGGTCTGATCACCATAAAAGGCCTGGTAAACATTGTCGGTGGCTAGACAAAGTGAGAGGGGAAGATAGCCGCCGCTAATGCCTTTAGAAAGGGTCAAAAAGTCTGGCCAGATACCAGCATGTTCACAGGCAAAAAACTTGCCGCTTCGCCCGCAACCTACTGCTATCTCATCCGCAATCAGATGTACTTCATAGCGATCACAAAGATTTCTGACTAAGCGAAGATACTCTGCTGAAAACATGGCCATTTGCCCTGCACATTGCACCAATGGTTCAACAATGAAGGCAGCAATATTGTGATGTTCTTTTGCGAATAATTCTTCAAGTTGATTTGCTGCATGCTTGGCTACATCCTCTGCACTTTCACCGAGTTTTGCTTTACGCGCATCTGGCGAAGTAATCGTAAATACATCTTGCAAAAGTGATCCGTAAGCTTCTCTGAAGATAGCTACATCAGTGACTGCTAATGCACCCAGTGTTTCCCCGTGATAGCCATTCTCTAGGCAAACAAATTTTTTCTTTTGCGGTTTGTCATGGAGTTGCCAATAGTGGTGACTCATTTTTAATGCAATCTCTACTGCAGAGGCGCCATCGGATGCGTAGAAGACGTGGCCTAAATGATGGTCAGTTAGTGCAGCAAGTTTTTCAGATAACTCCACTACAGGTGGATGAGTAAATCCTGCGAGCATGACGTGCTCAATTTTTTCGAGTTGCGCCGTAATCGCTTGATTGATGCGTGGATTAGAGTGTCCAAATAAATTAGTCCACCAGGAGCTAATAGCGTCGAGAAGCGCATTTCCTTTCTCGTCATATAGCCAAGCACCTTTGCCTTTTGTAATCGCAACCAGCGGAAAAGACTCATGCTGCTTCATCTGAGTGCAGGGGTGCCAAACGGCGGCCAAGCTGCGATCAACGAGTGGGGCTTGATTTAAATCAGAAATAACCTTCATGTTTGATATTTGACCACTAGTTTTTCCAAATTTAGGCCTGTATCTGTTATGTTTATGCCTTGAATCTACCTAATTTCTGGAATTTAGCCATGCAGGACACTCAAACCATTGAAAAACCCTTAACCCAGTTCAAATCGAAGGCTGATTTGCATCAAGGGGCAAACTCTGGGGTCGATGCATCTGGCGAGTGGTCAGTGGCTCAAATTGAGGCCTTGTTTGCGCTTCCCTTTAATGAATTGATGCTCAAGGCCCAAGAGACTCATAAAGCCTATTTTCCAGAGGGTGATGTGGAATTGGCCACTTTGCTTTCTATCAAGACTGGTGGATGTCCTGAAGACTGTGGTTATTGCCCTCAAGCTGCTCGTTATGACACCGACGTCAAGGCTGAGAAGTTGATGGGCTTAGAAGAGGTTCTAGAGGCTGCTAAAGCTGCTAAAGCTGCTGGATCTAACCGTTTCTGTATGGGTGCTGCTTGGCGCGAACCCAAAGACCGCGATATTGAAAAAGTCACGGCCATGATTAAGGGCGTAAAGGCCCTAGGCCTTGAAACCTGCGCTACCTTAGGCATGCTGGAGGCTGACCAAGCCCAGGCGCTACAAGAGGCTGGGCTGGACTTCTATAACCATAACTTAGACACCAGCGAAGATTTTTACCGATCTGTGATCTCAACTCGCGGCTATCAGGATCGTTTGGATACCATCTCCAATGTGCGTGCTGCAGGTATGTCAGTTTGTTGTGGTGGCATCGTGGGTATGGGTGAGTCTAGAGAACAGCGTGCAGCATTTTTGGCTCGTTTAGCCAACTTGAGCCCATATCCAGAATCAGTGCCTATTAATCATTTGGTGCCAGTAGCTGGCACTCCCTTGGCTGAGCAAAAACCACTCGATCCACTCGAGTTTGTGAGAACTATTGCAGTTGCAAGAATCACGATGCCTAAGGCCCGTGTTCGCCTCTCAGCAGGCCGTCAGGAGCTTGGCAGAGCTGTTCAGGCTATGTGCTTTATGGCTGGCGCCAACTCGATTTTCTATGGTGAGCAACTACTCACTACCGGCAATCCAGAGGCAGAACAAGACCGCCAACTCTTGGCGGAGTTGGGTCTCAAGACCAAACAAAGCTGTAAAGCAGAGGTTTTGGTCTAACTTTTCCTGAAATGTCCCCGATAGATCGTTTCATACTGGAGTTTGATACTGCCCTTCGATCGGTAGTTGGGGGCGCTAATGCGCAAAGACCGATACCGGGGTCTGATATTGCGGGTAATGTCGGCTTAAATGCTGCTGAACGCAAACATGCAGCTGGACTCATGCGAGTAAATCATGTTGGTGAAGTTTGCGCACAAGCACTGTATCAATCGCAAAAATTAGTGGCTCGAAATCCTGAAATTCAGGAGATGTTGGATCACTCCGGTCAAGAAGAGATGGATCATCTTGCATGGTGTGAATCACGTCTTCAAGAGTTGGGGTCACACACTAGTTATCTCAATCCAATTTGGTATGCTGGATCCTTTGCAATCGGCTTGGTAGCAGGCTTAGCGGGTGATAAGTGGAGTTTAGGTTTTGTCGCCGAAACTGAAAAACAAGTTGAGAATCATTTGGAGAGTCATCTCGAAAAATTACCCAAGGATGATCAACGTTCACGTGCAATTGTTGATCAAATGCGCATTGATGAAATTGAACATGGACAAGCCGCAAAAAATGCTGGCGGTGCAAATTTGCCAGAGCCAATTCAAAAAATAATGCAGGCGATGTCCAAGGTTATGACCACAACTGCTTACAAAATTTAAAACTGAAATTTGATTTAATCCCCGAAAATTATTTCTGATTAATTTTTTGATATATTTTCCAGGTATTACTGTTTTTAAATACAGTATATTTCGGGATTATCTAGCCTAATAGCTAAGATCTATTCTTAAGTATATTTTCCAAGCCATTGTTTCAAGTAGTTATTTTATTAACACCATTTTCTGAACACACGACGCTAAGTGTTTGTAAACACTAGAGAAATTCCCAAAAAAACTCCTAAAAACACTTGACCCTCTTAGTGTGATCCTCTAAAGTGGGAGGAAGTGTGAAAAAGTGGGGTAAATGGTGTTTCAAGGTGCGTCAGCTCTCAATTTAGATGCAAAAGGCCGCATGTCTGTGCCGGCTAAGCATCGTGACGCCTTGTTGGTTCAAGGTGAGGGCCGAGTCACGCTCACAAAGCACCCTGATGGCTGCTTACTTCTTTTCCCTAGGCCTGAGTGGGAAACCTTCAGAGCAAGAGTTGCGCAGCTCCCGATGGACGCACATTGGTGGCGTCGAATTTTTCTAGGTAATGCCGCAGAGATGGATTTGGATAGCGCTGGCCGTATCTTGGTGGGTCCCGAATTACGCGCAGCAGCAGGCATTGAAAAAGAAGTGATCTTGCTCGGTATGGGTAGTCACTTGGAGTTGTGGGATGCAGCAACATATGCTGCAAAAGAACAGGCTGCGATTGCGCAAGGCATGCCTGAAGCACTCAAGCAATTTAATTTTTGATGACGGAGTGCCATGAACATTACTCATCGCCCAGTGTTGCTGGCCGAGGCGGTGACGGCGCTAGTTGGCGGTCCGCTCATCCAAAATCAAAAGTTAGAAAAACAAATTTTGCTTATCGACGGAACCTTTGGGCGCGGTGGTCACACACAGGCATTGCTGAAAGAATTGAATTCCTCTGCTCGCATGATTTCTTTCGACAAGGATTTGGATGCGATTGCAGTGGCGCAACAAATCAACGATCCCCGCTTGAAGATTGTGCACAACAGTTTTGCGCAGATGGATCAGTACGCAGAACCAGAATCAGTCGATGGCATTTTGTTGGACTTAGGAATCAGCTCGCCTCAGGTGGACGAGGCGCATCGAGGCTTTTCCTTTCGTCGCGAAGGTCCGCTCGATATGCGCATGAATACCGATCATGGGTTAACAGCAGCAGAGTGGCTAGAGCAGACACCGCTAGAGGAAATCACACACGTGATTAAGACTTACGGAGAAGAGCGTTTTGCATTTCGGATTGCGAAGGCTATTGTGGCCAAGCGCGAAGAAGGCTTGCCTCCAAAAACCACAACTGAGTTAGCTAGTCTTGTGGCAAGTGTTGTGCGTACACGTGAAGTAGGCCAAGATCCTGCAACTAGAACATTTCAAGCCTTGCGTATTTTTATTAACCGCGAATTAGAAGATTTAGAGCTCGGGTTAAAGGCAGCGTTGAAATTGTTAAAACCTGGCGCACGTCTTGCGGTGATTAGTTTTCATTCGCTTGAAGATCGTATCGTGAAGCAGTTTATGCAGGCTCATGCAAAAGTAGAGGTGCCGCGTGGCTTGCCAGTTCGCGACAGAGATTTACCGCAAAGCGCTCTTGAAATTATCGGCCGCATCAAACCAAGCGATACCGAAGTCGCTGAAAATCCTCGTGCTCGTTCAGCCATTATGCGTATTGCCGAAAAGCGTATGGGGGTCGCTGGATGAATCGCGCCACCTTAACTTTGCTTGCCTTGCTTTTGATCTGCGCCTTATCTTTGGTTGCCGTTCAGCAGCGTGCACGCAAGCTATTTATTTTGCAAGAGCGTGCGCAGATTGAAGAGCGCAAATTAAACCAAGAATGGTTGCGTCTTGAATATGAGCAGCGCAATCTTTCAAAGTCTGCACGCATTCGTGATGTTGCGCGCAATCAGTTACATATGTCTCCGATTTCTCCCGAGCGTACTTTGTATTTGAAGGAGGCTAAATGAGGCCGGTTGGTTTTTCTACTACGCCAAATTTAGTATTGCGTCTGCCTATGTGGCGGTCGCGCTTGATGCTGTTTCTCTTGTTCTTTGTTTTCATGATGCTATTGCTGCGTGCATTTTGGATTCAGGGTCCAGGAAATGCATTTTACGAAGCCAAAGGTGTGCGTGGTACTCAGCGCGAATTAGAGCTACCTGCTAGCCGCGGAAAAATATTGGATCGCAATGGCCAAGTGATTGCTACCAGTCTCGAGGCTAAATCTGTTATTGCCTATAACGACACGGTGCCCGACGACTTAGCTGCCGATAAAGTGCAGAAGCTAGCAAGTCTTTTGCAAATTAGCGAGGCTGAGCTACGTAAGAAGCTAAAAGAGGAGCGCAAGCAAATCTTCTTAAAGCGTCAAGTGGATCCAGCAGTTGCGCAACAGATTAAGCAGTTGGAAATCCCAGGCATTGGTTTAAATAATGAATATCGTCGCTTCTATCCAGAGGGAGAGGCGATGGCCCATGTGGTTGGTTTCACTAATGTGAACGATAAGGGTCAGGAGGGCATGGAGCTTTCTCGTGAGAATGAGCTTGCTGGGCATCCCGGTCAAAGACGTGTGGTGGTTGATCGCTTGGGTCGTGTTGTTGAAGATGTTGCCATCTTGCAGTTGCCACAAAACGGAAAAGATTTAAATCTGTCTATCGATAGCAAAATTCAGTTCTTGGCTTACAACGCTGTTAAAGATGCTGTTGAAAAGCATCACGCAAAAGCAGGCGGCGCTGTAGTGCTAGATACGCAAACTGGCGAGATTTTGGCTTTGGCAAACTATCCAAGCTACAACCCAAATGATCGTAGAAACTTAACTGGCGAACAACTTCGTAATCGTGTATTGACTGACACTTTTGAGCCTGGCTCAACCATGAAGCCGTTGACCGTTGCTATTGCATTGGAAAAGGGCGCTGTCAAGCCAGATACCAATATGGTGATTGGTGCGAAATATTTAGTTGGGCCTAAGCCAATTACGGATACGCATCCATATGGAAACTTAACAGTTGCACAAATTATTCAGAAGTCTAGCAATATTGGTACTGCAAAGATTGCGATGAATAACCTCTCTGCCGAAGAGATGTGGGATTTCTATACCGCAGTAGGTTTGGGTCAGGCGCCGAAAATTGGATTCCCAGGTGCTGTCGCAGGCACTGTGCATCCCTATAAGAAATGGATGCCTACCGACCAAGCACGTATTGCGTTCGGGTACGGTATTTCTGCATCACTATTTCAGGTTGCGCGAGCTTATACCGTTTTTGCGCGTGATGGCGAATTGGTTCCATTAACCATTGAGCGCAGCCCAGAATACAAGCCAGGCACGAAAGTGCTTTCTCCAAAAACAGCGATTGAAATGCGGAACATGATGGAGGCAGTTACCGAGCCTGGTGGTACTGCTGTTAAGGCCCAAGCAGAGGGTTTCCGAGTTGGTGGAAAAACGGGTACAGCACATAAATTGGTTGGCAAGGGGTATGGCAATAAATATCGCGCTTACTTTGCGGGTTTGGCGCCAATTAGTGCGCCACGTATTGTTGTTGCGGTCATGATTGATGAGCCTACGGGCGGAAGTCACTACGGCGGTGACGTAGCTGCACCCGTGTTCTCAACAATCGTGAGTGAAACATTGCATACCTTAAATGTTTTGCCAGATAGCAAAGTCAAGCAAATGGTATTGCAGGATAAGAGTCCAGCTGAAATTCAGACTGCAAATGCTCAAGCTCAACATGTGGTTTTGAAGCGATGAGGGTGGCTTTGAAAATAGACACCAATCATTTGATTGACCACTTGCATACACTGGCGAATTCTTCCGCCAAAGTGTGTGCGGATAGTCGCCAGATTCAATCTGGCGATATCTTTTTTGCCTACCCTGTGGGTCATGGCAGTGCATTGCGTGATGGCCGCCAATTTATTCAAGCTGCTTTAGAGAATGGTGCAGCCGCAGTAGTTTTCGATCCGGTGAATATTGGTGAGCAATTTGTAGATCATCCGCAATGTTTTGCGGTTGAAAATCTAGCGGCTCAAGTGGGCCAATTGTGCTCCCAGTGGTATGGATATCCTAGTAAGGAATTAAATATTATTGGTGTAACGGGCACCAATGGCAAAACAAGTATTACGCAGTGGCTTGCTCAGGCATTAGACACTAGCAGCAGTCGCGCTGCAGTTTTAGGTACTTTAGGTACTGGCTTTCCCGGTGCATTAGTTCAGACTGGATATACAACTCCAGATGCTCCAAAGTTACAAACTCAGCTAGCAGAGTTGCGTAGTGCTGGAGCTAAACACGTAGCAATGGAAGTATCTTCGCACGCATTACATCAAGATCGCATCGTAGGGACACAAATTACTTGCGCTGTGTTCACTAATTTGACGCAGGATCATTTGGACTATCACGGCAGTATGGCTGATTATGCCGAGGCAAAGGCTAAATTATTTCAGCAAGCGGGCCTTAAGAATGCTGTGATCAACTTGGATGATCCCTTTGGCCGTGAATTGGCGATGAATTTATTGGCGAAAGATGGTTTGAAGGTTTGGGCGTATGCATTATCTGACTCCGCATTTATAGGTTTTGAGAAGTTTGGCAATCGCTTACTGCGCATTTATGCACAAGATACTGCTTTGAGTGGTGCAGGTTACAACACTACCTTTGTTTGTGGTGGTGTAGGCAGCGTTCAGCTGCATGTCCCATTGTTGGGTGAATTTAATCTAAGTAATGCACTTGCTGTGTGGGCGGTATTGCTCACACAAGGGATGGATTGCGATACCGCGAGCAAAAAAGTCAGCCAATTAAGCCCGGTGCTTGGGCGTATGGAATTGATTCGGCTTGGTAAGCATCAAAAGACAGAAGGTTTGTTAGCGGTTGTTGATTATGCGCATACACCAGATGCCCTAGAGAAAACTTTGCAAGCCTTGCGGCCTGTTGCTGAGCAACGTGGTGGAAACATTTGGTGCGTATTTGGTTGTGGTGGCGATCGTGATGCTGGCAAGCGCTCTCTGATGGGGGCTGTTGCTGAACGTAATGCTGATCATGTTCTAATCACAAGCGATAATCCACGCTCAGAAGATCCGCAGGCCATTATGCAGATGATTCGAAGTGGTATTTCGAGTGATGCCAATAATGTTCAAATAATTGCTGATCGTGCGGCAGCTATTATGGCTGCTATTCGTCATGCTGATGCTCGTGACATTGTCTTGGTTGCTGGCAAGGGTCATGAAACCACTCAAGAAATCAATGGTAAGAAGTTTGATTTCTCTGATCAAGAGCACATTCGCTTAGCTGCTGGAGGCGGGGTCTGATGTCTGATATGACAACCCTTGCTCAAGTGCAGGCCATGTTGCCTGGAAGCACGCTCATTAATTCTTCGGTGCAAACTGCTGGAGAGATATCTCTCTCTCGAGTGGGTACCGATAGTCGTCAGATTGAGCGTAATGAATTATTTGTTGCATTGGCAGGCGATCGGTTTGATGCGCATGACTTTTTGTCTGATGTGGCAAAAGCAGGAGCAGGTGCCGCATTAATTAGCGATCAGGAAAAATGCCCGGCAGACTTACCAGCAATTTGTGTGGCGAACACTCGTATTGGTCTAGGAAACTTAGCAAAAGCATGGCGTACTAATCATTCCATTCCTTTAGCTTTAGTTACTGGTAGCAATGGTAAGACCACTGTTAAAGAGATGATTGCCTCAATTTTTAAGGCTGCGGTGGGCGATCAACACACTTTGGTGACTAAGGGTAATTTAAATAACGATATTGGCTTGCCATTAACGCTCTTGAAATTACGTTCAACTGATCGCCTTGCAGTGGTTGAGCTCGGTATGAATCACCCCGGTGAGACGGCGCAGTTGGCTGGCATTGCGCAGGCGAATATTGCATTAATTAATAACGCTCAGCGCGAGCATCAAGAATTTATGGCCACAGTGGCGGCGGTAGCGGAAGAGCACTCAGATGCTATTCGTACTTTGCCAAGCAATGGCATTGCAGTGTTCCCGGCGGACTCTGAGTTTGCAGATCTTTGGCATCAGGCAGCTGCTGGTCGTCAGGTTATTGATTTTGCGCTGTCATCTACTCAGACCAAGGCATCAGCTGCCGTAACTGGCGCTCTATTAAGTAATGGACATGTGCAAATTCAGACAGCAAAAGGAACTATAGAAGTTCAGCTAAATACCCTAGGTAGTCACAATGTACGTAATGCTTTAGCAGCAAGCGCTGTTGGTGTTGCGGCTGATATAAGTCTTGAAAAAATTAAGCAGGGACTGGAATCATTCTCGCCGGTGAATGGCCGCATGCAAGCGAAGGTCATCGATTCCAATCGCACCCTGATTGATGATAGTTATAACGCAAATCCTGACTCTGTTAGGGCGGCAATTGATGCATTAAAACAATCTGGAAATATATCTTGGTTGATTTTGGGCGATATGGGTGAGGTCGGTGATCAAGGGCCCGAGTTCCATCGTGAGGTGGGTGCATACGCTGCCGAACAAGGGATAGCCAAGCTTTTTGTTTTGGGAGAGCAATCCCAATTTACGCTTCAAGGATTTAATGGGTCGGGCAACAGTGGTGCAATGACATCGCAAGCAACCCATTTTTTTGACATGGATAGCTTGATTGCGCAATTAAGAGATGCACTACATGCTCAGTCCAGCGGTAGTAATCAACACCTCAATATTTTGGTTAAAGGTTCGCGATTTATGCGCATGGAGCGTGTAGTACAGGCCTTGTTAGAGGAGGCTAAAGCATGCTCTTAATGTTGGCGCAATGGTTGCAAGATGATTTCGGATTCTTCCGGGTATTCAACTACATCACTTTTAGAGCGGTGATGGCAACGGTGACCGCATTATTAATTGGTTTGGCAGCCGGGCCTTGGGTTATTCGTAAGTTAGCCGCTTTGAAAATGGGCCAGGCTGTGCGTACGGATGGACCTCAGACGCATTTGGTGAAATCTGGCACCCCAACCATGGGCGGTGTGTTGATTTTGATCGGCATCTTTATCTCATGCATATTGTGGGCCGATCTGAGCAATCGATTTATTTGGATTGTGATGATTGTGACCTTTGGTTTTGGCTTGGTGGGTTGGGTGGATGACTATCGTAAGGTGGTTTACAAAGATCCGAAGGGAATGGCTTCAAGAGAAAAATTCTTTTGGCAAACCTTAATTGGTTTATTTGCTGCAATCTATCTGGCGTTCTCAGTTTCTGAAGTTAACAACCTCAAAGTGCTGCAATTATTTTATGAGTGGCTCAGAAGTGGGTTTGCTTTAGATCTGCCTGCAAAAACAAATTTATTGCTGCCCTTTATGAAAGAAGTTAGTTACCCATTGGGAATCATGGGCTTCATTATTTTGAGTTACTTGGTAATTGTTGGTAGCAGCAATGCTGTAAACCTAACTGACGGCCTGGATGGCCTAGTCATCATGCCGGTAATCCTAGTGGGCGCAGCATTGGGCGCTTTTGCTTATGTGATGGGTAATGCAATTTATGCAAAGTACCTTCTCTTTCCTTATATTCCCGGCGCTGGTGAGTTGATGATTTTCTGCGGAGCCATGGGCGGTGCTGGGCTAGCATTCCTCTGGTACAACACCCATCCAGCACAAGTATTTATGGGTGATGTGGGGGCGCTTGCTCTAGGCGGCGCACTTGGCACGATTGCCGTCATTGTTCGTCAAGAAATTGTGTTGTTTGTGATGGGCGGTATTTTTGTTGCTGAAACTGTTTCAGTCATGCTCCAGGTTGTTTGGTTCAAGTTCACAAAAAAACATTTTGGCGAAGGTCGTCGGATTTTCCGTATGGCGCCACTGCATCACCATTTTGAATTAGGTGGGTGGAAAGAAACGCAAGTGGTTGTACGTTTCTGGATCATCACTATTCTTTTAGTCTTAATTGGCTTGTCTAGCTTGAAGTTACGGTAATTCAAAAGTAAATATGTTGACCTTAGAAAACACTTTTGCAAATTCAGCTTTCATGGCTGATGAGGGCTATCAGGCGCCTAACCGATTCCTTATTTTGGGTTTGGGTGAGTCTGGCGTAGCCATGGCGAAGTGGTGCTTACGCAATGGCGCAAAAGTACGACTTGTGGATACCCGTGATCAGTCAACATTGACTGAGCGTCAAAAGGCTTGGCTTGAAGAGCTGCGTATTGCAGGTTTAAGTGATATTTGTTTTGGCTCTTTAGATGATGGCTTATTGAAAGACATCGATGTTATTGGCATTAGTCCAGGGCTGTCTCCGGTTCAAGATCCAATTTATTCATTCTTGGTTAAAGCTGAACAAGCTGAAATCGATATCTGGAGCGAGATAGAGTTTTTTGCCCGTGCAATTTCAGCTTTAAGCCGTATGGCCCAAGCTCAAGAGTTAAGTTATGCAACTTCAGTATTGGCTATTACTGGTACAAACGGTAAAACCACTACCACTGCATTAACCGGTCAACTTTGCGAACGCGCCGGTAAGAAGGTTGCTGTTGCGGGCAATATTAGCCCTGCTGCTCTAGAAAAGCTCATGAGTTGCTTGGATATTGCTGATCAAATTCTCGATATGCCCGATGTTTGGGTCTTGGAGTTATCTAGCTTTCAGTTGGTCTATACCCACACTTTTAATGCAACTGCAGCAACCGTACTCAATATTACCCAAGACCACTTAGATTGGCATGGTGATATGCAGTCTTATGTAGACGCAAAATCCAAAATATTTGGTGCCGATACGGTATGCATTCTGAATCGTGATGACTCGTTGGTAATGGGTTTGCTTTCGGAAGCGCAAAAAGCGGAAAAATCTATTGTGACCTTTGGCTCAAATCGCCCAGATGAGCAGGGTGCTTTTGGTATTGAGCACGACTTGCGCGCTGGCGGAATTGATTGGCTGGTATGGGCTGAAGTGGATGAGGACGTAGAGCCTAAGCCTAAGCGTCGTCGTAAGTCTGCAGCTGTTGAGGAAGAGGAGCCATTGCGACTCAAGCGTTTGATCCCGGCAGATGCTTTAAGAATTCGTGGTCGCCACAATGCCTTAAATGCGTTGGCTGCGCTTGCCTTAGCGCGTGCAGCTAACTTGCCAATGAACGTACTGTTGCATGGTTTGCGCGATTACCATGGTGAGCCACATCGCGTACAAAGTATTGCAATCGTTAAAGACGTTGAGTATGTCGATGACAGCAAGGGCACTAATGTGGGCGCAACAGTAGCCGCCCTAAATGGCCTGGGTAGCAATGAATCAGGAAAACGCATTTGGTTAATTGCCGGTGGCGATGGCAAAGGGCAAGATTTCAGTCCATTGCGGGAGCCAGCTTTACGCTTTGTGAAGGGCGCCTTCTTAATTGGAAAAGATGGCGCTGCGATTGGCGAGGCCTTAGGCTCTGGAATTCCAAGCACTCATTGCGGTGATTTAGTTTCAGCAGTGCGGGCTGCGGCAGCACAAGCTATATCGGGAGATTTAGTGCTGTTATCTCCAGCTTGCGCGAGTTTGGATCAATTCCGTGACTATAAAGAACGTGCTCAAGTATTTGCTTCAGAAGTCGAAGAGCTAGGAATGCATTTTGAAGGAGTTCAGGCATGAACTTAAGAGAGAAATTCTTCCCTGAAAATCGTCTCGGATTAAATCGCTTTTGGAATTTTTCCCGAGGTGGGATAGATAACTTCCGTACTGGTTTGCGAGATGCGGTATCTGGGGTAGAGCAAACCCGTTCCCGCATGATGGATTATGACCAGTTGCTAGTCTGGGCTGTTTTATCTTTGATGTTGATTGGCTTAGTAATGGTGTATTCCGCTTCCATTACTTTGGCTGATGGACCGAAGTATGCAAACTACAGTAGCAATTTCTTTCTCATTCGCCATTTGATTTCGTTAGCAATTGCAATTGGAGTTGGAATTTGGGCATTTAAGATTCCCACAAAAGTTTGGGATCGTTATTCACCGGTGATTTTTGGATTCACAGTTTTGTTGCTCATCGCTGTTTTGATTCCTGGAGTCGGCAAGGGTGTAAATGGTGCTAAGCGCTGGATCCCTTTGGGCTTGATGAACTTTCAGCCATCTGAGTTAATGAAATTTGCGGCAGTGATCTTTGCGGCAAGTTATACCGTTCAACGTCAGGAATATCTCCACTCCTTTGTGAAGGGCATGCTGCCAATGGGTATTGCAGTTGCTCTGGTGGGTGGATTATTAATGGCGGAGCCCGACATGGGCGCATTCGTGGTGGTTGCCTTAATCGCATTTGGCATTCTGTTTTTGGGCGGCATTAACGCTAAGTTGTTTGGCGGATTAATTTTGGTCGGCTTAATGAGTGGCGCAACCATGATTGCGCTCTCCCCATTTCGTCGTGGCCGTATGTTGGCCTTTATGGATCCATGGCAAGTAGATAACGCAGCCAATAAAGGTTATCAATTGACCCATTCACTGATGGCATTTGGCCGCGGCGAATGGTTTGGTACAGGACTTGGCGGTAGCGTAGAAAAATTGCACTACTTACCAGAAGCGCATACCGACTTCATCATGGCCGTCATTGGTGAAGAGTTGGGCTTTGTTGGCGTAGTCGTGATGATCTTCTTGTTCTATTGGATCGTACGTCGCGCCTTCTTAATTGGCCGTACTGCTTTGCAACTAGATCGTAGTTTTGCAGGCCTTGCTGCAAAAGGCGTTGCCATTTGGATTGGCTGGCAGGCATTTATCAATATGGGCGTGAACCTTGGACTGTTACCAACCAAAGGCTTGACTTTGCCATTGGTAAGTTATGGCGGCTCTGGAATTTTGATGAACGCAGTTGCTGTTGCAATGTTGTTGCGCATCGATTTTGAAAACCGCATTCTCATGCGTGGAGGGAAGCTTTGACAAAGCCCTCAATTCTTGTGATGGCTGGTGGCACTGGTGGGCATATCTTCCCAGGCCTTGCTGTCGCTGAATATTTGCGGATTTGCGGTTGGAATGTCTCTTGGTTGGGAAATCAAGCGGGCATGGAGTATCGCCTTGTGAAGTCTTGTGAGTTTCCATTTGAGGCAGTTGAGTTTGGTGGTCTGCGTGGCAAGGGATTAAAAGCCAAGTTAATGTTGCCGATAAACCTCATGCGGGCTTGCTTTCAGAGCTGGAAGATCATGCGCCGTGTAAAACCCAATGTAGTTTTAGGAATGGGTGGTTACATCACTTTCCCAGGCGGATTGATGAGTAAGTTCTTGAAGCGTCCTTTGGTATTGCATGAAGCGAATTCAGTTGCAGGTAGTGCGAATCGTGCCTTGAGCAAAATTGCCATGCGTACTTTGACTGGATTTCCCAATACGATGCCAAATGCAGAGTGGGTTGGTAATCCGATTCGCGAAGAGTTTGATCACATGCTGACGCCTGCAGAGCGTTATGAGCAGCGCCAAGGACCTCTTTCAATTTTAGTAGTAGGCGGCAGCCTGGGAGCTGCGGCATTAAACGAAAACATTCCTGCCGCTTTAGCATTGATTCCGGCTGAGTCACGGCCAAAAGTGATTCACCAGGCGGGTGATAAGCATTTGGCAGATCTCCAAAAAAGATATGCGGATGCTGGAGTAGATGCGGATATTCGTCCATTTATTGATGACATGCCAGCAGCGTATTCACAGGCAGATTTAGTCATTTGTCGTTCTGGCGCTATGACAGTCTCAGAAATAGCTGCTTGTGGAGTTGCTTCTTGCTTGATTCCATTTCCTCATGCAATTGATGATCATCAAACTGCTAATGCGCGGTTTTTATCAGATGCCGATGCGGCAGTTTTATTGCCACAGCCATTGCTGAACCCACAGGATTTGGCATTGATGATTCAAAACTTCAATCGCGCGGACTTAAAAGAGATGGCATTGCGTGCTCATGCTTTAGCAAAGCCGCACGCTACCCAGCGAGTGGCTGAAGTGTGTGCTGATTGTGCGGGGGTCGGTATATGAAACATATCGTTCAACAAATTCACTTCATTGGTATCGGTGGCGCTGGTATGAGCGGCATTGCAGAAGTGCTTTTGAATTTGGGATATCAAGTTTCCGGGTCTGATCTGGCTGATGGAGTAGTTACCAAGCGTCTGAGAGAGTTGGGCGCTGTTATTCATATTGGGCATGACCCCAAGAACATCGGCACTGCTGAGGCGGTTGTCATTTCAACTGCAGTTGCTGGCAATAATCCTGAGGTCTTGGCTGCACGTGCTGCAAAGATTCCAGTGATTCAGCGTGCTGTGATGTTGGGTGAGTTGATGCGCCTCAAGCAAGGTATTGCAATCGCTGGCACCCATGGCAAAACAACCACCACTAGCTTAGTTGCGTCAGTTTTGGCTGAGGGCGGTCTAGATCCGACATTTGTGATTGGCGGCAAACTCAATTCAGCTGGCGCTAATGCTCGCTTAGGGCGCGGCGACTTTATTGTTGTTGAAGCAGATGAATCCGATGCTTCTTTCTTGCAATTATTTCCAGCGATGGAAGTGGTAACCAATATCGATGCTGATCATATGGATACCTATCAGCATGATATGGCGCGCCTAAAGCAAGCATTTGTACAGTTTATTCAGCGTATGCCTTTCTATGGTGTTGCAGTGCTGTGCATCGATGATGCAAATGTGCGCGACATCATTCCATTTGTGTCTCAGCCAGTACTTCGTTATGGCTTATCAGAAGATGCAGATATTCGCGCAAGCAATGTACGTGCAGATGGCACACGGATGCATTTCACAGTGGATCGCCGCACCGTGCGCAGACACGGTAATAAGCCAGGCCCTCTAAATGTCACACTGAACTTACCGGGCTTACATAATGTCCGTAACGCTTTGGCGGCTATTAGCATCGCTACTGAGTTGGGTGTGAGTGATGATGCCATTACTAAGGCCCTCTCAGAATTTGGCGGAGTAGGTCGTCGCTTTCAGCGCTATGGCGAAGTTCCATTGGCGTCGGGTGGTAGCTTTACTTTGATTGATGATTATGGACACCATCCTGTAGAAATGGCGGCAACCTTAGCCGCAGCTAGGGGAGCATACCCAGATCGTCGCTTGGTGCTGGCATTCCAACCGCACCGCTTCACGAGAACACGTGATTGCTTCGGTGAGTTTGTGCAGGTCCTTCGAAGCTTTGATGCCTTAGTGTTGACAGACGTCTATCCAGCGGGCGAAGCAAAAATTCCGGGGGCAGATGGTAAGAGCTTAATGAAGGCCGCTATTGCAGAAGATAAAAATTCCAAGGCTTTATTAAATTCAGGCGCAGTTGCTTATGCTGCAAATATTGCTGAGATGCCAGAAAAATTGAGTCAAGTTCTACAAGATGGGGATGTATTAATTACGATGGGCGCAGGTTCAATTTCTGCTTTGCCATATACGCTGTCGGAGGCAAAGCATGTCTGAGGTAGGTTTTAATTTGAGCACTTGGGGTGATCGCGTGAAGGCTAGCTTATCTAGCCTAGATCTCAAGTCATTGGGTCGTGTTGGCGTTTTGCTCGGCGGTAAATCTGGCGAAAGAGAAATTTCTCTCATGTCAGGTAATGGTGTTTTGGATGCGTTGCGATCAAAAGGGGTCGACGCCCATGCCTTCGATACTGGTTTACGTTGCCCAACCGAATTGGCTAAAGAAAATTTCGATCGTATTTTTATCTCTCTTCACGGTCGCTTTGGTGAGGACGGAACTATTCAGGGTTTGCTTGAATTATTGGGGCTGCCTTATACAGGTAGTGGTGTATTGGCCTCTGCTTTGGCGATCGACAAGATTGTTACAAAGCAGGTCTGGATTAGCAGTGGACTCGCCACTCCTAAATATGAAGAGTTAACTGCTGATAGCGACTGGAATGCAGTGGTGAACCATTTGGGCTTGCCGCTAATTGTTAAGCCTGCTCATGAAGGTTCATCTTTGGGGTTAACCAAAGTCAAATCAGTGGATGAGTTGCCGGCCGCATACAAACTTGCCGCTGGCTTAGACAAAAAAGTCATTGCAGAAACCTGCATCATTGGCGATGAATTGACTTGCCCGCTGGTGGGTCAAGGTAAAACAGCTGAGGCATTACCCGTAATCAAAATTATTCCGCCGCAAGCGAACTACGATTTTCATAATAAGTACTTCTCCGATGAAACTCAGTATTTATGCCCAACTGGATTAGCGCCAGAGGTAAATACCGCAGTTCAGGAATTGGCTCTAGCGGCATACAAGGCCTTGGGTTGCCGTACTTGGGGTCGTGCTGATGTGATGCTCGATCAAAAGACGGGCAAGCCTTATTTGCTGGAGATGAATACCTCACCAGGTATGACTTCTCACTCTTTGGTGCCTATGGCTGCCAAAGCTGCTGGTATTGAATATGCAGACTTGGTGCTGTGGCTGCTCAGTCAAACATTGCACCAAAAAGAGGGCGTCCCTGCATGAGCAACTTCATGGACCGCTTCGGTGAAATTTTCTCTATGTTGATGGCTCCACTTTGGAATCATTCTGATCGCATGGAGAAATTGAGCCGCTTCTTGATCCGTTGCTTTGTAGTGATGTTAGTCATTGGTATTTTGGTTTGGCTAAGTCAACGCCCTGTATTTGCTTTGAAACAGATTCAAATAGAGCCCATTGCAGGACAAACTTTGAAGCATATTAATAAGCCGATTGTGAAGCAGCAGGTTTTGGAGACAGTACAAGGCAACTTCTTTAGCGTTCGCTTAGAAGATGTGAAGCGTGGTTTTGAAAGCATGCCGTGGGTGCGGCATGCCAATGTTCGTCGGGTTTGGCCAAATGGCTTGGTAGTAAGCATTGAAGAGCAAAAACCTTTTGGAACATGGGGTGGAGCTGATAGTCATACCCTCATGAATAGCCATGGTGAACTGTTTACTGGTCGCGTATCCGAGGTAAGTGATGATCTACGTCTGGTGGATTTCTCTGGTCCTGCAGATGCCGGCAAAGAGGTGATGAGTCTTTATGAAAAAGCCAACAATTGGTTTAAGCCATGGGGCGCAGAAGTCACTAGTCTAGCTTTGACTGAGCGCTATGCATGGCATGTAAGGCTTTCAAACGGCATGAAGGTTGAGTTTGGGCGTGATGAAGAGAGCTCTGACAAAAATTTAACGGAAGAGCGGGTTGCACGCTTGTTTAAGTATTGGCCCCAAGTACAAGAGAAGTGGGCCAACAGAGTTGACGCAGTCGACTTGCGCTATGCAAATGGTTTCGCAGTTCATCTTGCTTCTGCAAGTTTGAAAAGGAATGAAGTAGACGCTAAAAAAAGTAAGCTGAAGCAATGAGGAATGGTAATGAGTAAAGACAATCGCGATATTTTGGTTGGATTGGATATTGGTACTTCCAAGGTGGTTGCCTTGGTTGCTGAATTAGCTCCTGATGGTCAATTCAACGTGGTTGGTGTTGGTCAAACTGCATCAAAGGGATTAAAGAAGGGCGTTGTCGTCAATATTGAGGCAACTGTTCAATCCATTCAAAAGGCGCTTGAAGAGGCCGAGGTAATGGCTGATCGCCAGATCGTACAAGTCTTCACCGGCATTGCGGGTAATCACATTGTGAGTTTTAACTCCAGCGGTATGGTTGCTATCCGCGATAAAGAAGTTGGCTCTGGAGATGTTGAGCGTGTACTCGAGACAGCAAAAGCAATCAATATCCCAACGGATCAACAGATTTTGCACATTCTGGTTCAAGAATTCATTATCGATGGACAGGAAGATGTGCGTGAGCCTATTGGTATGAGTGGACTTCGCTTAGAGGTGAAGGTTCATATTGTTACTGGCGCTGTAAGTGCTGCGCAAAATATTGTGAAGTGTGTGCGTCGTTGCGGTCTCGAAGTAAATGACTTGATCTTGCAGCCTTTGGCCTCAAGTTTGGCAGTGCTTACTGAAGACGAGAAAGAGCTTGGCGTTGTATTGGTAGACATTGGTGGCGGTACAACTGACATCGCAATTTATTGCCAGGGCTCAATTCGTCATACTGCGGTGATTCCTATTGCAGGCGATCAAATTACCAATGATATTGCGATGGCGTTACGCACACCAACGATTGACGCTGAAGATTTGAAGATTGCGCACGGCATTGCCCGTCAAGAAATGGCTGACCCTACTGCAATGATTGATGTTCCTGGTGTGGGTGATCGTGAGCCACGCCCAATGTCTAAACAAGCATTAGCTGCAGTCATTGAGCCACGCGTTGAAGAGTTGTTTACCTTAGTAAGAGGCGTAGTGCGTGATTCTGGCTATGAAGATATGGTTTCTTCTGGAATTGTGCTAACCGGTGGTACTGCATTAATGCCAGGCATGGTCGAGTTAGCTGAACAGGTCTTCTTAAGGCCGGCGCGCATTGGTACCCCGGAGTATCGAGGCCATCTTCATGAGGTATTACGCAGTCCCAGATATGCCACCAGCATTGGTTTGCTGATGGAAGGTCAAGCGCAGTTATTGCGTGGCCGTCGTGTTTCTCAATCAGGCGCATTGCAAGGTGTGATTTCGCGCATGAAGGAATGGTTTGCAGGAAATTTTTAAGTAATTTTTTTAGTTTTTTTCGTCGTCGTCAACGTAGTACGTTTTTACCTAGGAGGGTATATGGAATTTGAAATGTTAGATCAAGAAACAGCTGGCAAAACCATTATTAAAGTGGTTGGAGTTGGTGGTGCAGGTGGTAATGCTGTCCAGCACATGATCCGTCGTGGTGTTAACGGCGTAGAGTTCATTTGCATGAACACCGATGCTGGCGCTTTACAGCGTTCTGAGGCATCTGTGAATTTGCAACTGGGCTCTAGCGGGTTAGGTGCTGGCGCTAAACCAGAAATTGGTGCGGCTTCTGCTGAAGAAGCGCGTGCACGCATTGCGGATACATTGCAGGGCGCGCATATGGTATTCATTACTGCAGGTATGGGTGGTGGCACTGGAACGGGTGCAGCCCCAATCGTGGCTCAAGTAGCTAAAGAAATGGGCATTCTTACTGTAGGCGTGATCAGTAAGCCATTTGATTTTGAGGGTGTTAAGCGTTTGAAGGTTGCAGAGAATGGCGCTACCGAACTTGAATCCTATGTAGATTCACTCATTGTCGTGCTTAATGAAAAACTCTTTGAAGTAATGGGCGAAGATGCTGAGTTCGACAAAGCATTTGCTTGTGCCGATGACGTATTGCATAACGCAGTTTCTGGTATTGCAGAAATCATCAATGTTCAGGGTTTGATTAACGTTGACTTTGAAGACGTTAAGACCGTGATGGGCGAGCAAGGTAAAGCCATGATGGGAACAGCAACTGTTTCTGGTATGGATCGTGCACGTTTGGCTGCTGAGGCTGCAGTTGCTTCACCATTGCTCGAAGGTGTTGATCTATCTGGCGCACGTGGCGTATTGGTAAACATTACTGCAAGCCGTTCATTGAAGTTGTCTGAGACTCGTGAAGTCATGGCTGCGATTCGTGGCTACGCTGCGGATGATGCAACGGTCATCTTCGGTACTGTTTATGACGAAAGCTTAGGTGATGCATTACGTGTAACTGTAGTTGCTACTGGTTTGAATAATCCTCAGGCTCGTAAAAACAACCAGCCAGAAGTAGTTTGGAGACAAGCTACTGGTACTCATGATGCAATGCCAACAATGGCTGATCTCAATAGTTTTGCCCCTGCAAGCCCATCAGCTGCAATCAGTAAGGTAAGCATGGATTCTGCATTGGGAACTAGCGCAGGTTTAGCGATGACTGGTGTTGGTAGTGCTCCAGCGGCGGCTCAGCCAGCAAGCACTGGTGTTGATTACAGTCAATACGATTTGCCACGTGTTTTTCGTAGCTCTCGTGAGGCGACTCCTGCGCCTACATTAGGTGCGGATAGCTCTCCGCAAGCTAAATCCATGTTGGATAAAGGGGCTGATTATTATGAAATCCCAGCCTTTTTGCGTAAGCAAGCGGATTAATTGACTGCTTAATACAATAGGTAATTGCAAAATGCCAGCGCGGCGCCCCTCCGGACGACGAATCCCGCGCTTGCGTTGGCATGCTTACTAACAATTACTTATTGGAGATGTCATGATTGCTGTTGGACAAAAATTACCGAACGCTACTCTTTACGAATTTATGGATGAAGAGAGCGAGGGTTGCTCCTTAGGGCCAAATGCTTTTGAAGTAGAAAAAATGGCAGCTGGCAAAAAGATTGTGTTGTTTGCATTGCCTGGCGCTTTTACGCCAACTTGTTCTGCTAAGCATGTGCCTGGATATGTTGAGCGCTACGATGCTATTAAAGCAAAAGGTGTTGATGAGATTTGGTGCGTTTCTGTAAATGATCCATTTGTGATGGGTGCATGGGGACGTGATCAAAAAGTTGGTAAAAAAATCCGCATGTTAGGTGACGGTAGTGCCGAGTTCACCAAAAAGCTTGGTTTGGAGTTAGATTTAACTGCTCGTGGATTTGGTGTGCGTTCTGATCGTTATGCCATGATTATTGAAGATGGTGTAGTGAAGTCATTGGATCGCGAAGCTCCTGGCAAGTTTGAAGTTAGCGATGCCGCTTCAATTTTGAAAAAGCTGTAAATCGAATTATTTATATAACGAATATCCCCTGAATTTAGATAGCCACATATGATGAAGCAACGCACTATCGCCACTCCGGTAAAAACCGTGGGGATTGGCTTGCACTCTGGTCGCAAGGTGACGATTTCTATTAAGTCAGCACCAGTAAATTCAGGGGTTCAGTTTGTTAGGGTTGACACACCCGAGCAGTCGGTTGTTCCCGCAACGGCCTTAGCCGTTTGTGATACAAGACTAGCTTCTGTCATTCAGAAAGATGGCGTGCGTGTTTCCACTGTGGAGCACTTGCTATCAGCCTGCGCTGGTCTCGGTTTGGATAACTTATTAATTGAGTTGGATGGCGAAGAAGTCCCCATCATGGATGGTAGTGCCGCCTCATTTTTATTCTTAATTGAATCTGCAGGGATTGCTGAACAAGAGGCACCGCGTCAATTTGTAGTCATTAAAAAACCTGTAGAGGTTCGTGAGGGCGACAAGCTTGCGCGTCTAGAGCCCTTCTTTGGATTTAAGCTAGATTTCACAATTGACTTCAAGCATCCAGCTGTGGATAAAACGGGTCAACGGTTTGTAGTAGATTTTGCGGAACAAGCCTACCGCAGTGAGATTGGTCGTGCTCGCACATTTGGCTTTGCTCACGAAGTAGAGGCATTACGTGAAATGGGTTTAGCACGCGGTGGAAGTTTAGATAATGCGATTGTTTTAGATGAGCACCGCATCTTAAATAATGAAGAGCTTCGTTATGAAGATGAATTTGTGCGTCATAAAATTCTTGATGCAATCGGCGACTTGTACTTGATTGGTCATCCGATTGTTGGGGCTTATGTTGCCGAGAAGTCAGGTCATGCTCTCAATAACGCACTTTTACGTAAGCTTTTGGAAGACCCAAGCTCTTACGAAATCAGCGCTTTTGCTGAAAATAAGGCTCCGATAGCCTACTCTCAAGAAAGCCAACCCCTCTTTTTCTAGTGCAGCTGCAGTGCTCCGAAGATGTATTTACCTACTTCGGTTTGTTTTTAAGCAGCTTCTCGATGGAGGATCGCAAGCCTGAGTCTGGACCCAACTGCTCCAATAATGACTCCCAGGACTTTTTGGCCACTTCATTAAGTCCTTTTGGCTTTTCGCGCTGATTTTGGCGTGGCTTAACCTCCCAGGCGGGCGGAGCCGGTTTGACTCGCACTTTGATAGTCTTACAGTAAAGCCCAGATTTAGCTAACTCATTGATTAAGCTAGGTAATATTTGTTGTAGGCGAGTAGCAATGCTAGCGCTATTGACCAGTAAAAAAAGCTCATCTTGTGAGCCAGAATGCCATCCAGCCTCTATCTTTTGGCTCAAATGACCCAGGTCGAGCCTTGTCAGTGCTGAGTTCAGGGCTATCTTGAGTTTTGCTAAGTCCTCTGTTTTTGCCAAAATTCCGCCAAGTCCGTTGGATTCTCTTAGGTAATCCAACCAGTCTTGAGCCTTGTGCTTGCGGGATGGTTTAGGGGCAAAGTTCATAAAAAATGGGGTTGCGGGTGATAAACTCAAGGTCTTAATTTTCTTCAATATCCCATGGTAATCGGTCTTCTTAAAACCCTGGTCGGCAGTCGTAACGACCGCCTCTTAAAACAGTATCGCAAAGTCGTTGCCAAGGTCGGCGCTTTTGAGGCGAGCCTGCAATCTTTGGATGATGCTGCACTTGCTGCCAAAACTGCGGAATTCAGAGCTCGTCTGGCTGCGGGAGAGTCCTTGGACGACATTGCTGCGGAAGCCTTTGCAGTGGTGCGAGAGGCCAGTGTTCGCGTGATGAAGATGCGTCATTTTGATGCACAGATGCTTGGTGGTTTGGCTTTGCATCACGGCAAAATTGCCGAGATGGGTACCGGCGAAGGAAAAACCTTAACCGCTACTCTGCCGGTCTACTTAAATGCATTAACCGGCAAAGGTGTGCATGTTGTCACTGTGAATGATTATTTGGCACAGCGTGACGCTGAGTGGATGTCTAAGTTATATAACTTCTTGGGCATGAAGGTGGGCGTGAATTTATCCCAAATGGATCACACCACTAAGCAAGAAGCCTATGCTGCCGACATCACTTACGGTACCAATAACGAATTTGGTTTCGACTACTTGCGCGACAACATGGTTCAGGATTTGGGTCAGCGAGTTCAGCGTGGCTTAGCTTATGCAATCGTTGATGAGGTTGACTCCATTCTGATTGATGAAGCTCGTACACCATTAATCATTTCTGGTCAGGCGGAAGATCACACCGATCTTTACGTCAAGATTAATGCATTGCCTTCGCACTTGGAACGTCAAATTGGCGAAGAGAAGGCTGATGGCACTGGCGTTGAGAAGCCAGGTGACTACTGGGTTGATGAGAAGTCTCAACAGGTTTATTTGACTGAGCAAGGTCATGATAAGGCTGAGGCTGTATTGGTACAGTTGGGCGCACTCAATGATGGCGACTCGCTTTATGCGCCACAAAATATCACCTTGATGCATCACGTATATGCAGCTCTGCGTGCACATTCTCTTTATCACCGTGACCAGCATTACGTTGTACAGAATGGCGAAGTCATCATCGTGGATGAATTTACTGGCCGTTTAATGCAAGGCCGCCGCTGGTCTGATGGGCTGCATCAGGCAGTTGAAGCTAAAGAGAAGGTGCAGATTCAGAATGAGAATCAAACTTTAGCTACGATTACTTTCCAGAACTATTTCCGCATGTACGGTAAGTTGGCCGGTATGACTGGTACTGCTGATACTGAGGCATATGAATTTAAGGAGATCTACAACTTAGAAACAGTTGTAATTCCTCCAAATCGCATTAGCCAAAGAAAAGATAAGCAAGATCAGATCTACAAGTCTTCTCGTGAGCGCTATGATGCGGTCATTAAAGATATTCAAGATTGTTATGAGCGTGGCCAGCCCGTATTGGTCGGCACCACTTCAATTGAGAACTCCGAGTTAATTGCGCAACTGTTAGATCAGCGTAAGTTGCCACACCAAGTTTTGAATGCAAAACAGCATGCTCGCGAAGCTGAAATTATTGCCCAAGCTGGCCGTCCAAAAATGATCACGATCGCTACCAATATGGCGGGTCGGGGTACCGATATTGTCTTGGGTGGCAATGTGGGCAAGCAATCCTCTTTGATTGAAGCAGATAGTTCGCTTTCTGATGCGGAAAAAGCAGCCAAAATTAAGCAGTTGCAGGATGAGTGGCAGGGCATTCATGATCAAGTTCTAGCAGCGGGCGGTTTGCATATCATCGGCACAGAACGCCACGAGAGCCGTCGTATCGATAACCAGCTCAGAGGTCGCTCTGGTCGTCAGGGCGATCCGGGATCCTCTCGTTTCTACCTTTCTTTGGATGATGCGCTTCTGCGTATTTTTGCGGGCGATCGTTTGCGTGCCGTTATGGATCGCCTCAAGATGCCAGACGGTGAGCCGATTGAAGCTGGCATGGTGACTCGTTCGATCGAGTCTGCGCAGCGCAAGGTTGAAGGCCGTAACTTTGATATTCGCAAGCAATTGCTGGAGTATGACAACGTTGCTAATGACCAGCGTAAAGAAACCTATCGTCTCAGAAATGAAGTGCTGGAGAGTGCTGATATTGGGGACTTAATTGCCAATTTGCGCGAAGACGTTTTGCGCTCTGTTTGCTCAGTCTATGTTCCCTTGGAGTCTATGGAGGAGCAGTGGGACTTAGCCGGTTTAGAAAATGTACTTGCTAGCGAGTGGGGGCTTGTAATTGACCTAAGAAAATGGGTTGAGAATGCTCAGACTGTTGACGACGGAGAAATCGTTGAGCGTGTATTGCAGGCGGCAAAAGATGCCTATGATGCCAAGGTTGAGCTCTCTGGTCGCGAATCCTTTGCTAGTTTTGAGCGCTCAGTTCTCCTGTATAGCTTAGATAGTCATTGGCGTGAGCATTTAGCGGCCTTGGATCATTTGCGTCAAGGTATTCATTTGCGCGGATATGCGCAAAAAGATCCTAAGCAAGAGTATCGTCGTGAGGCATTCGAGCTTTATGGTGAATTGCTAAACGTCATTAAAAATGATGTTGTGAAAAGCATCATGACAGTCCAGATTCGAAGTGCAAGCGAGTTGGATCAAGCTTCTGAATCGATGAACGATGATTTGGCTAAGCTTTCTGAGGTTCAATATCAGCATGCTGATCCAGAGAGAGAAGTAGCTGGATCAACGGGTGATCGTGGTGCTGCGATTGATATTCAGCCGGCTCCTCTGCGCACAGGCCCAAAGGTTGGTCGTAATGATCCTTGTACTTGCGGCAGTGGTAAGAAGTATAAGAATTGTTGCGGTGCGTTATCGTAGGTTCAGTTTTAAAGAAATTGATGACGGGGGCCTTGAGCCCCCTTTCTTTTAGAAAGACACTCTAAATTTAGGGCTTTCCCTAGCTATCTACATGAATTGATTTCGAAGATTATCAGTGCTTATATGCAAAGAATTGCATTTATACGCAAAAGGAATCGGCATGCAAAAGTCCCTGCACATTAACGCAGACAAATGTACTGGATGTCTTCAGTGTGAAATGGCCTGTAGTTATGAGAACTACGGTGTTTTTAATACCTCTAAGTCAAGAATTAAGGTATTTGAGTTTCATTTGACTGGAAAAAAGGTTCCCTATACCTGTACTCAGTGTGCTGAAGCATGGTGTCTTCAAGCATGTCCAGTAGATGCGATTCGAGTAGATTTAGTTACTGGCGCCAAGGTGGTTTCAGAAGATACCTGTGTTGGATGCAAGGTCTGCACCATTTCCTGTCCTTTTGGAACTATTAATTATGTTCAAGAGACTGGCAAGGTGCAAAAGTGTGATTTATGTGGAGGTGATCCTGCTTGCGCTACAGCATGTCCAACGCAAGCGATTACCTATGTAGATGCAGATTGGACTGGTCTAGACAAGATGCGCGAATGGGCAGATAAGCTCGGCAATCAATCTGGCGCAAACTAATTAAGCATAGGAAAAAATATCATGTCATGGGCTGGAAAACTACTACGCGTTAATTTAAGCAAGGGAACTTGCCAATCTGAACCAATCAATATGCAGTGGGCCAAAGAGTATCTGGGTTCGCGCGGCCTGGCTTCGAAATATTTAGTCGAAGAGCTTGATCCCAAGGTAGATCCGCTATCTCCAGATAACAAGATTATCTGGGCAACAGGGCCCTTAACAGGAACTATGGCTTCAACTGGTGGACGCTATACCGTGGTAACTAAGGGTCCGTTGACCGGCGCAATTGCATGTTCAAACTCTGGTGGTTATTGGGGTGCTGAACTCAAGATGGCGGGCTGGGATATGGTAATTTTTGAGGGAAAGTCTCCAAAACCTGTTTACTTATTTATTGAGAATGATAGGGCGGAGTTAATTGACGCTACTGATCTTTGGGGTAAAACCGTTTGGGAAACTGAGCCAGCCATTAAATCGAAACATCAGGATCCGCAAATTAGGGTGTCCTGTATTGGTCGCGCTGGAGAAAATCAAGTGCTCTATGCAGCTGTTGTAAATGATTTACATAGAGCTGCCGGTAGATCAGGTGTAGGTGCGGTAATGGGAAGCAAGAACCTGAAGGCGATTGCTGTTAGAGGAACTCAGGGTGTGGGTAATATTCGGGATCCAAAAGCATTTATGGCGGCAACTTCAGCTGCCAAAGCAGTGTTGGCTGGAAATGCAGTGACTGGTCAAGGATTGCCAACCTATGGCACCCAAGTATTAATGAATGTGATTAACGAGGTTGGTGGATTGCCAACTCGAAATCACCAGGATGTTCAGTTTGATGGTGCTAAAGATATTTCTGCTGAAGCAATGGCTACCCCGCGTGCAAGCGATGGCAAAGCCCATTTAGTAACCAACCAAGCTTGCTTTGCCTGCACTATTGCATGCGGTCGAATTTCTAAGATTGATGAAACGCATTTCACTGTTGAAAACAAGCCGCAGTATTTTGGCGCAAGTGGGGGCTTGGAGTATGAAGCGGCCTGGGCACTTGGTGCGGCAAATGGAGTGAATGATCTTGAGGCATTGCAGTTTGCCAACATGCTGTGTAATGAAGATGGCTTTGATCCAATTTCATTCGGGGCTACAGTTGGCGCTGTCATGGAGCTTTATGAGATGGGCGTTTTAACGAAAGAGCAGCTCGGAATTGAGGCCCCGTTTGGTTCAGCAAAGGCGCTGAGTTATTTTGCTGAAATTACCGCTAACGGTATTGGGTTTGGTAAGGAACTTGGTCAAGGTTCAGCACGCCTTACTAAAAAGTATGGACATCCAGACCTGTCAATGAGCGTGAAGGGGCAAGAGTTCCCGGCTTATGACGGTCGTGTAATTCAAGGAATTGGTTTGGCATATGCCACATCTAATCGAGGTGCTTGTCACTTGCGTGGTTACACCATTGCCTCTGAAGTATTGGGTATTCCAGTGAAAACAGAGCCTGCTGATACGCAAGGCAAGCCTGAATTAGTGAAGGCTTTCCAAGATGCCACTGCTGCGTTTGATTCTGCCGGTATTTGCATCTTTACGAGTTTTGCTTGGACACTTGCGGACGTAGCTCCTCAATTGCAAGCCGCCTGTGGCGATGAATTTACTGTGGAAAATTTAACTACCATTGGTGAGCGTATCTGGAATATGGAGCGTGACTTTAATAATCGCGCTGGCTTTACGAGTAAAGACGATAAGTTGCCAAAACGTTTAATGACAGAAGCGGCAAAGACGGGTCCTGGCAAAGGAACGGTCAGTGGACTAGATACTATGCTACCGGAGTACTACAAGATTCGCGGTTGGGATAAAGAAGGTCGCCCAAGTGAAGAAACTTTAAAACGCTTAGGACTTTGATTCGCCCCATGAAGCATGTCATTTTAGGTAATGGCCCAGCTGGAGTCATTGCTGCGGAAACACTCAGAAAGCGTTCGCCTGATGATGAAATTGTCATGATCGGATGCGAGGATGCGCCTCCCTATTCTCGTATGGCTATTCCCTATTTATTAATGGGCAATATTCAAGAGTCTGGTACGTATTTGCGAAAAGAACCAGATTATTTTGAAAAATTAAAAATACAGCAGATACGTGGCAAGGCTGTTTCCTTGGATCCAAAGGCTAAAAAACTGGCACTTGAAGGTGGGGGTGGTCAGATCGAATACGATAAATTGCTGATTGCAACAGGCTCAGTACCTGTGCGGCCTCCAATTCCAGGCATTGAACTTCCAGGCGTTCATTTTTGTTGGACTCTAGAGGATGCTCGTAGCATCACCAAATTGGCAAAGCCAGGTTCACGTGTTTTACAAATGGGCGCAGGTTTTATTGGTTGCATTATTTTAGAGGCTCTAGCCAGCAGAAAAGTTGAGCTCACTGTCGTCGAGATGGGTGATCGTATGGTTCCGAGAATGATGACCCCCGTAGCTGGCGGCATGATTAAAAAATGGGTTGAGCAAAAAGGTGTTCAGGTTTACACGGAAACCAAGGTTGAGGGTATCGCTCAGACCAGCAATGGATTAAGTGTCAAACTTTCCAATGGAAAATCTTTGGAGGTTGACTTAGTAATTTCTGCGACTGGCGTAAAGCCTAATATTGAGTATCTGAATTCTTCTGGCCTTGCACTTGAGGTTGGTGTACTAGTAGATGACTGTATGCGGACTTCTCATTCGGATATTTATGCTGCTGGCGACGTTACTGAAAGTATTGATTTTTCGACGGGCCATAGAATCGTAAATGCCATTCAGCCAAATGCAGTCGAGCAAGCCAGAATTGCTGCGATCAATATGTCTGGCGGTCAAACCCAAAGCTTGGGCGCTCTACAAATCAACATATTAGATACGCTGGGATTGATCTCTACTTCTTTTGGCCTTTGGTCAGGCGCTAAAGGCGGGGATTATGTTGAGGATATTGATTTAGATCGTTATAAATATTTGCGACTTGAATTCTTGGGCGATGTATTGGTGGGCGCCACCTGCGTAGGTAATACAGAGCACATAGGTGTATTGAGGGGGTTGATTCAAGGGAAAGTTGCTTTAGGAAAGTGGAAAAAGACTTTATTGGAAGAGCCCACCAAGGCAACGGAGGCTTATTTAGCTCAAGGTCAAGCGCAATCGACTTGGATGAATTAAGCTTGAGATATGCAAATTACCCTCAAGCTGTTTGCTAGTCTAGCAAACTACTTACCCTCCAATAAGAAAAATGGCATAGAAGCAGATATTGAAGTTGCTGAAGGTAGCACTATTGGCGACATGATTGTGCGCTTTAATATCCCCAGCAAATCAGCTCACTTGGTAATGGTAAATGGGGTGTACATTAAGCCAGACCAGCGCGATGAGCATGTCCTCAAGGAAAATGACGCTTTAGCCATCTGCCCGCCTGTTGCTGGGGGTTAATTTGTTGCCGCAAAATGGCTGAAGTGACCAGGGAGATGGGGTGCTCCATTGATGACTTGGTGCGCTGGCTACCTATGGCAATGAGAAATTTTGATGCCCAAACCAGTCTTTATGTTGATGGTATTGAGTTGCGTCACTCAGAAAGCCCTTTAATAGAGATTGTGGGGGTCACTAGGCCTCCACGCAAAATAGCCCTCTTATCCATTCCAGTATTAAGTTTAAAGTTCATATTTGCTAAAAATTTAGACTCATTAGAGTGTGAGCGCATCATGGAGCGTTTTGATCTTTATACTCGTAGAGGTGGGGGTTAGCTTAAAACCCACTCCAAATTTATTTACAGAGTTTTAATATGACAGTTAATCTACCCCTCCCCCAAAAATCCGATCTCAAGCCTGTTAAAGGTTTTGAAATGGGCATCGCTGAAGCTGGAATTAAGAAAGCAAATCGCAAAGATTTATTGGTGATGAAGCTAGCCCCTGGTTCTCAGGTGGCCGGTGTATTTACTTTAAATCGTTTTTGCGCTGCACCTGTGCAAGTTTGCCGCGAACATTTGGCGCAAGAAGGTCGTAATGGGGAAATTCGAGCCCTTGTTGTGAATACAGGGAACGCCAATGCTGGTACAGGTGAGCCAGGTATGAAGCATGCCTTAGAAACCTGTGCAGCTTTGGCAAAAGATCTCAAGATCAATCCAGAGCAGATTTTGCCGTTTTCAACAGGCGTGATTTTGGAGCCGCTTCCGATCGAGAAGATTATTTCTGCCTTACCAAAAGCTGTAGCAAATTTAGGGGAAGATAATTGGTTTGATGCAGCTGAAGCCATCATGACTACCGATACTCAGCCTAAAGCGACATCTGTTACTGTTGAAACACCTGGCGGTGCAGTCACTATCACTGGCATCTGTAAAGGCGCAGGCATGATTCATCCCAATATGGCAACCATGTTGGGCTTTATCGCAACTGATGCTGGATTTGCTCCAGGCCTCTTGGGTAATCTCACTCGCGAAATCGCCGATCTCTCATTCAATGCCATCACCATTGACGGTGATACATCGACTAATGATTCTTTCATCATCATGGCGACGGGTCAGTCGTCGGTACAAATTCAATCTGTGGATGACCCTAGTTATGCAATCTTGAAAGATGCATTAATTTCATTAGCTCGTAAGCTGGCGCAAATGATCGTGCGTGATGGCGAGGGAGCTACTAAATTCATGACTATTGAAGTGGTTGGTGGCAAGACGGCTGAGGAGTGTCGTTTGGTGGCTAAGGCTGTTGCGCATTCACCTTTGGTAAAAACCGCCTTCTTCGCCAGCGACCCCAATCTGGGCCGTATTCTTGCCGCTATTGGTTATGCGGGTATTGCTGATTTAGACGTGAACCGCGTACAGATGTGGCTTGGCGACGTTTGGGTTGCAAAAAATGGGGGGCGCAATCCCGATTATCAAGAGGCTGATGGCCAGCGTGTTATGCAGGCTCCAGAAATTACCGTCAAGATTGACTTAGGCCGTGGCAGTGCTTCACAAACCATGTGGACATGTGACTTATCTCATGACTATGTATCTATTAATGCAGACTATCGCTCATAAAAGACAGTTAGAAATATGAATGAAAAATTAGATCGTCTTTTAGACCATCTTGATACTTTTTTACCCAAACCTCTAACGGAGGAGCAGTGGAAATCTTCCACTGCATTTAGATGGCGTCGGCGCGATAGTATTTTTGGCAGTATTGGTTTTTTACAACCAGTGAAGCACGTCTCTGACATCACCTTCGAAGATCTGCAGAATATCGACCGTCAGCGTGATGCGATACGCGATAACACGAAAAACTTTATTCAAAAAAAGCCAGCCAATAATATTTTGCTTACTGGGGCAAGAGGCACTGGAAAATCCTCCCTTATCAAGGCAAGTTTGCATGAATTTGCTAGCCAAGGCCTACGCCTGGTTGAGGTTGAAAAGGAGCATTTGGCTGATTTGGCTGACATCACCGATTTACTGGCTGAGCGACCAGAGCGCTTCATCATTTTTTGTGACGATTTATCGTTTGAGGACGGTGAATCCGGATACAAGGCCATGAAATCGGCTTTAGATGGCTCAGTATCTGCTCAGGTGGACAATATTTTGATTTACGCCACCTCAAATCGCCGTCATTTGCTGCCTGAGTACATGAAAGATAACGAAGGTTATACACATAGTGATGATGGTGAAATTCATCCTGGCGAAGTGGTAGAGGAGAAGATTTCTTTATCAGAACGTTTTGGGCTCTGGTTATCTTTCTATCCGCCAAAGCAGGATGAGTATTTGGCGATCGTGGCACATTGGTTACAGCATTTTGGTTTGAGTGCCGCACAAATTGATGCAGCACGTTCAGAAGCTTTAGTTTGGGCTTTGGAGCGTGGCTCACGTTCAGGGCGCGTTGCTTGGCAATTTGCTAAGCATTGGGCTGGATCAAAAAACTAAGTCATTGCATTCATGAATGAAATTAAGCGCCCGGTGACTGAAGTGGCTGCTGGCATATTGCTTGATGATCAAGGTCGCTATCTCTTAGGGCAAAGACCCGATGGCAAACCCTATGCGGGCTACTGGGAAGTGCCCGGTGGAAAAATCGAAAAAGGGGAAACCGTTTTCGAAGCGCTTAAGCGTGAATTACAAGAAGAACTTGGTATAGAAATTCTATCTAGCGAAGAACTGACTGTTCTAGAGCATGACTATCCGCATGCCTATGTGCGCTTGCATGTCAGCATCATTCGCGCCTGGAAGGGTGATCCCATGGGTTGTGAGAATCAAGCTTTATCGTGGGAGTTGCTCGCTGCTGAAAAGCCAAGTGTTGAGCCGTTATTGCCGGCCGCCTGGCCAATGCTAGAAAGGCTTAGAAGCCTTTTAACTTAAAGTTGACAGAGGGTTATTTTGAATGGCACATCGGCATTTACCAACTGTGCTTTTTTGTCTCGCTCGGACTTTAAAAAGCGCACGGAGAGTAAATATTTATTGGCGCTAATCTCTGAGAATAAAGTATCGTCTTCAACGGCAATGCGCATTAACTGATACACCTTGCCAGAGGGTGCTTGCTGAAATGAACCATTGTGCGCAATGACATCTTTTGCTTCGCCTGATTGACGAAGTAAGCGTAAAAATAATTGACATGCTTCTTGCCATGGCAAGAGCGGACCAATGTATTTTTCAAGTAATTCACGACGCTCGAGTGTGGGGCTATTTTTCCATGCATGGTAGCTTGGTAAATCAATCGGGCTAGTGCCGCCTGGAATATTTAATCGAGTACGAATGGCATTTAACCATTCACTTTCGGTAATGACTGAGTTGGGTCTACCTGCAGAATGATTGATGCTGCTAGCAACGGCATCAATCTCAGATAGCGTTTGTGCGAGTGCCTCTTGATCCACTTTTTGTGACGATTTTAAGCCATTGAGTGCGTATTTTTGACGTTCAAACTCTTTGAGTAAGAGGGACTTGATATCACCACGTGCACCAATATCCCCCAGATCGAACAAAATAGAGATGGCATTGTGATGTAACTCAGGATCATCAGAGCGAACAAAGTGATTGAAGCGGGCGAACAAATACTCCAGTCGAAGCATGCTTCGAACTAATTCATTGAAGGGGTATTCGTAGACAATCACAAGCCCATATTCTATGACGAACTGGTGCGATCTTTCTCAATCTGCAGGATTTTTTGGTGCAACTCCAAAACCTGAGTCTGTAAGTAGTCCAAACTGCCTTGATTTTCAATCACCATATCCGCATGGGCAATGCGCTCCTGCCGACTGGCTTGTGCACCAAGAATTCTCTCGACTTCATTTCGAGGCAATTTGCTGCGGTGCACCACTCTCTCAATCTGGGTCTCTTCCGAACAGTCGACCACTACGAGGTAATCCAGTAGGGATAACCAATTTCCAGATTCGATTAGTAAGGGCACCACAAAAACAAGGTAAGGCACCTTTTCTTCTATTAGCTTCTTGGCTTGCCGAACTGTTTCTTCCCGAATGAGGGGGTGGGTAATCGTCTCTAGGGATTTTCTTGCCTCGGGGTTGGCAAATACTAGACTACGCATCTTTACTCTATCAAGCGCCCCGCTGGAGTCAATAAAGTCGGACCCAAACTGTTTTTCTATGAAGGGGATTGCTGCCCCGTTTGGAGCGGTAATCTGATGGGCGATGAGATCGGTGTCTACTACGCCTGCACCCAATTGAGCCAGCTGATCGCTGACGGCTGTTTTTCCTGAGCCAATGCCACCGGTAAGACCAACAAAGGGCACATGCCCTTTTAGGATGCCTAAGCTAGCTTGCTGAGCAGAAGGGTTTGTAGAGTCTGAGGCCATAACAACTCAATGATGCCAGCAAAGGCAAGAAAAGGGCCAAATGGAAATGCAGAGTGATGACTTTGTTTATTCCATTGCAGCCAAATAAAACCCCCTATCAATCCAGATAGGGATGCTATGAGCAGAATGCTGGGTAAGCTATACCAGCCAAACCAGGCGCCTAATGCTGCTAGTAACTTGGCATCTCCCATGCCAACTCCATCTTGCTTTTTAACTAGACGATACAGAAGGTTGAGAAGCCGAAGAGCGGAGTAGCCTAAGGCTGCCCCGATAACGGAGTCCTGAAAGGAGATAAACCCCAGCTTAGAAAAACCACTAAACATGAGGCCGGACAGAATGAGGGGGTATGTGATGACATCGGGCAATCGAAAGGTGCGCAAATCAATGTAGGCCAAATACATTAGGGTCAATATCAGGCATATTTGAACCCAGTCGAGCAAAGCAAGATTACCCATTAAACAATCTGTCCTAAGTTAAAGATGGGAAGATACAAGATTATGACTAGACTGCCGATTACTAGTCCAACAATCATAATTAATAAAGGTTCTAGGCTTTGACTTAAGGTATTTAATCGACTACTTAATTGAGAGCCCAATACTAATGCGCGCCTTTCTAGCATTTCAGGGAGTGCGCCACTTTCTGATGCGATTCGTAATAGCTGTAATGTTTCTAGATCAAACAGTTTGTACCTGGGATCTGCTTTTGTTATTGCATCGCCAAGTGGCCAGCCGCGGGTCAAGTGTTTAAATATCTCTGCACTGCAATCATGGCTCAGCCAATGGTTGGATGATTGTGCAGTGACTCTGAGCGCATCCGGAAGAGGTAGGCCAGATTTAAGAAGATGACCTAGCGTTCGACACCAGTAGGTAAGCGTTGCTAATCGCAGTAGCTGACCAATCATCGGTATAGAGAAGCTCAAGCGATCGCAATATTTTTGTAGTCTGGGCAGCTTTATCCACGCAAGACCAAAGATAGCAATGCAGCCAGCTAGACTTATGGCAATAGCAATATAAAACTCTTCAAACCAAGATGATGCTTGAATTAATAGCTTTGTGGGAGCTGGTAACTCTGCTTGAAAATGTGCAAAAACATCCTTAAACACTGGTACAACCCAAATCATCATGACTAGCACTAAAACGCATGAGCTCCCTAGGGTGATGATGGGGTAGCTTAGCGCTTGTTGAATTTTGCGACGCAATTCAATCTGGGCCTCAAGTTGTTGACAAATCGTTTTCAGTGCCAAATTAAAATCGCCAGTTCTTTCGCTAACGCAAATAAGGTTAGTGAACTCCATTGAGAATGTACTTTTTTGCTCTCTTAGGCATTGAGAAAGGCTCTCGCCTTTTTTAAGTCGTATACAGATGCTATTCAACCAAGGATGCCAAGCTTTTGGAGCACTTGAGTAAATTAACTCAATCGCATTTAGAAGGGGAAGACCAGCCTCTATCAGCGTTAAGAGTTGCTCAGCAAAATGGAGTTGTTCCTGCTTACTTAATGCCATGTGCCTACTTCTGCATCTAAATCTGTTGGATTAATAAGCCCCGCATGTATGTGAAGTAATCCTGCGTCTCGCATGCTCATAGGCGAATGGGACGGGTTGAATAAATGATCTTTATTCAACACCTCATGAACACCAATGCGCCCAAAACATCTACTGCCTTTGCACGCTGAACATTGAGACCCAGCTACTGCATTTTGTCCGATACATTTAGAGCAAACCTTCCGAACTAAGCGTTGAGAGCTAACACTTAAGAGGCATGACTCGAGAGATTCCTGATCGATCCCTAAATTTTTAAGTCTGGGAACTGCACCATAAGCATTTCGAGTATGCAAGGTGCTGAGAACGAGATGTCCAGTTTGTGCCGCCTGAATGGCGAGCTGAGCGGTGGCGCTATCTCGTATTTCTCCAATCATGATGACATCGGGGTCCTGTCGAAGTAGGGCGCGGATGATGGTCGGAAAATCTAATCCAGCCCTTGGGTGATAGGCCACCTGGTTCACTCCTGCAAGACGAATTTCAATGGGGTCCTCGATAGAGCAAAGGTTGCGATGGTCCTGATTGAGTTGACGCAGGCAGCTATAAAGCGTCCGAGTCTTGCCACTTCCTGTTGGTCCTGTAACCAAGATAAGACCGCTGGATTGGGATAGAGCTTGTTGAAATACCTCTAGCTGCTCTGGGTGAAGGCCAAGCTCCTGAAGATCAAGATCATTAACACAACTTGGCAAGATGCGAATAACCGCTTTTTCTCCATGAAGGGTTGGCAAAATTGAAATGCGGCAATCGATATTAGGTTTGCAGAAGTCATGGCCAATGCAAAGCCGTCCGTCTTGTGGAAGGCGTTTCTCTGCAATATCCAAGCGTGCAAGAATTTTGATGCGCGTGATGAGACGATCATGCAATTCAATTGGGTAATGCGATTGCACTTGCAAAAGACCATCCACCCGAATGCGGGTGACTGTGGCTAATGGCCCAGCTTCTATGTGAATATCGCTCGCTCTGGCATCTAAAGCATGAGCGGCGATTTCATACCAAGTGCGAATGATTAGCGAGTCATCGGTGACAACGCTCAATCTTGTTCTTGACTTAGGGTGGCAGGGCGATAGAGTTTTACAGTTTTAACGCCTTGCTCATCAAATTGAATGATTTCCATCACGATACCGGCAATACGAATGCTGACATCATGATCCGGAATCGCCTCGAGTTTTTCCAGGATGAGCCCGTTCAATGTGCGTGGACCATCTAATGGAAGATTGAGATTGAGGAGGCGATTCAAATCTCGCAACGACGCACTACCTGTTGCAAGATAGGTGCCATCAGCAAGCCAGCGAGGGTCGGTTGAGAGGTTGGAGAAAGAGGTGGTGAATTCTCCAATGAGCTCTTCAACAATATCCTCAAAGGTCACTAAGCCGAGAACTTCGCCATATTCATTTACAACCAAACTTAAGCGTTGTTGGTTATCTTGAAAAAATTGCATTTGCTGCAAAACCGGTGTGCCACTTGGAATGAAATAAGGTTCATTGACTAGAGATCTAAAGTCTTCATGCTTTAGGTCGGTGTCACCCAATAAAGATAAGGCCTTCTTGACAGACAGAATGCCGATGATGCGTTCAGAGTCGCCGTCACAAACCGGTAATTTATTGTGATAGCAAGTTTCTAATTGCTGCACCACCTCATCAATTGGCCTTGAAAGATCGAGAACCTCAATCTTAGATCTTGGTGTCATGACATCATCGACCGTAATATTTTCTAGGTTGAAAAGATTCAGGAGAATATTGCGATGATGATTAGAGGCAAAGCGATTCGATTCCAGCACTAGACTGCGCAACTCTTCTTTGCTCATGGCCCTGCTATCAGAAGAGGATTGCAGGCCAGATACTTTCATCAGACCAGAGACGAAGTTATTGATAAACCACAGTAGTGGCTTGAGTAGGAAGGTCAGGGGCAAAATGAACCAACCGACATTAGAGGCGATTTTTTCTGGGAATGCCGCACCAATGACCTTGGGGGTTATTTCGCTAAAGATGATGATGAGAAGCGCTACTACCAAAGTGGCAATAGAAAGTACTAGACCACTGTCGCCAAATAGATGCAGGGCAATACCCGTGACGAGGATAGGTAAAACGGTATTGATCAAATTATTGGAAATTAATAACACCGATAACAAGGAGTCAATTCGTTTTAAAAGTCTTTCAGCTAGCGCCGCACCAGCATTCCCGCTATTGGCCATAGCTCGTAAACGATGGCGATTGGAAGACAGCATGCTGGTCTCCGCCATCGAGAAAAAGCCTGAAAGTGCCAGTAAAAATAGGACTAGAGCAACTTGACCGTAAAAGGGCCAATCGTCAAAAAAGTTGTCCATGAGGTCTACCTGAAAAAAGTAAGGATGAGTCAATATAGCAAAGTGGCATTTCGCAAGCCATACCCAGGAAATAAACGCCTGTCATCTCTCCTTGTGTATTTATGTGAGAATTACTTGATATGTCCTCCTCATCCACCTCATCTAACCCAAATAGTGCTAGCTACTGCGTTATTGCCGCGCCTTTCGGGTGTTTAGGAATTTCGACGGAATTGGTGGAGGGCAGCTTAATGCTTTCCAGAATTGATTATTTGCCTGCAAATACGGTCTTAGTAGCACCAAAGAACCAACTGGCAAAGGAGATTGCGCGACAGTGTAAAGCGTACTTCAAGGACCCCCATTGGCAATTTGATTTGCCTACCAAACCCGTTGGTACCGAGCACCAGCGCAAAGTATGGTCCAGTATTCAAGATATACCTCCAGGTAAAACCAAAACCTATGGTGAAGTCGCTAAAAAGATTAAGAGTGGGGCGCGTGCAGTGGGTACAGCGTGTGGTGCCAATCCCTACCCTTTAATTTCACCCTGTCATCGCGTGGTATCGGCGCAAGGAATTGGTGGATTTATGAAGGAAAACTCTCCTGGTCTATACCGCCAAATTAAGCTCTGGCTATTAAAGCATGAAGGCGCTTTGTAGTAATTAGTATTTGTTTAGTGATCTACTGCTAAGGCTGAAAAAAGCCTTCATCAATAGATTGCTTTTAACTGCCCAACGTGTAAAGCCATAGAAACTCATTACAGTCTTTCTAGAGAGCTTCACTTCATCTTTGTGATCAAATTCTTGTCGAGTAGCAATTTTGGAGAGAGTCATCACCGCCAAGCCAAAGGCTAAAAAGCAAAAACGCCTCATGCCTTGTTCTTGCTTAGGTATCAGCAGTATGTAATTGAGTGAGTCTTGCAATTTTTGATAAGCAATCCTGAGAAGGTCTTCTTGGCTTACATTGCTCGGCTTCCAGGATACGCCACGCGCTTTATCTTCGGGTGAGTCTTTCAAGATATTGGTCATTTGCAGAGCCTGTCCGAAGGCAATGGCTAAATCTTCGTGCCCAGCGATGTTTTCTTTAAAGGCGGGTGAATGATTGCTAAAAATCGTTGTTAGTAGTTCGCCAACAACGCCTGCTACCACATAGCAATATTGCTCAAACTCAGCGAGGTCTCGAAGACCGGCTTGGTTTTGTTTCCCATGAAAATACGACATACCCTCGGACATGATGGAAACACAACGACTGACTGCTTGTTGATCATTGCTGGAGCAGGTATGCAAAATACGCAAAACAGTTGGAGTGTGAGCAATTAGATCTAACTCATCTTGATTACTATAGTTCTTGAATGCATCTAGGCAAGACTCTACAAAATGATCAACCGGTGATTTTTCTAGTACTGCATCTAAAAAGAGCGCTGAAAGGGATTGCTTGGTCTGAGCGCTTAAGTCAGCCGCATCCTCAATAGTGTCAATAATGCGACAGAGTAGGTAGGTATTGCCGACAACCTTTTCGATGCTTGGGGGCAAAAGTGGGATGGTGAGCGCGAAAGTGCGTGACACAGAACCCAGAATGGCTTTTTGGTAAGCCTCATCAGCAGATGGGCTAGTTATTATGGTTTGCTTAGGCGCTTTCACTATTGAATTATGTCAGACCATCTTCTACCTCGGGGTGCTCCAAAAGAAGCCTTTTTGTTATCTGTCAAAAGTGACATGGCCATATAATTTCATCAAATTTCTGAAGGAGTATTAAGGCGTGCTAATTTGGTTCGTCATTATTTACTGGGTGATCTCAGTTGGCATTGGCTTGTGGGCGGCCCTCAGAGTCAAAAATACTGCTGACTTTGCTGCGGCAGGTCATAGCCTTCCTTTGCCAATCGTCACTGCGACTGTTTTTGCAACCTGGTTTGGTTCTGAAACTGTATTAGGCATTCCAGCCACTTTTCTAAAAGAGGGCTTGGGAGGCGTGGTTGCTGATCCCTTTGGATCTTCTCTCTGTTTGATATTGGTGGGCCTCTTTTTTGCGCGCCACCTTTATAACCGTCGCATGCTGACGATTGGCGATTTCTTTCGCGAAAAGTACGGGCGTACGGTTGAGGTCTTGGTAACGCTCTGTATCGTGGTGTCTTACCTTGGTTGGGTAGCTGCTCAAATTAAAGCACTAGGTCTAGTATTTAACGTGGTTTCTGAGGGCAGCATTACTCAAACGGGTGGCATGATGATTGGCGCTGCAAGCGTATTGATCTACACCTTATTTGGGGGCATGTGGTCTGTTGCTATTACTGACTTTATTCAGATGATCATCATCGTGATTGGTATGCTCTATATCGGTGGCGAGATGACGGCTCAGACTGGCGGTATTGGTGTGGTGATTGAGCATGCTGCTGCTGCGGGCCAATTCAGTAACTTCTGGCCGGATATGAATTTGGCGTCGATTCTAGGATTTGTCGCTGCCTTGTGTACGATGATGCTCGGATCCATTCCTCAGCAAGACGTCTTCCAGCGCATCACCTCATCTAAGAATGTCAACATTGCCGTTCAAGCAGCTTTGCTTGGCGGCGTCCTCTATTTTATTTTTGCTTTTGTGCCAATGTATTTGGCTTACTCCGCAATCTTAATTAGTCCGGATTTAGTCAGCAAATATCTCAATGCTGATCCACAAATGATTTTGCCAAAGTTGATTCTGAATCATGCCCCGCTGATTGCACAGGTGATGTTCTTCGGTGCACTTCTATCCGCAATTAAGAGCTGCGCCAGCGCAACCTTGTTAGCGCCTTCAGTAACCTTTGCTGAAAATATTGTGCGTGGCTTTTTTAAGCATTTGTCCGACCATGATTTATTGAAAGTGATGCGGATCACCGTTTTATGTTTTGCTGTGGTGGTCACTTTCTTTGCGGTGAACTCTGAACTTTCCATTTTCAAAATGGTGGAGAGCGCCTACAAAGTGACCTTGGTGGCGGCTTTTGTCCCATTGGCATTTGGCGTGTATTGGTCAAGGGCGAACTCACTCGGTGGATTATTGGCTGTGGTGGGGGGCTTAACCATTTGGATTAGCTGTGAAATTTTGGCTCCCAATGCGATTCTGCCTCCTCAACTGGCTGGTTTATTTGCCAGCGTTGCGGGCATGATTTTGGGTAGCCTTGTTCCAAAAGACTCCTTAAAGGCTGTTTGATACCAAAATTGCTTAAAAATTAGGCAATTAAAATTGCTGCGGTGCAAAATCCCAATTAAAATAGCGGTAATACAAAATTTTTAGTTCTTATGGAGTTCCTATGAAAATCTGTGTGATCGGTGGAGGTGGCGCTATTGGCGGCTACTTGGCTGTCATGTTGGCACGAGCAGGTAATGATGTCACCGTGGTTGCTCGTGGCGCAACTTTGGCTGCAATCAAAGAGCGTGGTTTAGCTTTAATTATGGATGACCAACCAGAACCTTTGGTTGCTCAAGTGAAGGCTGTAGAAAAAATTCGGGATGCTGAAACGCCAGATGTGGTTATTCTTGCGGTGAAAGCGCATCAGGTAGAGCCAATCATTGATGACTTAGCAGCCATCATGGGTCCCGACACTATTTTGATTCCAATGCAAAACGGAATTCCTTGGTGGTATTTCCAAAAGTTAGGTGGCGAGTACCAAGATCATTCAGTCGAAACGGTGGATGCTGGCGGTGTTGCCAAGAATGCGATTAATCCAAATAACATCATTGGTTGCGTTGTGTATCCAGCGACGTTCACTCAAGCGCCTGGCGTGATTCGTCACGTTGAAGGTAATCGCTTCCCATTGGGCGAGTTAGATGGCAAGACTACTGACCGCATTCAGAAGATGTCTGAAATGATGGGTGCAGCAGGATTTAAGTCACCAATCTTGGATGACATTCGCTCTGAAATCTGGCTCAAGCTTTGGGGCAATATGACTTTTAACCCAATCAGCTCGCTGACACATGGAACTTTGGAGGGCATCTGCCAATACCCATTGACCAAAGAATTAGCGCGCAACATGATGGCTGAAGCTCAAACTATTGCCGAGAAATTGGGCGTTACTTTCCGCGTGGACATTGAGCGTCGCATTGCTGGCGCCGAAAAAGTCGGCAAACACAAAACTTCAATGTTGCAAGACTTAGAAGCGGGCCGCAGTTTGGAGATTGATGCTTTGTTGGGCTCTGTCATTGAGCTTGGGAAGATCACGCAAACTCCAACTCCCTGTTTGAATACTGTATTTGCTTTAACTAAATACCTGGATGAAAACGTACAAGCTTCCAAGGGAAGCCTAGCACTACCATCCGTATCTGGTTACTAAACAGTAAAGTTTCATTCAATAAAAAACCCTTGCTATGTTGGGTAGCAAGGGTTTTGTTTTTGGAAAAGCCAGAGAATAGGCGTTTTATTCGAAACGATTATCGAGACGTCCCACACCTTCGATAATGATGCTGACGTTGCTGCCAGGCTTCATTGAGCCAACACCTACTGAGGTGCCGCATGCAATGATGTCGCCCACTTCAAGAGGTACATCTTGAGAAATCAAGCTGACTAACTTTGCGGGCGAGAAAATCATATCTGAAATAGGGTAATTTTGACGCTCCTGATCGTTCAGAATCGTCTTGATTGTTAGCTTGCTTGGATCCACATCGGTGGTGATGTAAGGTCCAAAGACGCCAAAGGTATTAAAGCTCTTGGCACGAGTCCACTGTGCATAGCCAGGATCACGGTTGAGAATTTCGATGGCGGTTACATCGTTAATGCAGGTGTAACCAAAGATTGCTTTAGCTGCTTCTGCTTCATCAGCTTCATGACAGCGCTTGCCAATCACAATGCCAAGCTCGCCCTCATAAACGACTTTTCCGGAATATGACTTTGGCGTGCGAATGACTTGATTTGCCGCCAAGAAAGAATTATTGCCTTTAAGAAAATACAAAGGTTCTGCAGGCACAGCATGCTCGAGCTTGGTCACCAATGCATGAAAGTTATCCACCATCGCAACCATCTTGGATGGGGTGCAAGGGATGTCAATAGTCACGTCTGCCAACTTCAGGGTGGCGCCGGTGGCCTTGGCCCCATTAAATAAGTCGCCCTCATACACGGCGATTTGATCGCCTTGTACTTGCCCTAAACCACTTTTTCCTTGATGTTGAAATCTAAGCCACTGAGCCATAATAAGTTCCTATGAAGTTAAATATTTAATATGCAATATCTTACAGGCACGCATTACAGCGTGCGAGTTAAGAGTGAACAGTTTGGGTGCTTAAGTCTGTCTTGTGAGAGAGTAAGCGCACAGAGCTTCTAGTGCTTTACTGGCCTCATTGACAGGAAAGTCTTTGAGGCAAGATAGTGCTAAGTCTGCTTCACGCTTAGCGGCTGCTTGCGTGTAGTCAAGAGCGCCGGAATTTTGTACTGCCGTGAGAATTTGAGCAAAGACGTCATCTGGTAAGTCTTGGTTTTGCTCAATTGCTGCGCGCACTAACAGACGCTCTTCATTACTGCCGTTTTCTAATAAGTAAATCAGTGGCAATGTCGGTTTGCCTTCACGCAAATCATCACCAGCGTTTTTTCCCATTTGCGCAGCATTTGCGGTGTAATCGAGTAAGTCATCCATCAATTGAAAAGCGGTACCAATATGACGACCGAATGCTGCAGCTTGTTCGCGCTGTACATCAGAGGCATTGGCCAAAATTGCACCCAACTCTGTAGATGCCTCAAATAATTTAGCGGTTTTATAACGAATGACCTGTAAGTAACTCGCTTCGTCTACTTCGGGGTCATTCATGTTGAGAAGTTGCAAGACTTCGCCTTCAGCAATCGTGTTGGTTGCGTCTGACAAAATTTGCATCACGCGAAGATCATTTGGCCCCACCATCATTTGGAAGGCTCTGGAATAGAGGAAATCGCCCACTAAAACACTGGCAGCGTTACCAAAAGCGGCATTAGCGGTCTCGCGACCCCTTCTGAGAGTAGATTCATCAACTACGTCATCGTGAAGGAGTGTGGCTGTGTGAATGAATTCAACGACGGCAGACATCTCCAGGATGTGCGGGGTATCTTTGCCATTGGCCATGGATTTAGCCACCAGCATCAATAGGGCTGGTCTGACCCGTTTGCCGCCCGCCTGGATGATATAGGTCGAGATTTGGTCAATTAAGGCGACTTTTGAGGCCAAACGCTGACGAATAACCTCATCTAAAGCCTTGAAATCTAAGGAGATTGGGGCCAAGATTTGGCTTAAGTCATTGATTTTGACAGTGCTAGGCATGCAAGATATAATAATGGGCTTAGCTGGTCCAGGGTGGATTAGCTTAAATGTAGATATTAATTGAGGTTTCAAACCATGTACGCGGTCATAAAAACCGGTGGCAAACAGTATAAAGTTGCTGCAGGCGAAAAATTGAAAATAGAACAGATACCAGCGGAAATCGGCAGCGAAATCACTCTTGACCAAGTCCTCGCCGTTGGCGAAGGCGCTTCACTGAAATTAGGTGATCCATTGGTTAATGGTGCAGCTGTGATGGCCACTGTCGTCTCCCAAGGACGTCACGATAAAGTGACAATCTTTAAGATGCGCCGTCGCAAGCATTATCAAAAGCACCAAGGCCATCGTCAGAATTTCACTGAAATTTTGATCAACACGATTAAAGCCTAATTCAGGTAGGAGAAAGATATGGCACAGAAAAAAGGCGGCGGCTCAACACGAAATGGTCGCGACTCAGAATCGAAACGCTTAGGCGTTAAGGTATTTGGCGGCGAGCACATTAATGCTGGTAGCATCATCGTTCGTCAACGTGGCACACGTGTTCATCCAGGTGCTAACGTTGGTATTGGTAAGGATCACACTTTGTTCGCCTTAATTGACGGACAGGTGGAATTCGGCGTTAAGGGTGCTTTGAAGAAGGCCCAAGTTTCAGTTTTGCCTCGTTCATAAGGCGCCTGACTGAGACACGTTTGATTCAGATTTATTCCGAATTTAACTCTTAGGAACAGGCCTCGCTAAGCGAGGCCTTTTTTATTCATGAAATTTATAGACGAAGCACGTATCGAAGTGATTGCCGGGCAAGGCGGCGCCGGGAGTGCCTCTATGCGCCGCGAAAAGTTCATTGAATTTGGTGGGCCTGATGGTGGTGACGGTGGCAAAGGCGGCAGTGTCTGGGCCATTGCTGATCGCAACATCAACACTTTGATTGATTACCGCTACGCAAAAACACACACCGCAAAAAATGGTGAGCCTGGTCGTGGCGCTGATTGCTATGGTCGCGCAGGTGACGATATTGAATTACGTATGCCCGTTGGTACCATCATTACTGATTATGAAACTGGCGAGCCGATTGCTGATTTAACAACGCATGGTGAGCGCCTCTGTTTAGCGCAAGGCGGCGTTGGTGGATGGGGCAATATTCACTTTAAGAGTAGTACGAATAGGGCGCCACGTCAAAAGACCAACGGCAAGCCTGGCGAACGTCGTAAATTGAAATTGGAATTAAAGGTGTTGGCTGATGTCGGTTTGTTAGGTATGCCTAATGCTGGTAAATCGACATTGATTACTGCTGTGTCAAACGCACGTCCAAAAATTGCAGATTATCCATTCACTACTTTGCATCCAAATTTGGGTGTGGTGCGCGTGGGGTCCGAGCGTAGCTTTGTGATTGCTGATATTCCTGGATTGATTGAGGGCGCCGCTGAAGGTGCGGGTCTTGGACATCGCTTCTTAAGGCATCTGCAGCGTACAGGCGTTCTTTTGCATTTAGTGGACATTGCGCCATTTGATACGAATGTTGATCCTGTGGCGGATGCTGTGGCAATTGTGAATGAGTTGCATAAATATGATGAAGCTTTGGTTGAGAAGCCACGTTGGTTAGTTCTCAATAAAGTCGACATGATTCCTGAGGAAGATCGCAAAAAGGTCGTGGCTGATTTTGTGAAAAAGTTTAAGTGGAAAGGCCCGGTATTTGAGATTTCTGCTTTGACTGGCATGGGTTGCGATAAGCTTTGCTACTCTTTGCAAGACTATTTGGATTCTGTACGCAGAGATCGGGATGATGCTGATGAGCGCGCTCAAGATCCTCGTTACCAAGATCAATTAGAAGATAAAAAACCCGATTAACTGTTTGACTGACTTTTTGCTATGAACGCTAAAAAAACTCAACGGATTGTTGTCAAAGTGGGCTCGAGCCTGGTCACTAATAATGGTGAGGGCTTAGATCATGCTGCGATTGCGATGTGGGCAGAGCAGATGGCGGGGTTGCTAAAGGCTGGTCATGAGGTTCTGATGGTGAGTTCAGGAGCTATTGCTGAAGGCATGCAGCGTTTGGGTTGGGCTAAACGCCCACAAGAGATTCATGAACTACAAGCGGCCGCAGCAGTAGGTCAAATGGGTTTAGTACAGGTTTATGAGAGCTGTTTTTCACGCTTTAATTTGCGTAGCGCTCAAATCTTATTGACCAATGCCGATCTAGCAGATGCGGAGCGTAATGCCAATGCAAGAGCCACTTTAGACACGCTGTTGAAGTTGGGTGTAGTGCCTATCATTAACGAGAATGACACCGTCGTCACTGATGAAATTAAGTTCGGTGATAACGATAGTCTTGCTGCTTTGGTAACGAATTTAATTCATGCGGATTTATTGGTTATTTTGACCGATCAAGGCGGTCTCTTTACTGCAGATCCACGTCAAAACCCAAATGCTACATTGCTTTCAGAGGCGGTTGCAGGGGATCCCGCTTTAGAAAAAATGGCTGGCGGTGCAGCCAGTGAGCTTAGTAAGGGTGGAATGCTAACCAAGGTATTGGCAGCAAAAATTGCTGTAGAAACTGGTGCCGCTACAGTCATCGCCTCTGGGCGCGAACCTAATGTACTGACACGTTTGATTGCTGGCGAGAAAATTGGGACCTATTTGGCCCCAGCCTCAAAATAATTCTTAGAATAATTTTTAATTAATTACACCAAAGGAATTGGTTGGCTTTGTTTGACCAGTAAAGCCATTGGGGTTCAGCGACTTAAGAATGGTCTTGATATTTTTTTCTTGCGAGCTGAAATTACAAAAAGCACCTTGTGCTAAAGCTGCTTGGTAGCGATTGGGTACATTGCTTTGTATATTGCGCCACGTAGACAAGGGATTTTCTTTCCACGCCCCATTTTCTAGGGTGCCATAAAGGCGCCACTGAAATGAATCACAACGAATTCCTTCGTATTGAGTTTGAACGCTGCCGCTTGGGCTGGTCATCACAACAATATAGCGGGTTACACCATCTGCGCCAATAAGGATGGAGTCGGTGTCTACAGCAAACTTAAAGATGGTATGCTGCGACACATAAAAAGGAAGAAGGGTGGCTTGGTTTGGTGGGTTTAGGGGCATGGCAGTAGTACCCTCTTTAAACACCATGGGCGCAAAAGGATCTACTCCGCTTATGAGGGTATCTCCTCCGCATGCAGACAATCCCAAGCAAAGAATAGCGGCGTAAAGATGGCGATGTAAACGTTTCAAGTAAGCAGTCATTTAGATTTATCTTTTGTATCTTCTTCTTTCGGTTGTGCGTGTGAGCCACCGTAAAAAGATTGAATCAGATCAAGAGGGGACCCCCAGGCAAGTTGCTGCATGCGCATGCCTCGGGATAAGAAACGCGCCAACTCAGAAAGTGCGAGCTGGTAAACCTCACGTTTAAAGCCAATAACGGCATCTAACTGAATCCAGAAGGGGACCCAGCGCCAGGCATCGAATTCAGGATGTTCCGAGGCGCGTAACTGAATATCGCTATCAAGACCCACTAGACGCAAAAGAAACCAGATTTGTTTTTGTCCGCGATAGGCAGCTCTGTGGACTCGAGTGGAGTTCTGACGGCGCAAGTATTCCTCAGGGACATCGTAGCGAAGCCAGTCCCTAGTGCGTCCAATAATTTGGACATGCTCCGGCAGTAAGCCAACCTCCTCTTGCAATTCGCGGTACATAGCCTGTTCAGGGCTTTCACCATGCTGAATCCCGCCCTGCGGAAACTGCCACGAATGCTGCCCAACGCGTTTTCCCCAGAAAACCTCGTTACGGCTGTTGAGGAGGACAATGCCGACATTCGGGCGATACCCTTCACGGTCAAGCATGATCGTGCCTCAAATCCTTTAAAATCAACGATTTGATTATATCCATACATGAAAGCCTCACAATCATTTCTCGCCACGCTAAAAGAAGCCCCCTCTGATGCTGAGGTGGTTTCGCACAAACTCATGGTGCGCGCAGGTTTAATTCGCAAGCTGAGCGCTGGCATCTACAACTACTTGCCGCTGGGTTTAAAGGTGATTCGCAAGGTAGAAAACATCATTCGCGAAGAAATGAATCGTGCTGGCGCAATTGAGTTGCTTATGCCGATGATTCAGCCTGCTGAGCTGTGGCAAGAGACAGGTCGTTGGGAAAAAATGGGTCCTGAGTTGCTACGTATAAAAGATCGTCATGATCGTGATTTCTTGATCCAACCAACCTCAGAAGAGGTTATTACCGATCTGGCTCGCAATGAGATTAAGAGCTACAAGCAATTGCCTGTGAACTTTTATCAAATTCAGACCAAATTCCGTGATGAGCGTCGTCCACGTTTCGGCATTATGCGGGGTCGTGAGTTCAGCATGAAAGATGCTTACTCGTTCGATAAAGATGTTGAAGGCCTTAAGAAATCCTATCAAGTAATGTTTGATGCCTATACCCGCATTTTTAAGCGGATGGGTTTGCAATTTCGCGCGGTGACTGCTGATAACGGCGCCATTGGTGGGTCTGGTAGTCAAGAGTTTCATGTAATAGCAGAAACCGGTGAGGATGCAATCGTCTATTGCCCCAGCTCTGATTACGCAGCTAACCTAGAGGCCGCAGAGTCCTTGGCTTTGATTGCCAGTCGTGCTGTAGCTTCAGCGCCAATGAGCAAAATTTCAACGCCGAATATGACCAATTGTGCGGATGTGGCCAAGTTCTTGAATGTTCCGCTTGAGTCAACCGTTAAAACACTACTGTTTGCTGCTGATCAAGAAAAAGGCCCCGCAAAACTCTTTATGTTGTTGGTGCGCGGTGACCATGAGCTTAATGAAATAAAAGCCAGCAAAATTCCTGGTATGGCCGAATCTCGATTTGCTACTGAGGCAGAAATTAAGCAAGCTTGTAATGCTCCAGCCGGCTATTTAGGTCCAGTTGGTGTGAGTGCTGATGTGACTGTCATTGCCGACAGAACAGTGGCTCATATGGCGGATTTTGTTTGTGGCGCAAACGACGCTGGTCATCATTTAACCGGCGTGAACTGGGGTCGTGATTTGCCTGAGCCATTGGTATTGGATATTCGTAATGCAGTGATTGGCGATCCTTCGCCAGATGGCAAAGGCATTGTGGATATCTGCCGCGGCATTGAAGTGGGGCATGTATTCCAGTTGGGCACACGTTATTCCGAGGCGATGGATTGCACGTATTTGGATCAGCAGGGCAAAGCACAGCCCATGGTGATGGGTTGTTACGGTATTGGGGTTACTCGTTTGTTGGGTGCTGCGATCGAGCAAGGCCACGATGACAAGGGCATTATTTGGCCAATCTCGATGGCGCCATTTGAAGTAGTTATTTGCCCGATGGGTTACGAAAAATCAGAAGCCGTTAAAACAGCGTGTGATCAATTGCATGAAGAGTTATTGGCCGCTGGAATTGATGTGATTTTGGATGACCGCAACGAGCGTCCGGGCGCAATGTTTGCTGACTGGGAATTGATCGGAGCGCCATTCCGCGTTGTTATTGGTGACCGTGGTTTGGCAGACTCCCAGGTGGAATTTAAAGGGCGTAAGGATGCGGACTCTGAGAATATCCCGCTAAATGACATCAAAGCAAAAGTGATTGCTGCAGTACATGCTGCTAAGCAATCAATCTCTTAAGCTTGCCCTCTAGCTAGCTTTTTGATTTAGTTATTTCTTAAAGAGTCCGCCAATACCCTTGGCGGCTCCTTTTGCAGCCATGCTTGCCATGGTGCGCGCAATTTTTCCACCTTTGAATTGCTTCATCATGGTTTGCATTTGCTCAAACTGAGCAAGCAGGCGGTTGACTTCTTGCACTTCAACGCCAGAGCCGGCAGCAATGCGTCGCTTGCGGCTTGCTTTAAGTAGTTCTGGTTTTCTGCGTTCCTGGGGGGTCATGCTGTCAATAATTCCGCGCATACGCGTGGTTTGTTTATCGGCGTTGCTGAGATTTGCTTTGGAGGCTGCTTGAGCAACCTGGCTTGGTAATTTGTCCATCAAGCTCGCCATGCCACCCATCTTTTGCATCTGCATCAGTTGATCTCTGAAATCTTCGAGATCAAACCCGCCCTTCGAAATCTTGCTAGCTAATTTTTCTGCCTTGGCAACGTCAACGTGCTGTTGGGCTTGCTCAACAAGCGCCAAAATATCGCCCATGCCCAAGATGCGGTTGGCCATCCGCTCTGCATCAAACGCTTCGAGGCCATCCATCTTTTCGGCAACACCGATAAATTTGAGCGGTACGCCAGTTACTTGGCGAACTGATAGGGCTGCACCACCACGGGAGTCACCATCTAACTTCGTCAGAATTACGCCAGTCAATGGCAGGGCTTCATGGAAAGCCTTGGCGGTATTGACAGCATCTTGTCCCAGCATGGCATCGACTACGAATAAGGTTTCGATAGGGTTCAGGCTGGCATGCAAGGTTTTGATTTCTTGCATGAGCGCTTCATCAATACCTAAGCGGCCTGCGGTATCGACCAAGACAACATCAAAATAGTGGCGACGTGCCCAATCTAGAGCGGCCAGTGCAATATCGTTGGGCTTCTGGCTAATGTCGCTCGGGAAGAATTCAGCGCCAACTTGCTTGGTAACAGTTTCCAATTGCTCAATCGCTGCTGGACGATACACGTCACAAGAAACGGTGAGTACCTTCTTTTTCTTTTTCTCTTGCAACCATTTAGCGAGCTTGCCAACAGATGTCGTTTTACCGGCACCTTGCAAGCCGGCCATCAAGATTACTGCAGGCGGCTGAGTGGCTAAATTGAGTTCACCACTTTGATTGGTATCGCCCATCATTACTTGGGCAAGTTCACGCTGGACTACACCAACGAGTGCTTGGCCTGGGCTGAGGCTGCCAACCACTTCCTCGCCAAGGGCTTTGAATTTAATTTGCTCTAGTAGAGACTTCACTACTGGTAGTGCTACGTCAGCCTCTAACAAGGCTAAACGGATTTCCCGTAGCATTTCTGCGGTATTAGCTTCGGTGAGGCGAGCTTGGCCTCGCATTGTTTTAACAACGCGAGATAGACGGTCGGTGAGGTTTTCTAGCATTTATCGATTAGACTTTCCAGATGGATATTTTAGGTTACTCAAGTTACGGATGGCTCCCTTCCGCACTTTATTTGGCGCTTTTGCTTGTTTTGAGCTTCAAAGCCAAGAGCGGCGTGGAGTCTGGGCTATCAAGCGCATTAGTGCAGGCGGCTATTTTTGTTATTTTGCTGATCCATGGAGTGCAACTTCATGACTCCGTGTTCACACCCCAGGGCTTTGTGTTTGGCTTTGCGCAAGATTTGTCATTGATTGCTTGGGTTGGCCTGGCTTTTTATTGGTTTCAGTCATGGTTTTTGCCCATCTCTAGCTTGCGTTGGATGGCCTTGATGTTTGCGCTCATTTGCGCATTTCTGCCGACCCTCTTCCCCGGAACGTTGATTTCACCAAAGGCTGTTTCTGATCCCTGGTTTAAAGGCCATTTTGTAGTGGCTACTGTTTCAGTAGGCTTGCTAAGTCTAGCTGCCATGCACGCAATGCTCATGAGCGTACAAGATCGAGCGCTACATCGTCAGTTGGCTATTATTCCTAATGGTCGCTTATCCCATTGGTTGGAGGACTTACCTCCGCTAATGACCATGGAAAGTCTTTTATTTAATTTGCTGTATGTTGGTTTTGCGCTTTTAAGTTTGACCGTGTTCTCGGGATTGCTTTTCTCGCAAACTTTGTTTGGCAAACCGCTTGTGTTTGATCACAAAACGATTTTTGCTTTAGTCTCCTGGTTTTTATTTGCCGGTCTTTTGATTGCGCGTTGGCGAGTGGGACTTCGCGGCAGAGCTGCTATTCGTTGGGTGTTGAGTGCGTACAGCGCTCTTCTGCTTGCTTATGTCGGCAGTCGTTTCGTAGTCGAAGTCATTCTTCATAGGGCGTAATCGTTGTTTAAGTGGCTTTTATTATTTGTTGGCGCCGGTCTTTTATACCTTTGGATAAAGGGAAAGAAGCAGGCTGCGCTAGATGCAAATAATAGCCCTAAACCCAATAAGAATAAGCCTGAGAGGGCGGTAAATCCTGAGGCGATGGTGCAATGTCAGTGCTGCAAAGTACATCTACCTGAATCTGAAGCACTCACATTTGATAACCGTTTTTATTGTTCGCAAGAGCATCTTCATACTCTTGATTCAAATGGGTGGATTGGTGATGCGCAGTGGCGGATTTCACCTAATCAAGATGTAAGAGCTGAAAATATTGACCCTGATTTATTGGTCATTCATTACATCAGTTTGCCGCCTGGTGAATTCAGAAACCAAACATCTAGTCACCATATCGTTGATTTTTTCCAAAACAAACTTGATCCAACTGCCCATCCATATTTTGCGGAGATTGCGGATCAAAAAGTATCTAGCCATTTTTTAATCACTCGATCTGGAGTATTGGTTCAGTTTGTTTCTACTCAGAACAGGGCCTGGCATGCCGGTAAATCAGACTTTCAGGGTCGAGAAAAGTGCAATGACTTCTCTATTGGTGTTGAGTTAGAGGGCGATGGCGATGGACCATTCGAAGCCGCTCAGTATCAAACCTTGGCTAATCTTATTCAGAAATTGAGTCGTACTTATCCTCAATTGCAATTTGTTGGACATAGCGACATTGCTCCGGATCGCAAAACGGATCCGGGAATTCATTTTGATTGGAAAAAGTTCCAAAAAGAGACAGGCATCTCTGCTGAAAAAATGCCCTTTGGTGTGGATCCTCGATAGGCTGAATTTTGTATGTGAGCGTACGCTTACTTTTTTAGCCTTTGTCTAAAACAGGCTAAAAATTTCGCACCAAAATGACCCTCAAACTAAGCGAAAAACTTAGTAAAAATATTAGTAAATTTTTGTCATAAATAGCTTACCAAATATCAAATATTTCCCTATACTTAGTGCCTAATGCACTTCAAGACACTAGATGTAGTGTTTGAATCCAGCAATACCCCATTGTTTTTTAACGATATTTTGTCCAAATAACTATATATAGACGCAGGAGCAACATGACATACGCCAATCCACAGACAGCAGACCAATCCGCTGGAGCAAATAATCCAGGAATGAACCCTGTTGGCGCTCTGAATCAAGCCCCTTCCGCTAGCTTTGTCGCAGGTGGTGTTGGTGGTGCCCAGGCAACCCAATTGTCTGATTACAAAATTATTCGCCGTAACGGGTCCGTTGTGGCATTTGAGCCATCCAAAATTGCGATTGCTGTAACTAAAGCATTTTTAGCAGTTAATGGCGGTCAAGGTGCGGCGTCTGCTCGTGTTCGCGAACAAGTCGAGCAGTTGACCCATTCTGTTGTGCGTGCATTACTACGTAGCCGTCCAAATGGTGGAACGTTCCATATTGAAGATATTCAAGACCAAGTTGAATTGGCTTTGATGCGTAGTGGTGAGCATAACGTTGCTCGTGCCTACGTTCTCTATCGTGAAAAGCGCAACCAAGAACGCGCGGCTCAACAAGAAGTTTCTCAAGAGGCGCAAACAGCCAATCAAGCTGGTGAGTCCGGTATCAAGGTTACCGATAACGGCGTTGAGAAGTGGTTGGATATGGCCGCTTTGCGCACAGTAATCGAGGCGGCTTGTGAAGGCTTGGGCACTCATATTGATGCCACACCTATCATCACTGAAACCATCAAGAATTTGTACGATGGCGTGCCAATGGCGCAAGTGTATGACTCTGCAATTTTGGCTTCTCGTACATTGATTGAGAAAGATCCTGCATACAGCCAAGTAACAGCGCGCATCCTGATGCACGTGATTCGTAAAGAAATCTTGGGCAAAGAAGTGTTGCAAGGCGACATGCAAGCTGAGTACAGCACCTATTTTGCGAAGTACATCAACGAAGGTATTTCTGCGGAGTTACTGGATCCTCGTATGCGTGAGTTTGACTTGCCACGCTTAGCCGCAGCTTTGAATGCCAGCCGTGACTTGCAATTTAACTACCTTGGCTTGCAGACCTTGTATGACCGTTATTTCTTGCATATTGAAGACCGTCGCATTGAGATGCCGCAAGCCTTCTTTATGCGCGTGGCAATGGGCTTGGCTTTAAATGAACTCGACCGTGAGCGTCGCGCAATCGAGTTCTATGAAATCCTCTCTACGTTTGATTTCATGTCCAGCACTCCAACATTGTTCAACTCAGCGACCACACGTCCGCAGCTCTCTAGCTGCTACTTGACGACAGTGGATGATGATTTGGATGGCATCTACGAAGCATTGAAAGAAAACGCTTTGTTATCGAAGTTTGCTGGTGGTCTAGGTAATGACTGGACAAATGTTCGCGCATTGGGCAGCCATATCAAAGGGACTAACGGTAAATCACAAGGTGTTGTGCCTTTCTTGAAAGTGGTGAACGACACTGCAGTTGCTGTAAACCAAGGTGGTAAGCGTAAGGGTGCGGTCTGCGCCTACTTGGAAACATGGCACTTAGATATTGAGGAGTTCTTGGAATTACGTAAGAACACTGGTGACGACCGCCGTCGTACACACGATATGAACACTTCCAACTGGATTCCTGACTTGTTTATGAAGCGTGTGATGGAAGGTGGCGACTGGACCTTGTTCTCACCATCAAACACACCAGACTTACATGACAAATTCGGTAGAGCATTTGAAGAGGCTTATGTTGCCTATGAGCAAAAAGCTGACCGTGGTGAATTGAAGCCATTCCGCCGTATTCCAGCGCAGCAATTGTGGCGCAAGATGCTTGGTATGTTGTTTGAAACCGGTCACCCATGGATTACTTTCAAAGACCCTTGCAACATCCGTAGCCCACAACAGCATATTGGCGTAGTTCACTCATCTAACCTTTGCACTGAGATCACTCTCAATACCAACGAGAGCGAGATTGCAGTTTGTAACTTGGGCTCTGTGAACTTAACGGCTCACATGACTACAGATGCCAATGGCAAGATGATTTTGGATCATGAGAAGCTCCAAAGAACCGTCCGTACTGCAATGCGTATGTTGGACAACGTGATTGATATCAACTACTACGCAGTTGCTAAAGCACGTAATTCCAATTTGAAGCACCGTCCGGTCGGCATGGGCATCATGGGCTTCCAGGATTGCTTGCATATGCAGCGTATTCCTTACGCTAGCGATGAGGCTGTGAAGTTTGCTGACTCTTCGATGGAAGCAGTTTGCTACTACGCTTACCAAGCATCCAATGAATTGGCTGAAGAGCGTGGCGTTTACAGCACCTACAAAGGATCTTTGTGGGATCGCGGCATCCTCCCGCAAGATTCAGTAGCAATGTTGGCCGCTGAGCGCGGTGGTTATGTAGAGGTGGATAACTCCACTACTATGGACTGGAGTGGCTTGCGTGCACGCATTAAGCAACACGGCATGCGCAATTCCAATTGCGTGGCAATTGCGCCAACAGCAACGATTTCAAACATCATTGGCGTTTCTGCTTGTATTGAACCCACATTCCAGAACTTGTTCGTGAAATCCAACCTTTCTGGCGAATTCACGGTAGTAAACGAGTACTTGGTACGTGATTTGAAGGATCGCGGCCTCTGGGATGAAGTGATGATTGCTGACTTGAAGTACTTTGACGGCACTTTATCTAAGATCGATCGCATTCCTCAGGATTTACGCGATTTGTATGCAACCGCCTTTGAGGTTGAGCCAAGCTGGTTAGTTGAAGCAGCATCCCGTCGCCAAAAGTGGATTGACCAAGCGCAGTCGCTGAACATCTACATGGCTGGTGCTTCTGGTAAGAAATTGGATGACACCTATAAGTTGGCATGGTTGCGCGGCCTCAAAACTACTTATTACCTCCGCACGATGGCTGCAACCCATGTTGAGAAGTCGACGGTTGCTAGCGGTCAATTGAACTCCGTTTCTAGCGGTGGTGGGGTGAATGGTACTGACGCAGCTGCTGCAGCTGGTGGTGTTGAAGCGGATGGTCCGGTTTGCACAATGCGCCCAGGTGATGCTGGATTTGAAGAATGTGAAGCATGCCAATAAGCGATTCGCCTATTGGTCAGAGATAAGAAAAGAAGAAATTAGGAGAAAGTTATGTTGAATTGGGAAGAGGAAGTTGCTCCAGCACTAGCGAAAGCTGGCCTTGCGCCGCAGCCGGTTGCAGCGGAGCCACAACGTCCACAACCAGACCAAGTGGCGATGGCAGCACCTCAAGCTGCTGCGCCAGCAGTAGCGCAAACACAAAGCGCGCCTGCGTCTGGAGTTGAAACTCGTCGTGTGAATGTGGCTGATAAGCGGGTTATTAATGCCAAAACCGACGTAAATCAGCTCGTACCATTTAAATATAAGTGGGCTTGGGAGAAGTATTTGGCTGGTTGCGCCAATCACTGGATGCCACAAGAGATCAACATGAACCGCGATATCGCGCTTTGGAAAGATCCAAATGGATTAACCGAAGATGAGCGTCGCATCATTAAACGCAATCTCGGTTTCTTCACTACAGCCGATTCTTTAGCGGCAAACAATATTGTTTTGGGTACATATCGCCAAATTACTGCTCCAGAGTGCCGTCAATACCTATTGCGCCAGGCTTTCGAGGAGGCAATTCATACTCACGCCTACCAATATATTGTGGAATCTTTAGGCTTAGACCAAGGCGAAATCTTCAATGCGTATCACGAAATTGAGTCCATTTGCGCTAAGGATGAGTTCCTTATTCCATTTATTGATGTGCTCACCGACCCAACATTTAAGACTGGCACATTAGAAAACGATCAAAAACTGCTTCGTTCTTTGATTGTTTTTGCTTGCGTAATGGAAGGTTTGTTCTTTTATGTTGGTTTTACGCAAATACTTGCAATGGGTCGTCAAAACAAAATGACGGGTGCTGCTGAGCAGTATCAATACATCCTTCGTGATGAGTCTATGCACTGCAATTTTGGTATTGATTTGATTAACCAAATCAAGCTGGAGAACCCGCACTTATGGACTTCTGCGTTCAAAGACGAGATCAAATCGATCTTCGAAAAAGCAGTCGAATTAGAGTACCGTTATGCCGAAGATACGATGCCTCGAGGAGTGCTCGGATTGAACGCTCCGATGTTCAAAGGGTACCTAAGATACATTTGTAATCGCAGATGTTTGCAAATAGGACTTGACGCGATGTTCCCAAATGAAGAGAATCCATTTCCATGGATGTCAGAAATGATTGATCTGAAAAAAGAACGAAACTTTTTTGAGACACGCGTTATTGAGTATCAAACTGGCGGTGCGCTAAGTTGGGAGTAGTAAGGAGTAAGTAAGCGCATAGCCGGCTAAATTGGAGATTAGACGGTTGGATAGTTTAAGAAGTCAGCAAAAACAGACTCAAATCCGAAAACCCTTGCTCAAGGGTGTCTGGGCTATCCTCTCTATTTTTTCCAGCACATTTAAGAAGCCGTTGTCCTTCGGGGCCACGGCTTTTTTTCCAGGATTCATTAGCGTGCAGCACCTAGCATCAAGCCGCGCGCCGATGAATGGCTCGCTCGTCAGCTCCAAAAGGTTGCAAAACCTAGCGGAATTAGATGGTCGGGTCTTCTTAATGTAGTTTTGTACTAATCCTCACGTGAAGGAGTAACACACATGGCAACAAAGAAAAAACCTGCTGCAAAGAAACCAGCTGCTAAAAAAGCTGCTGCTAAGCGTCCAGCTGCTAAAAAAGTAGCTAAAAAGCGCCCAGCTGCTAAAAAAGCTGCTGCTAAAAAGCCAGCTGCTAAAAAAGTAGCTAAAAAGCGCCCAGCTGCTAAAAAAGCTGCTGCTAAAAAGCCAGCTGCTAAAAAAGCAACTCGCAAAGTAGCTAAAAAGCGCGTAGCAAAAAAAAAGTAAGTAAGCCTGCTGCGAAGAAAGCGGGCGCTGCTGTAAAAAAGCCCGCGGCTAAGAAAGCTGCACTAGCATCATCTGCCGCTACTTGGCCCTTCCCAACTGGCACACGTCCATAAGCTTCGGCTAAAGACGGGTGTTACTAGAAGGGGTCTCAATAGAGACCCCTTTTTTTATTTCCCGATTCAGAAGTTAATAAGAATCTGTAAGTCTGGAATGTCCCAGGCTATATTTGCTTAGAAGCTAAAACCAAATGCCGTTTTAAATTGTTCGATGATCTGATCTTTGCTAAGTTGGTGGTTTTGTGGTCCTTGGTGAGTAATTTTGATGGATCCCATCAAGCTTGCAAGGCGACCGGTAGTTTCCCAATCCATGCCGTTTTCCAGACCAAACAGCAATCCACCGCGGAACGCATCTCCGCAACCGGTTGGATCAACTACTTTGGCTGCTGGAACCGGTGGAATCGCAATGCATTTACCTTCGGAATAAATATCGGCGCCTTCAGCACCTTTGGTCACGATGAGTGCTTTGACGCGCTCAGCCACTTTTGCCAAGCTCAAGCCCGTTCTTTGGGAAAGCATCTCGCCCTCATAGTCATTTACGGCTAGATAGCTGGCAATGTCGACTAGTTCCAGAAGTTCTGGGCCATTAAACATTGGTAAGCCTTGGCCTGGATCAAAGATAAACGGAATGTTGGCATCGGCTAGTTGATGGCAATGCTCCCACATACCTTGACGCCCATCGGGAGCAACGATGCCTAATTTTGCTGGACCTTTGGCATTCTTGCTGCGCTCTGCAACTACTGCGGCAACTTGGTTGAGGTGGGATTCACCCATGGCTCCTGGATGAAAAGCAGTGATCTGATTATTGGCTTGGTCAGTGGTGATCATCGCTTGTGCAGTAAATGCCTGATCAATCTGGCGAATATGGCTTGCATCAATCTTGAGCTCTTCAAGGCGGTTCATATACGGTGCAGCATCACCCCCTACGGTGGCCATAATGATCGGGTCACCACCCAAAAGATTTAGGTTGTAGGCAATATTGCCTGCGCAACCGCCAAATTCACGGCGCATCGTTGGGACCAAGAAGGCTACGTTCAGAATATGAATTTGCTCGGGCAGAATTTGATCGGCAAATTTGCCTTCAAAGTTCATGATGGTGTCGTAGGCGATGGAGCCACAGATTAAGCTAGCCATAAATTACTTTCTTTTATAAATAAAGGGGTAAATGGGGTTTCAATAAACCAACTTAGGGGTAAAGCACTCGGACGCGATAGCCCGCAGCATTTGGCGGTAAGGAAATCGGCAAATCAAGCTGCAGAATTTCTCCAGAAGGGATACCTTTTTTTAAAAAATCAGGATGCGCCTCCTGCCAATTTTTTGGTAACCATTCTTGTGGAGTGAATTGCAGTGATTGGATCTCGGATTCATCTGCATCGGTTAAAGAAATTTCTAAATTTGGCGGCAAAACTGCTATAGCGAGACGATTTTGTATCTCTACTTGCAACAGAGATTGATTTGCGCCGCTTTTAAGCCCCTCTCGTGCGTTTTCTGTTGATAATGCGGCTGAAGTTATTTTCCACGCAGAAAAATCGCTCACAGAGCGATCTAGACATCCTAGTGCGCGACAAAGTTTTGCATCAATTCGTTGCAATACCTGAAATGCATTTACTGAAATTGTATTGGATGTTCCATCAACTCGCGGTGCTAATGCGGGAAGCAATGAATTTCTGGAAAGATGCTCGCCAAAAACGAACAAGAGAAGTGCAAGGGCCGCGCATAGGACTAACTTAAGACTTTTTTTTTGAGCAGGTGCAGCAAAAACAGTTTCTTTGTTGCTAGGAAGATCGGTATTTAGGCTTCCATGGAGACAAACCCAACCTTCGCTCTCTTTCCAAACGGAGAGTTTGAGCCACTGACTGTAAGTTGCGATCACTTCTTCTGCTTGGCGGGCGAGTATCCCAGACAAAACAATACGTCCACCAACTTTCATCTTGTTGACCAATGCGGGAGCAAGCACTTGCAGTGGATTAGCCAAGATATTGGCCATCACAATGTCATATTTTGTTTCAGCGGCGAGCTCAGGTGCGCCTTCATTAGGCAATACAAAACGAATAGATGCGTTGTTGATTTCTGCATTACTGCGAGCGGCAACCATGGCCTGAGGATCAATATCGGTACCAATCACTGGATTGCAACCGAGTTTTGCAGCGGCAATAGCCAAAATTCCTGAGCCGCAACCATAATCAAGCAAACTTTGATTTTGTAAATTAGGTTGTTGCTCAAGCCACAGTAGGCATAAATGTGTCGTGGGATGACTTCCCGTACCAAACGCCAAGCCTGGATCGACAGCTAGGCAAATTGCATTCGGATCGCTTGGCGCATCATGCCAGGAGGGTACTACCCAAATACGTTCACCAATTTGAATGGGTGCAAACTGACTCTGAGTGAGTCTTACCCAGTCTTGCTCTTCAATGGTTTTCTCAAGAGGTGCACTCAGCTGGAAACCGGCGTCTTTGAGTGACGTAAGCAGTTCTGGAATAAATTCTGCGCTACCGGATGCATCAATCTCAGGATTAAAGAGAGCGGTGACTGCTGATCTGTCCCAAGCTTGCACTTCAGGGTGAAGTCCTGGCTCCCCATAAAGTGGGTTTTCATCATAGCCACCGGCAGCGTCGTCTTCAACGGTAACGGATAGTGCGCCCAAATCCAAAAGCGCATCACCCAAAGGCTCAGCGATTTCAGCGGCTACCGTGAATACCAGTTCACGATAAGGCATGTGGCGCTCCCATCACTTAGGACTTACCGCGACTTGCAGCTTGCTCTTCTAAGCGATGCTCTAAGTAATGGATGCTGGTACCACCCTCCATGAAATTGGGATCGAGCATCAGCTCTCGATGAAGGGGGACGTTCGTTGTAATGCCGTCAATCACCATCTCGGAAAGTGCAATTTGCATGCGACGGATTGCTTGCTCACGAGTATTACCGTAAGAAATCAATTTGCCAATCATGGAGTCGTAGTTTGATGGGACCACATAACCGCTGTAAGCATGTGAATCAACGCGAATCCCAGGGCCGCCTGGCATGTGGAATGAGCCAATTTTGCCGGGGCTTGGGGTGAACTTAAATGGATCTTCTGCATTTAAGCGGCACTCGATTGCATGGCCACGGAAAACGATGTCTTTTTGGCGATAACTTAATTTGAGGCCTGCGGCGATACGAATTTGTTCTTGAACAATATCCACACCAGTAATCATTTCAGTGACTGGGTGTTCAACCTGAACACGGGTATTCATCTCAATGAAGAAGAATTCCCCGTTTTCGTAGAGAAATTCAAAGGTACCAGCTCCGCGATACCCAATTTTGCGACAGGCTTCTGCACAGCGCTCACCAATTTTGGCGATCAAACGACGATCAATGCCAGGAGCCGGTGCTTCTTCAATAACTTTTTGATGACGGCGTTGCATGGAGCAGTCGCGCTCACCCAACCAAATCGCATTGCCATGGGTATCGGCCAAAACCTGAATCTCTACGTGACGAGGCTTTTCTAAAAACTTCTCCATATAGACTTCTGGATTGCCAAAAGCACGACCCGCTTCTTCACGTGTCATATTTACCGCATTGATGAGTGCCGCTTCGGTGTGAACTACGCGCATACCACGTCCGCCACCACCGCCAGCCGCCTTAATAATTACTGGATAGCCCACTTTTTTTGCTGTGGCAATAATTTCTTTTGGATTATCCGGTAGTGCGCCTTCCGATCCTGGTACGCAAGGTACGCCAGCTTTAATCATGGCGCGTTTGGCTGAAACCTTGTCACCCATGAGGCGAATCGATGTTGCTGTAGGCCCAATAAAGGCAAAACCAGATTTCTCAACGCGTTCCGCAAAGTCGGCATTTTCAGAGAGGAAGCCATAACCAGGATGGATTGCTTCTGCATCAGTTACTTCAGCCGCCGAAATAATTGCTGGCATGTTGAGGTAACTCAATGGAGATGGAGCTGGCCCAATACAGACTGCCTCATCAGCTAGCTTTACATATTTGGCTTCTTTATCTGCGGTGGAATAGACCACAACAGTTTTAATTCCCAACTCGCGGCATGCGCGTTGGATGCGGAGAGCAATTTCTCCCCGATTGGCAATCAGAATCTTATCGAACATGTCGGCTCTGAGTTAAGTAACGGTGAATTGGAATGGATCAAATGGTGACCAAGGAAGATGCACTAAGCAATGATGAAGAGCGGCTGGTCAAATTCAACGCCTTGACCGTTTTCACACAAAATTTCTTTGACCACACCCGCATGCTCGGATTCGATTTCGTTGAGTAGCTTCATGGCTTCAATGATGCAAAGCGTTTGACCTACTTTTACGGTATCGCCGACATTGACGAAGTTTGGAGATTCAGGGTTTGGAGCGCGGTAGAAAGTGCCAACCATCGGTGACTTAGCTACAAATCCAGTTTCAGCGGCGGGCGCCTCAACAGCAGCTGCGGCTGGAGCTGGAGCACTAACTGCTGGCGCAGCTTGCATGGCTTGCACTGGTGCTGGATTGGCGTAGACCACCTGACCAGTTGGAGCGCTAGACCCAGCATTAACAATGCGAACGCGATCTTCACCTTCATTGACTTCTAATTCTGAAATACCGGATTCAGAGACTAAATCGATTAAGGTTTTAAGTTTTCTTAGATCCATACGAGTGCTTCCTCTCTTGTAATTCTTTCAGTAGTTTTATTTCTGCAAACGCGCAATCGCTGCGTGCAGTGCTAATTCATAGCCAATAGCGCCAAGACCGCAAATCACTCCAGTTGCTATATCGGACAGGTAAGAATGCTTGCGGAATTCTTCGCGCTGGTGAATATTGGATAGGTGTACTTCGGTGAATGGAATAGCCACTCCGGCCAATACGTCGCGCAAGGCAACGCTGGTATGGGTAAACGCGCCTGGATTGATGATGATGAAATCAACCCCATCTTGTTTGGCCTGTTGAATGCGGTCAATTAACTCGCCTTCATGATTGCTTTGATAGGTGCTTAGGTCAACAGACTGGGTTTTGGCCAGATTACCCAGCTTTTGGTGAATGTCTTCTAGTGTGGTTTTACCGTAAACATCAGGTTCACGGGTGCCTAATAAATTTAGGTTTGGACCCTGAATTACGAGAATTGAAGCTTTTTTCGACATAGATCCCTGTTTTTAGAGGCAGTTAAGCGTAATTTGCTAAATCACTTCATGCTCGATTGCTTATGAGAGAAGTATACCTTTATAAAGATGGGTAAGGGTCAAAAAATTGCTTCAAAAATAAGAATTTTCGAAACTTTTGAATACAGTTATTGAAAAATAGTGAATTGATTGCTTAATAATTAGGCAATTTTGAATTGGCGAGAATGAATTAAATTAGGTTAAAAATGCTTATAAGGCAGATTTAATAGCATTTCTAACATCATCTTCGCTTATCTTTCCTAATTTACTGTATGTTGCCTTACCCTTGGCGTTGATGATGATGGTGTAAGGAAGTGCGCCTTGGGAGTTTCCAAGTTGCTTGGAGAGATTGCTTCCTTCAAGACCGCCAATCACAATGGGATAGTCAACTGGGGTTTTTGAGAGAAATTCGCGAATATTAGATGGTGAATCGATACCAATGCCTACAAATAAGACATTTTGTTGCAAAAACTCTTGTTGAAGCTTGTCCAAAGTGGGCATTTCTTCAACACAAGGCGGGCACCAGGAGGCCCAAAAGTTCACAACCAGGACTCTCCCTTGCCATTTTTGGCTATCCGCAGTTTTTCCATTCGGAGTTTGCCAAGAATTGGCAAAAAATGCTTTTACAGCGGGGTCGCTGGCTAAGCCAGTTTTATAAATCCATTGCGAAGTCAGTACACCTGAAATTAGTGCCAAAAGGCTAATTGCGATGATGATGATCCATTGTCTGCGGTTCATTGCAACTCCTTCGCTAAAATTCGCTAATGCATATACATATCTTGGGCATTTGCGGTACTTTCATGGGCGGCATTGCCGCAATCGCGAGGCAGGCTGGACACCGCGTTACGGGTTGCGATGCCAACGTGTATCCACCAATGAGTACGCAGCTTGAAGCTCAAGGCATCGAACTGATTGAGGGATTCTCGCCCGATCAATTATCTCAGTTTGAGACCATGCCCGATTTATTTGTGATTGGCAATGTGGTTTCTCGTGGCAATCCATTGATGGAGGCAATCCTCAACCAAGGGCTGCCCTATATTTCTGGACCGCAGTGGTTGGGTGAACAAGTTTTGTATGGGCGTCATGTTTTGGCTGTTGCTGGTACGCACGGCAAGACAACAACTTCAGCCATGCTCACGTGGATTTTGGAATTCAATGGCTATAAGCCTGGATATCTCATTGGTGGGGTGCCTTTGAATTTCACAGTCTCTGCACGTTTAGGTGAGAGCAAATATTTCGTAATCGAGGCCGATGAATACGACACGGCTTTTTTTGATAAGCGTAGTAAGTTTGTTCACTATCGTCCACGCACCGCTTTATTAAACAATTTAGAGTTTGATCACGCTGATATTTTTGCTGATCTTGCTGCAATCGAAACCCAATTCCATCATTTGGTGCGTACCGTTCCGGGTGACGGTTTATTGGTGGTAAATGGCGAAGAGCCGGCATTGGCAAGTGTGATTTCCCGTGGTGCCTGGGCACCTTTAGAGCGCTTTGGGCAAGAGCTCAATAATGAATGGTCCTTGATTTCTCAAGAGGCTGATGGCTTTATTGTGCGCAAGTCTGGCAAAGAAGTGGCAACTGTAAAGTGGGCGCCTGACTCTGGTGTGATGGGTAGACATAATCAATTAAACGCACTTGCAGCAATTGCTGCTGCTAATCACATTGGCATTTCTCCAGAAGATTCAGCTCGAGCTTTAGATGAATTTAAGAACGTAAAACGTCGTTTGGAAACGGTTGGCGTTGCAAATGACATTACTATTTACGACGATTTTGCGCATCATCCAACAGCAATTACGACAACGGTTGATGGTCTGCGTAGACGCGTTGGTAAAGCGCGCATCTTGGCGGTATTGGAGCCGCGTTCCAACACGATGAAGCTTGGTGTGATGAAAGCTCAACTCCCTGGAAGTCTGGAGGCGGCCGATAAAGTATTTGCCTATGGTGCCAATACTGGTAAAGAGTCTTTAGGCTGGGACTTGGCAGAGGTGTTGTCTCCACTCAATACTCGCGAGCAGGATAAGGCGCATGTATTTGATGATCTTGATGCTCTAGTGAAGGCGGTAGCACAAGAGGCTAAGCCGGGTGATCACATTTTAGTGATGAGTAATGGTGGGTTTGGTGGCGTACATCAAAAACTATTAAAAGCCATTTCCGCAAAGTAAAAACAAACACAAAACAGAAAGCAAAAAATGGGTGATAGATTAAAAGACAAAGTAGCCATCATTACCGGCGCTGCTAAAGGCATTGGTTTTGCTACAGCGCAGCGTTTTGCTCAAGAGGGCGCAAAGGTCATTATTACTGATATTAACCAGGAAGCGGTGAATGGCGCAGCTGCGCAAACGCCTAACGCTGAAGGCTACGCTATGAATGTGACTGATCGCGCCAGTATTCAGTCTGTAATTGATCAGGTAATGCAAAAGCATGGACGTATTGATATCTTGATTAATAACGCTGGCATTACACAAGATGCACGCTTAATTAAGATGACCGAAGCGCAGTTTGATACGGTGATAGATGTCAACCTCAAGGGTGTTTTCAATTGCACTCAACTAGTCGTGCCACATATGCTTGAGGCAGGTTCTGGCGCAGTAGTGAATGCTTCTAGCGTAGTGGGTCTATACGGTAATTTTGGCCAAACCAATTACTCAGCTACAAAATTTGGTGTCATTGGTTTTACTAAAACATGGGCACGCGAGCTTGGACCCAAGGGGATTCGGGTGAATGCAGTCTGTCCTGGCTTTATTGCAACTGAGATGGTCAAAGCCATGCCAGAAAATATTTTGCAAGACATTGAAAAGCGTAGTTGGCTTGGACGTTTGGGCACTCCAACCGAAATGGCTAATGTGTATTTATTCCTAGCGAGCGATGAGGCGAGCTATGTCAATGGAGTGGCTTTAGAGGCTAGCGGCGGGATCTCGCTCTAAGCATGAATCTGTTATATGAAGAAGGTGGCGATATTAAGATCGCCACAGTCCAGTCTGCATCAGGCTCTGGCGATGCCGAGTCTTGGCAGGCGACCAGCCTTTCTGGCAAAAAGATTAAGCTCAAGGCAAAAGAGGTTTGGCTGCGCTTTGAGAAACCAGAAGCTCAGGCTGTGATGGATGAGGCTGGCACACTCACCGCGGATATTGATTTGCAATTTTTGTGGGATTGCGCACCAGATGAAGAGTTTGGTTTGGTAGATGTGGCGCATGAGTATTTTGGATCACAGGCGAGTATTGCTCAACAAGTTGCTCTGGCAATTGCCTTGCAGGGCGCCCCAGTGTTTTTCCGCCGCAAAGGGCGCGGGCGCTTTCAGAGGGCGCCACTAGAGCAACTACAGGCTGGTCTAGCTGCTTTAGAGCGCAAGCAAAAAGAGCTTGAACAACAATCCGTTTGGCAACAAGAGTTGGTTGCTGGAACCTTCCCTGAAACGCTCAAGTCTTCAGCCAAGCAATTACTTTTTTCACCCGATAAAAATACCTCTGCGTACAAAGCGCTGATTGCTGCATGTACCGAGACTGGTGAATCTCCAGCCCAATTGATGATTCGTTGTGGTGCTATTGAGTCACCTTTGGCCTACCACCAAGGAATGTTTTTGAAGGCGCATTTTCCGAGTGGTGCGGATCACAACCCAGCTGTTGGGGTTGATCAAGCCGCATATGCATCCGCTATTGCTGACCTACCGCTCGCAGATGTCCAGGCCTTCTCTATTGATGACTCTGGTACCACTGAGATTGATGATGCTTTATCGGTGACCCCAATGGATGGCGGTCATCGGATCGGTATTCATATTGCCGCCCCCGGTTTGGCGATCACAAAAGACGATCCCTTGGATCAAGTCGCCCGCAATCGTATGTCTACGGTGTACTTCCCGGGCGACAAAATTACGATGTTGCCCGATTCAGTTATTGAGCAATTCTCATTAGATGAAGGCATGCCTAGACCGGCTCTATCAATCTATGTGGATATTGATGCTGATGGCGTAGCCAATAGAGATACTTTGCAGATGCGCGCAGAGATGGTGCCAATCGCCGCGAACTTGCGTTTAGAGGACATTGAGCATCTTATCAGCGAGGAAAGCTTGCTGGATGAGGGTGCAAGCTATCCTTATCGCAAAGAGCTTTCGACCTTATGGCAAGCCGCCAAACTGCTGCATGCGGGTCGTCAAGAAAAGCGGGTTGCTAATGGTTTGCGTGCTGAGCATTTAGGCCTTGCTGATCCAAATACTTTAGCGAGAGACTTTCATTTTCAGATTCAGGATATTGATGGACTCAAGCGCGTGGAAATCATCCCACGTCAACGTGGCTCCATCTTGGATACCATTGTTGCCGAATGGATGATCTTCTGTAACAGCGCTTCTGGCCAGCTTCTTGCTGACCATGGATTGCCAGGGTTATTCAGAACCCAAAAAGGTTGGGGTCCGTTACGTACACGTATGCAAACCACTCCTGGGCCACATGAAGGCTTGGGGTTAGATTACTACGCCTGGTGTACTTCGCCTTTGCGTCGCTATTCCGATTTAGTGAATCAATGGCAACTCATTGCGCTGGCAAAGCATGGTGTAACCGCCAAGATGGTTGCGCCTTTTCCACCGCGTGATGCAACCTTGATGGGCATCGCTGCCGATTTTGAATCTTGCTATCAGGCATATGGAGAATTCCAAGATCGACTGGAAAAGTATTGGTGCTTGCGTTGGGTCACTCAAGATGGCGAGTCGAAGACTGTGCTCGTTCGCCATCTAAAGGAAGGTATGTCTCGAGTGGAATTAGTTCCTCTGCATCTATCCATTCCTGAATTGGCAACGCATCCGCGCATGACCCGTGCAGAAGTCGTCATTACAGATGTGGATTTATTGCAGTTGAGTGCTGGTGTTCGAGTGCTGGAGATTGAAGCAAAAGCCGATACTCCTGAAAAGGCTGTGGAGTCTGAACCTTCAGATAGTCCCGTAGAAGATGCTGACCCAGATTAAATCACTGGAATTTCCATGTCCTGAAGGACTAGCTAGGTTCTTGCGTTACCTGCGCAGCGCTTGGAACCGCTATCCATTTCGCTTTGCACTCTGCGTCTCTATTCTGATCCACATCGTCTTCTTATCTTTTCGTTGGGGCGTTGGAGAGATTCAGAGCCGCAGACTCAATACGCCATTGAGCGTGGTTTTGGTCAACGCTAGCAATAAAACTCCACCTCAAAAAGCGAACAAGTTGGCGCAGGCTGATTTGCAGGGTGGTGACAAATCAGAAACTCAAGAGGCCACTGCATTGCACCGCGCAAGATTGGGTGCAGAAGCGCGACTTGAGGTTTTAGAGAAGCAGCAGAAACAAATGCTCGCCAAATTAGATGAACAACGCAGTCGATCGGGCGGTCGTAAGAGTGGGGATGAGCAAAAAATTGCTCCCCAATTAAATTCCCTGGAGGCTGAGTTAGCTAAGCGACTTCAGGTTGATGGCAAAGAGCCTAGACGTAAAGTATTGACTGGCGCCAATACCAAGGCGGTTTCTTTTGCACATTATTACGATTCCATGCGCCAAAAGATTGAGGCTTATGGCAGTGCGTTTTTCCCAAGGGCAAACGGTCGTCCTCTATATGGGAGTTTGGTGATCGTCGTCAGCGTTGATAACCAAGGCAGAATCACCACAAATGCCCAAGGCAAAGACGGGCTCTCCATTGGTCGCAGCTCAGGCAACCCTGAGTTAGATAGGCAGGCCCTAGCAATTGTGAGAGCCTCGGCACCATTTGGGCCCTTTCCTTCAGAAATGCGTAATCAAATCGACGTTTTAGATTGGATTTCGACTTTCGAGTTCGCTCGTGACGGGGTCGATCGTTTAGAGTTACGTCACTAAAGCAATTTAACGAACTTCGTAAATTCGCTTATTCTGTAGTCATTATGAGTTCCATCGATACCACTCTCATGCATACCGATCCCAGCCTTTTTGTTGGCGTGGATGTTTATGCCGTGGCTGGAAATCCGATTTCTCATAGTAAATCCCCTGCCATTCACAAACGGTTTGCAGAACAAGCAAATCAGCGTATGCACTATGGCCGTCTTCAACCAGAAGCAGATTCATTTGCTCAAGCTGCTAAAGTGTTTTTCGCCTCAGGCGGAAAAGGTATGAATGTCACTGTGCCATTCAAGCTCGACGCACAAAATCTAGCTGATGTATTAACGCCTCGTGCGCAATTAGCAGGTGCTGTTAATACCTTGTGGAAAACAGAAGGCAAAATTTTTGGTGACAACACGGATGGCGCTGGTCTAGTGCGTGATTTGCTTGCGCAGGGAATTGCGCTGCATAACGCTCGCATACTCTTGATTGGTGCTGGTGGGGCCGCACGAGGGGTGGTTGGCCCTTTGCTAGAACAATCTCCTAAATCACTCGTTATTGCCAATCGTTCGAGTACGAAGGCAGATGAGCTAGTAAAGCTATTCGCAGATTTGGCGGCATCCAAAGAGGTGGCGTTAGAGTCTCGGACATTGGCTGATTTGGAAGATGTTGCTAAAACTCAATATCCATTTGATTTGGTCATTAATGCTACTGCTGCAGGTTTAACTGATGAGTCACCTCTGACATCTAAAGCGGTAGCTAATATTTTTGTGCCCAGCTCCTTCGCTTATGACATGGTCTACGGCAAAACAACGGCTTTTATGCAGCAGGCACTGCAAAGAGGGGCACGCGTCAGCGATGGTCTGGGCATGCTAGTTGAGCAAGCGGCAGATGCATTCTTACTCTGGCGGGGTGCGCAATTGGCATCCGCCATCGACCCACGCGCTGTCTTGGCTGAACTACGTAGCTAATTTTCTCCAATGCGCTGGCTACTTTATCCAGTGAAGTGTTTGTTAGCGGGATTCATCGCAATGCAACTCTTTTTTGCCTTGCAGATTGCATTATGGGTGAGCTTAGATCCAGGTAGTACCGCTTTTCAGAGGGCGGAGCGTTGGCGTCTATGCTCCTGGCATTGGACATGTGCAGTGCAATCTCATTGGGTGCCTTATGACAAGATCTCCAATAATCTCAAGCGTGCTGTCTTAGTCAGTGAAGACGATATCTTCTTTCAGCACCCAGGGGTGCGGGTGGAGGATATGCAAAAAGCTTGGCAAAAAAATCAACAACAGAGTCAGCAAAAAAGCCAGGCGGGCAATAAATCTAAAGTCGCCTTACGAGGCGGATCGACTATCACTCAGCAGTTAGCCAAGAATTTATTTCTCTCATCCGAACAAAACTATTTGCGCAAAGGGCAAGAGCTCGTTATTACTGGGCTTTTAGAGTTGATACTTTCGAAGCAAAGACTGTACGAGATTTATCTCAATTCAGTAGAGTGGGGTGAGGGTATTTTTGGAGTTGGTGCCGCATCTCAGCATTACTACGCCATAAGTCCTGCTGCTTTGGATCGAGAGCAAGCGGCTGCTCTAGCTTCAGCACTGCCTGCACCCAAATGTTTTGATAAGCAACAGTATTGCCGTCGAGGAAGTATTAACTATGCTGCTCGCCAAGAATTTATCTTGGAAGGTATGGATCGCGTGGCGCTAGCGCCTTACCCAAAGAAGTAAGAACTTTTTAGTTGCTTGCTAAATTACTTACTCGCAGCAGCCCGGAGTGAGTCACGCGTGCTCATGGCGATCGCTCTAGCTGCCTGAGCAAAATCAGCACCAGAGCTAGCGTACAGAATGGCTCTAGAAGAGTTGATGATCATTCCGGTTCCTGGCTTCCCAGCTATTTTTCCGGCGCTGACAGTGGCATCAATATCGCCACCTTGAGCGCCAATTCCCGGAATCAATAAAGGCATCTCCCCAACAATAGCGCGTACTTTTGCGATTTCTTCTGGGAAGGTTGCTCCAACTACTAAGCTGATTTGACCAGTCCTATTCCATTGTTGCGCAGCGAGTTTGGCTACATGAAGATAGAGTGGCTCACCATTTGGAGCTACGTTCAGAAACTGCAAATCAGATCCACCGGGGTTCGATGTGCGGCACAAGACAATGACGCCTTTACCAGCGTGCTTGAGGTAGGGCTCAATCGTGTCAAAGCCCATATAGGGATTCACGGTTACCGCATCGGCACCATAGCGATCAAAGGCCTCAAGAGCGTAATGGTCTGCGGTGCTACCAATATCACCACGTTTGGAATCCAGGATGACTGGGATGTGAGGGTATTTGTCTTTGAGATGCTTGATTAGTTTTTCTAGTTGAGCCTCAGCTCTTTGGGAGGCAAAGTAGGCAAACTGGGGCTTGAAGGCACAGACCAGATCCGCAGTCGCATCAGCGATTTCGCGGCAGAACTCATAGATAGCCTCCGGTTTCCCCTGCAGGCTAAGGGGTAAGCGCTTAGGATCTGGGTCAAAACCAACGCACAGCATGCTGCCTTGGGAAGCCCATGCGGACTGGAGTTGCTGGTTAAAGGTATTTGAGCGAGAGTTCATTGGATTTGGCTTATTTTAGTGAAACTGTCATGTTCTATAGGATAAACTAGCGCACATTCCTTAGGAGTTCACCATGATCAACTTGTTCGTCCTGCAAAATGGCCGCCTCTCTCAAGAGCAAGTGGAAGATCGCAATGAATTGTTGCAATATGCCAATCCTATCTGGATTGATGTGGTTGATCCAGAAGAAGAGGAATTAATCTGGATTAAAGAGGCATTTGGCGTGCTCTTGCCTGAGTTAGATGACTTGGGTGACTTAGAAGCATCTGCGCGTTACTTTGAAGCAGACGATGGTCATCTCCATATTCGTACCGATTTCTTATTGGATGAAGAAGAGACTTCTCGTAACGTTCGAGTTGCTTTTGTTCTTACTAAGCAGGTGTTGTTTTCTATTCATGACGAAGATTTGCCAGTGTTCCGCTTGGTTCGCTTACGTGCGCGTCTGCGCCCTGGATCAGTCAGCAACGCAAAAGATGTATTACTCGACTTGTATTCAACTGATGCTGAGTACTCTGCGGATGCTTTGGAAGAGGTTTATGAAAACCTCGAGCAAGCAGGTAAGCGGGTTCTGCAAGACGACATCAATGATGCGGATGCAGAGCAAGTTCTCGAGACGATTGCCAAAGAAGAAGATACCAACGGTCGTATTCGTCGTAATGTGATGGATACCCGTAGAGCCTTGTCTTTCCTGATGCGCAGCAAGTTACTCTCTGATGAGCAGCAAGAAGAAGCCCGTCAAATTTTGCGTGACATTGACTCTCTAGAAAACCACACAGCCTTCTTATTCGACAAGATTAACTTCTTGATGGATGCGACCGTCGGCTTCATTAACTTGAACCAATCGAAGATTATTAAGATCTTCTCGGTGGTATCAGTAGCTTTAATGCCGCCAACATTGCTGGCCAGTGTTTGGGGTATGAACTACAAACACATGCCTGAGTTAGATGCGACTTGGGGTTATCCAATGGCGATTGGTGCGATGGTAGTTTCCGCAATCATTCCACTTTGGTATTTCCACAGCAAGGGCTGGATGAAGTAAGCGGTATTGGTAAATATTGGTAAAGCTACTCTTTACTTAATTTCTAAGTAGGGCGATTAATTCAGCAAGTGCAAATTCAGTTGCTTGTTGTCTCACCATTTGACGATCTCCGCCAAAGTGCACAGTTTTAGTGAGAGTTTGATTCTCGGTAGCCCAGCCAAAACAGACTGTTCCCACTGGTTTTTCTGCTGACCCGCCGGATGGACCTGCTACGCCGGTAATAGAAATAGCCACATTACCCCCTGAATTGATCCGGGCACCTTCGGCCATTGCCTTAGCCACTTGTTCGCTAACAGCCCCATAAGTTTCAATGAGCTGGGCTGGTACGTCGAGGCATTCAGTTTTTGCCTCATTGCTATAGGTGATGTAGCCACGCTCAAACCATTCGCTGGAGCCCGCTAGTTCGGTTAGTGTTGCGCAGACTAGGCCGCCAGTACAGGATTCGGCTAATGACACTGTCCAATTTCTGGAGAGCAAAATCTGAGCGAGAGTTTTAGTGAGATCAGTTGCGTTCATTGACGCTCTTTATTGAATTAAAAACTGTATTAGAGCCATCACCAACAGCGTACAAAAAGCCGCCGCAAGATCGTCGACCATAATTCCAAAACCACGCCAAATGATTTGCAAGTAAGTAGATTGCTGTGCACTATCAGTTTCAGTGTTTTTGAAATGACGATCAATTACTCCAATGGGGCCAGGTTTCATGGCATCAAAAAAGCGGAATAGTGCAAAAGCAATGATTTGCATCCAAATACTAGTCGGCATGATAAAGATGAGCACCAGCCAGAAGGCGACGATTTCATCCCAAACAATGCCACCAAAATCTTTTTTGCCAAGCTCTTCACTAACCTGACCGCAGATCCAGCAACCCAGAAAAATGCCACCGCCAATAATCCAAAGAAAGTCCTCAGTGCTAAAGAAGTATTCACCTACCAGAAAGGCTGCCCAAGCCCAGAGGGTGCCTGCGGTGCCCGGGGCTATAGGGCTTAGACCGCTACCAAAGCCAAAGGCAAGCGTGCGGCTAGCGTTTTGAAAAACCCATTTGAAGTTTGGTTTCACTTCTGCAGAAGGCTCAATATTGGTCATCATGCAAAGTGATCAAATGAGTTTAGAAAGGGCGCGACCTCTGCATCACTCATGGCCGCACCAGAACTATTGATGAGGTACAGCTTTGAATCAATTCCTTTTTTCGGGAGTATTTTTCCAATGATTGTTAAAGGTAGGTTGAGTGATTTACTCATCGCTTGAATTTTGTCACGCTGACTTGGGGATGCCGTAAAGCAAAGTTCGTAATCATCACCACCGCACGCAGCAAATTGATGCTGAATAGAAACATCTTGCTTTTGTAGTGTGATCGATTTTGGCAATTGCTCCAATTGAATTTGTGCATCAACTTGTGACCGCTTCAGGATGTGGCGTAAGTCACCCAATAAGCCATCCGATATATCTAAGGCTGAGCTTGCAACATCTCGTAACTGAATACCTAATTCAACTCTAGGACTTGGCTGATGCATGCGGTGTGCAACTTGCTGTAAATCTTCACTGGATAGTTTGATTTCATGACGCAGTGCAGCAAGAGCAAGCCTTGCATCCCCTACTGCACCAGACACCCAAATGTCGTCGCCAGGCTTTGCCCCGGATCTACGAATGGCCTTGACGACAGGGGTGGCGCCAAAAGCAGTGATGGAGATCGTTAGCAGGCCAGCGGTGGTATCGCCACCGATGAGAGGGCAAGAATATTGTTTGGCAGTTGCGAAAAGCCCCTTAGAAAAAGCTTCTAGCCAGGCTTCATTTATTGCTGGGAGAGCAATTGCCAAAGTGAACCCAAGTGGCCTAGCCCCCATGGCAGCTAGGTCTGAAAGGTTGACTGCTAGGGCTTTGCGAGCTAATTGTTCTGGATCAGCGTCAGCAAAAAAATGCCGGCCTTCCACCAGCATATCGCTGGTAATGGCGATCTCTTCGTCTGCTTGAGGTTTGATGAGGGCACAGTCATCGCCAATGCCTAAGACGATTGCTTGATCTGCATCTGTGCGCAAGGAATCTGCACCCATTTTAAAAAAACGCTCGATGAGGTCAAATTCCCCTAGGGGTTTGAAATGAGAAGGCATACCCTATTTTATGGCTGTTATGTGGCAAATGCCCGAGAGGAATAGAATTGAACTCTTATAAGTCTTAGATAAGCGTAGATAAGACAGAACTTAGTGAGCTAGTGAATGAGCAAAGAAAATAATAAAGAGCAACAAATTGCAGCCTTAAGAGAGGCAGCCCTTCAGTACCATGAGTTTCCAACTCCGGGCAAAATTGAGATTGCCCCCACCAAACAACTGACCAATCAACGAGACTTAGCGCTGGCATACACGCCTGGTGTTGCAGCGCCTTGTGAAGAGATCGTAAAAGATCCTGCGAATGCTTTCAAATACACTGCGAAAGGAAACTTGGTTGGTGTGATCACAAACGGCACAGCCGTTTTAGGTTTAGGAAATATTGGACCGCTGGCAAGTAAGCCAGTGATGGAAGGTAAGGCGGTTCTCTTTAAGAAGTTTGCTGGCATTGATGTTTTCGATATCGAAGTCAATGAAAACGATCCTGATAAATTGGTGGAGATCATTGCTGCACTTGAGCCAACATTTGGCGGTATCAATTTAGAAGACATTAAAGCGCCTGACTGTTTTGTGGTTGAGCGTAAGTTACAAGCGCGCATGAAGATCCCAGTCTTTCATGATGATCAGCATGGTACTGCGATTGTGGTGGCAGCCGCTATCCTCAACGGTTTGAAGGTGGTTGGTAAAAAGGTTGAAGACGTCAAGCTGGTTACCTCAGGAGCCGGTGCAGCAGCATTGGCCTGTTTAGACCTATTGGTGGATTTAGGTATCCAACGTAAAAATATTTGGGTGACTGACTTAGCGGGCGTTGCTTACAAAGGCCGTAAGGAATTAATGGATCCAGAGAAGGAGCCATTCTGCCAAGAGACAGATTTGCGCACGCTCGATCAAGCAATTGAAGGCGCCGATATTTTCTTAGGTCTCTCTGCGGGCGGTGTCTTAAAGCAAGACATGGTGAAGAAGATGGCGCCTAAGCCATTGGTTTATGCCTTAGCAAATCCAACCCCAGAAATTCTGCCTGAAGAGGTCAAGGCGGTTCGTCCAGATGCAGTGATGGCAACTGGCCGTACCGATTATCCAAATCAGGTAAATAACGTTTTGTGTTTCCCATTCATCTTCCGCGGTGCTTTGGATGTGGGTGCAACAACCATTACTCGTGGGATGGAGGTCGCAGCGGTGAAGGCCGTAGCCGAGTTGGCCCAGGCTGAGCAGAGCGAGGTTGTGGCTTCGGTTTACGGTATTGAGAACCTCTCTTTTGGTCCAGAGTATTTAATTCCAAAACCATTTGATCCCCGCTTGATTACGGTGATTGCTCCAGCTGTTGCTAAAGCAGCAATGGATGATGGTGTTGCTTCACGCCCCATTAAAGATTTCGATGCATACCGCAATCAGTTGCAACAATTTGTGTACCACTCTGGCACTTTGATGAAGCCACTCTTTAGCATTGCTAAGCGTGTGCCTGCAAATCAAAAACGGATTGTGTTTGCTGAGGGTGAAGATGAGCGCGTATTGCGTGCAGTGCAGATCATCATCGATGAGCACTTGGCGACTCCAATCTTGATTGGTCGTCCTGCGGTGATCGAGCATCGCATTGAGAAGTTTGGCTTGCGCATGAAGGCGGGCGATGACTTTGAGGTTGTTAATCCTGAGAATGACTCACGCTTCCGTGACTTCTGGCAAACCTACCTTGCACTGACTGAGCGCAAGGGCGTCACCCAATCATTCGCTAAGCTAGAAGTACGTCGTCGCAACAGTTTGATCGGCAGTCTCTTGATTCAAAAGGGTATGGCCGATGGCATGATTTCTGGAACCGTGGGCAATTTAGCAACCCACTTGAAGTATGTCGATGAAGTGATTGGACGCGAGCCAGGTGCAAATGTATACGGCGCAATGTCTGGTTTGATTTTGCCAGGCCGCCAAGTATTTTTGGTCGACACCCATATCAACATTGATCCAACTGCTTGTGAGTTAGCAGAACTCACTTTGATGGCCGCTAGTGAAATGAGAAAGCTAGGCCTTGCCCCTAAAGTGGCATTACTCTCCCACTCCAATTTTGGTTCTAGCAATGCGCCATCTGCAGTCAAGATGCGCGAAGTATTGGCATTGCTGCAAAAGGCTGACCCAACATTGGAAGTTGACGGCGAGATGCATGGTGATAGCGCATTGGATGAAGCTATTCGTTCTGGCACTGTCACTTCCTCTCCTTTGAAGGGTGACGCTAACCTTTTGGTGCTGCCAAATATCGATGCTGCAAATATTTCTTACAACTTGTTAAAAGTAGCCGCAGGAAATGGCATTGCAATTGGCCCATTGTTATTGGGTGTAGCTAAACCGATTCATATTCTGACTCCAGCAGCTACGGTTCGCCGTATTGTGAATGTGACAACTTTGGCAGTTGTGGAGGCGGCAAGTAACGCCAGAGGCATTTCTTAAGCATCTAAAGTATCGGTAAATTATGTAAGTTAGTGATAGCTTACATAATTTATTTCTATATAAATCAGTGTGTTACATAAAATGCACTGTATTTGGGCTTGATTTGGTGGCGTGTTACGGGTAACCTAGCACCCATCATGAATAATCGCTCTGAAAACAGCAATACAGCCAGCTTCGAAGAACATAGCCGTGCTGAAAGTTGGGATAGCAATGATCGACTTGAAACTGAGTCATCCGCGGCCAATATTTATGCTGAAGGCGGTTTATCTCGTTTACAAACCTATGCAGCAAATCAAGTTTCGGGGAAAAAAGTGACAGCTTCTTGGCGTGCCGCTTTGGCCGTTCGCGATGCCGGACCGCCGGCAATGTTGCGCAGTGTGCGCCCTAATATCGTGCAATCTATTCGTGCTTTCCGCACTCCTGACTTGCAGGAAGCGGCAACTGAGTTGGGTCAACACTTCATTTATGCCAATTGCGCAAATGCAATGACTAAGGGTGAAGTTTTGGAGTCCATTGCGATTGCATACTCCCTGACTAAGCAACAGGCTAAGAACTACGATCCTTTGTTAGATGCGTTGACCACTACGGTTGATAAGTCTGGTCCACAACCTGGTTTTGTTGTGGTGCTTGAAGGTTTACCTTGCACACAGAAGTTTGACAAAGAAGCTCGTGAAACGCTCTTGGATGTTTTCCGTGATGCGGTTGATTTCTGGGCTGAGCGCCGAACACCGTATCGTGTCTTCTACTCCTTCGCTTAATCGCTAAGGCCCTAGTAGCTCAATAAATCGCCTCACTTGAGGCGATTTTGCATTTCAGGGTTCCACACGCTGTGAACGGCTGTAATGGCCACCACGCCTGCGGTTTCAGTTCTCAGGACCCGTTCACCAAGGGAAACTAATTGATAGCCTGCAGCTTCTGCCTGAGCCTCTTCCTCGGGAGAATGCCCGCCTTCCGGCCCAATCATTAAGACAATATCTTGAGGATTGTTTTCTAAAAGTACAGAATACATACTTTTTGTAGCATCGGGACTTAGTAGCAGCTTAAGAGTAGGTTTTGGACTTGCTTTTAAATATTCTTCAAATGTTTGTATTGGCTCTAAATTGGCAAAGACTGTTCGGTCGCATTGTTCGCAAGCGGCTTGAATGATGCCTTGCCAGTGAGCAAGTCGTTTTTGGGCGCGCTCCAAATCGCTAGAGCGAGTGAGTTTCAAAATGGAGCGCTCGCATTGCATCGGCGCGATGTTTTGTGCGCCCGTTTCGACGGCTTTTTCGACAATCCAGTCCATTTTGTCTCCCCCAGCTAGTCCTTGAGCCAAAGTAATGGCATATGGGGTCTCGCGGTGGGTATCGGTGCGGATATCCGTCAGCTGAACTTGACCTGCTTTTCCGCTCAAAGAGAGGAGTTCGCCCTGAGCTACTTGGCCATTTCCATCAAATACTGGGAAGAATTCCCCAACTTGGATGCGTCTTACGCGCAAATGGTGGGCAACCTCGGGGGTTAGGGCGGTCGGCTTTTGGGATTCCCATGGTCCGGGAAGATAAAATTGAGGCATTACTGAAATATAGCCAATTAATTTTCCCGAGACCACTTTTACGATGTCAAACCTTCAAATTCGTATGGCTAATGCCATTCGTGCTTTATCCATGGATGCAGTACAGCAGGCAAATTCAGGTCACCCTGGTATGCCAATGGGCATGGCAGATATTGCCGTCGGCCTCTGGAATGAACATTTAAAACATAACCCAACAGATCCACATTGGATTGATCGCGATCGTTTTGTTTTATCCAATGGTCATGGCTCCATGTTGTTGTATTCGCTCTTGCATCTTTCTGGTTACGACTTGCCGATTGAAGAGTTAAAAAATTTCCGCCAATTACACAGTAAAACTCCAGGACATCCTGAGTACGGAATTACACCTGGAGTTGAAACAACTACTGGCCCGCTAGGTCAGGGAATCTCTAATGCAGTGGGCATGGCGCTCGCTGAAAAATTACTAGCAGAAGAATTTAATCGTCCCGGTCATAACATCATTGATCACTACACCTATGTATTTTTAGGTGATGGTTGCTTGATGGAAGGCATTAGCCATGAAGTATGTTCTTTGGCTGGCACACTCAAGCTCAATAAGTTAATTGCGTTATGGGATGACAACGGCATCTCGATTGATGGCAAAGTCGTTTCTTGGTTTAACGAAGACACACCTAAGCGTTTTGAAGCCTATGGTTGGAATGTGATTCGTAATGTAGATGGGCACAATGCTGAGGCTGTATCTGCTGCGATTGCTAAGGCGAAAAAGAGCGATAAACCAACCTTGATTTGCTGTAAGACTGCGATCGGCCAGGGTTCACCCAATATGGCGGGTAGCGATAAAGTGCACGGCTCACCTTTAGGCGCCGCTGAAATTGCCGCTACACGTGTAGCTCTTAACTGGCCTTATGCGCCGTTTGAAGTGCCAAAAGATATTTATGCTGCTTGGGATTTTAAGAAGCGTGGCCAGGCCGCTGAGCATGAGTGGAATAAAGAGTTTCAGAAATATAAAAACAAGTTTCCAGAGCTTGCTTCAGAATTGCAACGTCGCATGGCAGGTGATTTGTCTAAAGATTTTTCATCTACCTTAAATGCGTATTTAAAAACTTGCCAATCTAAAGCAGAGACCATCGCCACTCGTAAAGCAAGTCAAAATGCGATTGAAGCTTTAGCACCTGCTTTGCCAGAATTTATGGGCGGCTCTGCTGACTTAACTGGATCTAACTTAACCAATTGGTCTGCATGCAAAGCGGTGCGTGGTGATCAATGGGGTAACCACATTAACTATGGTGTGCGCGAATTTGGTATGAGCGCCATCATGAACGGTATTGCCTTGCATGGTGGATACATTCCATTTGGCGGTACGTTCTTAACATTCTCCGATTACAGCCGTAATGCCTTGCGTATGGCTGCGCTGATGAAGTTACGTAGCATTTTTGTCTTTACCCACGACTCCATTGGCTTGGGTGAAGATGGCCCAACCCATCAGTCTGTAGAGCATGTAGCCAGCCTACGCCTCATTCCAAACCTCATGGTTTGGCGTCCTTGTGACACCACCGAGAGCGCGGTCGCCTGGGGCTCAGCAATTGAGCGAAAAAATGGCCCTAGCGCCTTGATTTTTAGTCGTCAAAACTGCCCATTCGTATCCCGTACTGCGGCGCAAATTAAAGAGATTGCACGCGGCGGCTATGTATTACGTGATCCGTCTGGCAAGATTGATGCAGTCATTATTGCTACCGGCTCTGAAATTGCTTTGGCATTGCAAACGGCAGAGCAATTAGAAAAAGATAGCGCAGGAAAAATCGGTATTCGGGTTGTTTCGATTCCTTCAACAACCGTCTTTGATCAACAAGATGCGGCGTACAAAGCAAAAGTATTGCCAGCTAATATTCCGCGGATTGCAGTAGAAGCTGGCATAAGTGATTTCTGGTGGAAGTATGGTTGTGCAGCAGTGCATGGCGTGGATACTTTCGGCGAGTCAGCGCCTGCGCCGCAGCTCTATGAGTATTTTGGTTTAACAGTGGATCAAATTGCCAAGACTGTTATGCAATGCATCTCGAAGAAGTAAGACGAACTGAATCGAACTAAATTGCACTGAAAAATACATCGAAAAATTTAATATTAGTAAGGGGGAAATAAATGACAATTCGTGTCGCTATCAATGGTTATGGACGTATTGGACGCATGGTATTGCGTGCTTTATATGAGGATCAAGTCAACGGCAAACCACGCCGTGATATCAAGATTGTTGCAATCAATGCGATGGGTGATATTGCGATTAATGCCCACCTGACTCAGTACGATTCAGCGCACGGCCGTTTCCCGGCTGAGGTTACAGTCGATGGCGATTGCATGGTAGTTAATGGTGATCGCATCAAGATGTTCTGTACGCGTAATCCTGCAGAAACTCCTTGGGGTGAATTGGGTGTCGATTTGGTTTTAGAGTGCACAGGTAAGTTCACTTCCAAAGAAAAAGCGATGATTCACGTTCAACAGGGTGCGAAGAAAGTATTGATTTCTGCTCCTGGCGAAAAAGATGTTGATGCCACGATTGTGTATGGCGTTAATCAAAATGTATTGAAACCAAGTGATGTGGTTGTTTCGAATGCGAGCTGTACAACAAACTGTTTGGCTCCACTAGTTAAACCATTGTTAGAAAAGATTGGCATCGAGTCAGGCTTGATGACTACGATTCATGCATTTACAAATGATCAAGTGTTGACTGACGTTTATCACAAGGATATGCGTCGTGCGCGTTCTGCGGTATCTAGCATGATCCCAACAAAGACTGGTGCTGCAAAAGCGGTTGGTTTGGTATTGCCAGCTTTGGCAGGCCGCTTTGATGGTTTCGCAATGCGCGTGCCAGTGATCAACGTTTCAGTTGTGGATCTGACTTTTGCTGCAAGCCGTGCCACAAGCGTGGATGAAGTGAACGCAATCTTGAAGACTGCCAGCGAGGGTGAGCTTAAAGGGATTTTAGGATTTAACACCCTGCCATTGGTCTCAATCGACTTTAACCATGATCCACGCCCAAGTATTTACGATGCCTCTCAAACTCGTGTATCTGCAGACGGTAAGTTGGTAAAAGTATTGGCTTGGTATGACAACGAGTGGGGTTATTCAGTCCAAATGCTCAATGCTGCAGAAGCATTAATGGCAGTAAAGTAATTAAGTTTCGTTAACTGTTGCTAAAAGCTGTTAAAAGTCAGTTAAATCGATAAATCAATCTTAGATTGAATTTGTTGGGAATACAAAAAGACCTCCAAGTGAGGTCTTTTTGTATTTAAAGCGCTTAAAAGTAGCTATTTGTCTCTAAAAATCGTTATTTCTCTTATTTTTGCTTATTTCTGCAATTTTTCTTCTGGCAGTGGCCATACAGCGCTAAAGCATGTTCTTGGAGCTTAAACCCAAGATTTTTAGCAATATCACGCTGCCTTTTTTCAATGGCTTCATCTACAAACTCCTCCACATGGCCACAGTCAATACAGACCAGATGGTCATGGTGCTGCCCCTCGTTTAGCTCGTAGATGGCCCTACTGTCGCCCTTGCTGGATTCGAAATGACTACGAAGGAGTAGTCCGGCCCGCTCAAACTGAGTGAGAACCCGATAAACCGTAGCAAGACCGATCTCTTTGTCATCTTTGGCTAGAGCCATAAAAACATCTTCAGCGCTAAAGTGAGTGCCGCCGTTTTGATGGAAAAAATCCAGAATTTTCATCCGCGGACCAGTTGCCTTTAGGCCGATGTCGCGTAAATCTTCAGGGGTAGGGATTTGGGTCATATTTATGGCATTGGGAGCTAAAATCAATGTCTTAATGATACGGCCAGCCATGCAAAATTGCCTTGAACTTTTTACTCGCTTTTTGAACCCGGTTTTGAAGGGTGCCAATTCCCCTATTCGGCTGGGAATTGTCTCTTTCGCGCTCTTGGGATTGCTAGGGGTGGGTGGGTGTACTTCTGCGGTTGATGAAACGCAACGCGCTTGGATGAATAAGATTTTTAGGCCCTACGTTCCCGATGTTGTTCAAGGCAACTTTATTTCTAGTGAGCAATATTCAAAATTGCAACTTGGTATGACGCGTGAGCAAGTGCGTCAAATTATGGGTACACCATTATTGGCTAGCTACTTTCATGCGAATCGTTGGGACTATATTTTCGAATTTAAACGTGCTGGTCAGCCTATAAGCAAAGAACGTCACGTCACCATTTATTTTGATGGCGACAAAGTAGTGAAGTTTGAAGGCGATGCATTGCCAACGGAAGTGGAGATGGTTGCTGAAATTGACAATTACGCCAAGACAAAGCGCTCCTTCTGGGATGTGATTACTGGATCCAATAAACCACCAGTGACAGCGCCATTGCAGCAACCAGAACTGTTGGTGCCAAGCAAAACGGATAACTTGGCAGCAGGCGCTGCTGTGCCAGCGGCTCCTAATAGCAGTTCATTTTGGGACTTTTTTAGTTTCTCAAATAAGCAGCCGGATGCACAGTCTCCGCAACTAGGGCCTGGCGCATTAAATGATGCGCCGAAGGCGACCGATACTAAATAATTGAAATCACTTTTGTACTGATGCCAAGACAATTGTTTTGGTCTATTTAAATAAGAAGCGAAGAAATACATGATGAAGATTGCAATTGCTGGCGCTACAGGTCGTATGGGCAAGATGCTGATTGAGGCAGTTCTCAATACAGCAGATGCGCAATTGGTTGGAGCACTTGAACACAGCTCTTGCCCACAATTGGGGGAAGACGCCGGAGCATTTTTGGGTAAAAAAACGGGTGTAGTGATTTCATCTGACGTGGCGCAAGTGTTGGCGAATGCCCAGTTCCTCATTGACTTCACTAGACCTGAAGGCACGATGGCACATTTGGCTGTGGCTGAAAAGACCGGTACCAAAATGATTATTGGTACAACAGGTTTGACTGTCGATCAAATTGCCAGTCTAAAAAAAGCTGCTGCAAAGTTAGCGATTGTCTTTGCGCCGAATATGAGTGTAGGTGTAAATGCCACCTTCAAACTATTAGAAATCGCGGCCAAGATGCTCAATCAAGGTTACGACATAGAGATTATTGAAGCGCACCATAAGCATAAGGTCGATGCGCCTTCAGGCACTGCGCTCAAGATGGGTGAAGTGATTGCCGATGTCTTGGGTGAAAAGCTCGATGACGTTGCTGTGTACGCACGTGAAGGCCATACTGGTGAACGTAAAGAAGGTTCAATCGGTTTTGCCACGATTCGTGGTGGCGATATTGTGGGTGATCACACCGTCTTGTTTGCGGGCGATGGTGAGCGTATTGAAATCAGTCACAAGTCCTCAAGCCGTCAGTCCTACGCACAAGGTTCATTGCGTGCCGCACGCTTCTTGCAGAACCAAAGTAATGGTTTATTCGATATGCAAGATGTTCTTGGCTTACGTAAATAGTTAGCGGTCCGTCAATTAATTAAAAATAGAAGAAAAGAGCTGTTTGAGAATGAGTAAGGATTACGACTACCGCAGTATCGAGGCGGCAGCGCAAGCTGATTGGGAGGCTGCGCAAGTCTATCAAGTCACTGAAGGCGCAGTGGATGCGCAAGGTAAGAAAAAGCCTAAGTACTACGCCTGTTCCATGTTGCCTTATCCATCTGGCAAGCTCCATATGGGGCACGTACGCAACTACACCATCAATGATGTGATGGCACGTCAACTCCGCATGCAGGGCTATAACGTACTTATGCCAATGGGGTGGGATGCCTTTGGTATGCCCGCAGAAAATGCGGCGATTCAGAATAAAGTGCCACCAGCAAAATGGACCTACGACAACATTGCTTATATGAAAAAGCAAATGGCTGCGATGGGTTTAGCAATTGACTGGTCGCGTGAAGTAGCAACTTGCAGTCCTGAGTACTATCGTTGGAACCAGTGGCTTTTCCTCAAGATGCTCGAAAAGGGTATTGCTTACCGCAAAACGCAAGTAGTCAATTGGGATCCAATCGATCAAACCGTTTTGGCGAATGAGCAAGTAATCGATGGTCGTGGTTGGCGCTCTGGAGCATTAGTTGAAAAGCGTGAAATTCCTGGTTACTACTTCAACATTACTGCTTATGCAGAGCAATTGCTCTCCGGTTTAGATGGTTTGGGTTGGCCTGAACGCGTTAAGACCATGCAGCAAAACTGGATTGGTAAAAGTCGCGGTGTGCGTTTTGCTTTTAAGCATGAGATTGCAGACGATCATGGCAACTTCATTCAGGATGGCTTGCTCTACGTCTTTACTACTCGTGCGGACACCATCATGGGCGTCACATTCTGTGCGGTAGCGGCAGAGCATCCGTTGGCGGCAAAAGCGGCAGCCAACAATCCAGAGCTCGCTGCATTTATTGAGAAATGCAAAACGGGTAGCGTGATTGAAGCAGACTTAGCCACCCAAGAAAAAGAAGGTATGTTTACAGGTTTGTATGTGACACATCCCTTGACGCATGAACCTGTACCTGTTTGGGTTGGTAATTACGTATTAATGTCTTATGGCGATGGCGCAGTCATGGGTGTTCCAGCGCACGATGAGCGCGATTTTGCTTTTGCGCTCAAGTATGACTTACCGATCAAACAAGTGATTGCACTGAAAAGTGAGTCGCCCATGTTTAATACCACTCGCTGGGAGGATTGGTATGCCCAAAAAGACGATGTGGTTTGTTTTAACAGTGCTCAGTTTGACGGCTTGTCACACGATGAGGCTGTGAGTGCGGTTGCAAAAGAATTAGAAAAGCTCGGTATTGGTGAGATCAAGACCACCTATCGCTTGCGCGATTGGGGTATTTCTCGTCAACGCTATTGGGGTACGCCAATTCCAATTATTCATTGTGGCGATGAGAATCATCCGGGCTGTGGCGCTGTCCCTGTTCCTGAGGCGGATCTACCAGTCGTGTTGCCGGAAGATTGCGTGCCCGATGGCAGCGGTAATCCGCTCAATAAACGTGCTGACTTTTTAAATGTGAAGTGTCCAAAGTGCGGCAAGCCTGCACGTCGTGAAACTGACACCATGGATACCTTTGTGGATTCCTCTTGGTATTTCATGCGCTATACCGGTCCGAATGCGAAGACCATGGTGGATGAGCGTAATGAATATTGGATGCCAATGGATCAATACATTGGCGGTATTGAGCATGCGATTTTGCATTTACTCTATGCACGTTTCTGGACCAAGGTCATGCGTGATCTCAATCTCATTACTTTTGATGAGCCATTCCAGAATTTGCTAACCCAAGGCATGGTTCTCAACGAGACTTATTACTCTGAAGATGCCTCCGGCAAAAAGACTTGGCTAAATCCTTTGGATGTGGAGCTAGATCTTGATGAAAAAGGTCGACCAAAGGGTGCTAAGTTAATTGGCGACACTTCCAATACCCCGGTTGTAGTCGGCGGTGTTGAGAAAATGTCCAAGAGCAAGAGCAATGGTGTTGATCCACAGGCTTTGATCGATCAATACGGTGCAGATACTGCGCGTTTGTTTGTGATGTTTGCCGCACCTCCTGAACAGCAGCTCGAGTGGTCTGGTGCTGGCGTGGATGGCGCTTCTCGTTTCTTACGTCGGGTGTGGATGTATTCCAGCAGTCAAGCGAGTGTCTTGCGTGATGCATCCGATAGCTTGCCTAGTAATTTGAGTGATGCTGAAAAAGAATTGCGCCGTGAAGTTCATACGATTTTGAAGCAAGCTAATTTTGACTATCAACGTCGTCAGTACAACACAGTTGTCTCTGCGGCAATGAAGATGCTCAATACACTAGAGCCAATCAAGCTGAAACAGAATGCAGCGATTAGTGCACCTGTATTGCGTGAATGCTTAAGTATTTTGTTGCGTGTGTTGTACCCAGTCGTTCCACATATGACCCATGTGCTGTGGAAAGACCTTGCTTACACCAAATCGTTTGGACCGCTATTGGATGCTCCATGGCCCTCTGTAGATGAAGCGGCTTTAGTGCAAACAGAACTAACGTTGATGCTGCAGATTAACGGTAAGTTGCGCGGTGATATCAAGGTGCCCGCTGATGCCAGTAAAGAACAGGTTGAAGCTTTGGCCTTACAAAGTGAGCCTGCACAAAAGGCATTAAATGGTGGCGCGCCGAAAAAGGTGATTGTGGTGCCTGGACGTTTGGTCAATATTGTTGCTTAAATAGAAAAGAATCATGAGCGTAAATTCCCTTCGTCGTGCAATGCTAGGCTTCATTGCTACAGCTCCAGTCATGGGGCTGATCGCATGTGGTTATCGCTTGCGCGGCATGGTGGATTTGCCATTTAAAGTTATTGCGATTACCGGTAATCCATCGCCACCATTAAGGGCGGATTTACAAACCGCCATTTTGACGGGGACTGATGCAAAGGTGGCTATCAACCCCAAGGATGCGGATCTCATCTTGGATATTACCAACGACATCAATGGTCGCGAGATTTTGGCTTACAACTCAAATGGTCAGGTATCAGCTTACCGTCTGAATATTCGTGTCGGCTTTAGGGCTTACGATTTAGCGGGGGCTGATGTAGTGCCTGAAGCTGAAATCTATATGACTCGCGATATGGACTTTAGTGTGTCCACTGTTTTGGCGACTGATGCTCAAATTCAGCAGTTCTTAACATTGATGCGTAAAGATTTGGCCATTCAGATCTTACGTCGCGTTGCAGCTGCTGCAAGAGCGCCGCAAGCTAGAGCATTCTAGAGGCAGACAAGGCATGGTTAAAGTGGATGCCTTGCAAGTGCACCTGAAGTCGTTGAATTCTGGTGGTGCAATGTTGCCACTCTATATCTTTAGTGGTGATGAACCCTTGTTGATGATGGAGGCTATGGATCAATTGCGAGCCGCCGTCAAGAAACAAAACTTCACTGAACGCGAAGTCTTATTGCAAGAGCGTGGATTTGACTGGAGTGCTTTATTAAATGCGGGTCAGACCATGTCATTGTTTGGTGATAAACGTTGGGTAGAGTTGCGCATCCCGACGGGTAAGCCAGGTCGTGATGGGGCGGATGCTTTAAAGCAATTCGCTGCTCAAATTGCTTCCCAACCGGTTGGATCGGATGGTCCAGACACTGTTGTTTGTATTGTCTTGCCGCGCTTAGATGGAAAAACCAAGACTTCTGCCTGGTTCAGCGCGTTAGATGACGCTGGCATGGCGATTCAGATTGATTCTTTGGACCGTAGTCACTTGCCGCAGTGGATCGCTGGACGACTAAAGCGCCAAAATCAAGAAGTGGAAGCGGGACCAGAAGGTCAGCGCGCACTCGAATTTATTGCAGATCAAGTTGAGGGAAATTTGATTGCTGCCCATCAAGAAATTTTGAAGTTGGGCTTGCTTTATCCAACCGGAAAGTTAAGCGAAGAGCAAATTCGCTCATCTATTCTGAAGGTGGCGCGTTATAACGTTTTTGAGTTGACTGAGGCTATGCTTGCTGGAGACCTAGCGCGACTAAATCGCATGTTAGATGGCCTCAAAGGTGAGGGTGAGCCATTGGTGTTGATTCTGTGGAGCGTAACCGAAGAGCTTCGGATACTATCTAAATTAAAAGCGGCTAGCGATGCCGGTGAATCAGTGCAAAACCTGATGCGTGCTAATCGAATTTGGGGAAATAAAGAGCGTTTGTATCCGGCAGCATTGAGAAGGGTTCAGCCCCTTAAGCTGCGCAGGGCAATGCAGGTTGCTGCAGGCCTGGATCGTCAAGTAAAGGGATTGCATGCGGCAGAGTTGCCTGCGGATCCTTGGGATGGTCTGCGCTTGGTTGGCAATTTATTGCGCTAATGAGTAAATAAAGCAAATGCAGTAACTGTATAAAAGTGAATTAAAGAGTAACAAGAGAGCAAGCAGAGAATAGAAATGAGTTCAGTCATTAAAGAAATGATGCAAGATATTGGGATGCGTGCACGCACTGCATCGCGGGCTATGGCGCGTGCATCGAGTGAGCAAAAGAATCAGGCTTTACTGCACATTGCTAAAGTGGTTCGCCAAAAAACAGATGAGATTCAGAGGGTAAATCAAGTGGACGTGGAGCGCGCCAAGGCGAATGGCCAAGATGCAGCTTTTGTTGATCGCCTAACCATGACACCAAAAACAATAGAAACTATGGCTCTGGGGTTGGAGCAAATTGTTTCGCTAGAAGATCCAATTGGAAAAATATCAGCTTTGCAAAAGCAAGCCTCTGGAATCGAGCTGGGACAGATGCGTGTTCCGCTGGGAGTTATTGGCATCATTTATGAATCACGTCCTAACGTCACGATTGATGCTGCTGCCTTGTGCCTCAAGTCCGGTAATGCGGTAATTTTGCGTGGCGGCTCGGAAGCGATTGATTCCAATACTTTGTTGGCACAGATTATTCAAGATGGTTTGGCCGCCGCAGGCCTGCCAAAAGATGCCGTGCAAGTGGTGACCACTACCGATCGCAGCGCTGTTGGTGAGATGATTACGATGACGCAATATATTGATGTGATCGTGCCACGCGGCGGTAAGAGTCTCATTGCGCGCTTAATGGCTGAAGCACGCGTACCCATGATTAAGCACTTGGATGGTATCTGCCACACTTATATTGACGCGGATGCGGATGTGGCAATGGCCGTTAAAGTGTGCGACAACGCCAAGACCCAGCGCTATGCACCTTGCAATGCAATGGAGACTTTGCTAGTTAATCAAGAGATTGCAAATCAGGTATTGCCAACCCTCTGTAAGATTTATCAAGACAAAGGTGTTGAATTGCGTGTGGATGGTTTGACTCGTAAAACCCTCGAGGCCAATGGGTTTCAGAATTTAGTCGATGCTATAGAAGAAGATTGGCAGACAGAGTACTTGGCTCCCATTTTGTCCATTAAGACTGTGGCGAATATGGATGAGGCCATGAATCATATTGAGAAATATGGCAGCAAACATACTGATGCCATTATTACCAATAACAAGGCGCAGGCTGACCGATTCTTGCGTGAAGTCGATAGCGCTAGTGTGATGGTCAATGCCAGCACTCGCTTTGCGGATGGCTTTGAATATGGTCTTGGTGCTGAAATCGGCATTTCAAATGACAAGCTACATGCCCGTGGCCCTGTTGGGCTAGATGGTTTGACCTCATTGAAGTATGTGGTGATGGGCCATGGCGAGATTCGGACTTAATTAACAATCTATAGAGCACACTAAATAAAATCTATGAGTAATGCCTACCTTTGGGTAAAAACCTTTCACATCGTATTTATTACCTCATGGTTTGCGGGTTTGTTTTATTTGCCCAGAATTTTTGTCAACTTGGCTGAAGAAAAAAACACTGAAGCTTATGCTCGCTTATTGGGTATGGCCGATCGTCTGTTTAGATTTATGACTATTCTGGCTGTGCCTGCGGTGTTGCTGGGCTTAACGCTTTGGTTTTATTTTGGTATTGGTGCAGGTGATGTTTGGATGCATGCCAAATTATTCTTTGTGATCCTGGTGATCGGTTATCACCACGCTTGCTTAAGCCTGCTCAAGAAATTCCGCACTGGTGTGAACAGGCGATCTGGCGTTTGGTTTCGTTGGTTTAACGAGGTGCCGGTGATCTTGTTGGTGATTGTTGTGGCTTTAGTGCTATTTAAGCCTTAAGACCGAGCTATTAATATCGTTTTATTTTTTAATACCCCCATTTAAAGACTGTTAGCCCCATGAGATTTTTTGTTGTTTGTCCAGGCGGTATAGAAGTGCCGCTTGCCCAGGAGCTAGCGGAGATTGCGGGGCGCCCAGAATGTAAGGCCCTGGGGGCATGGGTAATTGACCCGACTCCTACCAGTCCTACGGGTGGCGTTGGTCTTGCCGCACCGCTTTCCGCTGCTATGGCATTGAATTTGCATTCACGCATCGCAAGTCGGGTGTTACTACAAATGGCACAAGCACCCTATAGGCAAGAAGATGATTTGTACAAATTGGCTAGTGGCTTAGCTTGGGAAGAATGGTTTACTAGCAAGCAAACATTGCGTGTGGATGTGACAGCACACCGTTCCCCATTGAAGAGTCTAAATTTTGCAACGCTCAAAATTAAAGACGCCATTGTTGATCGTTTACGCAATGTGACGGGCGATCGTCCTAGTATCGATACTGCCTTTCCACATGTTCGTGTACAGGCTCATTTGACAGCAACCCAAGTCACTATTTATTTAGATACTTCAGGTGAAGCGTTGTTTAAGCGCGGCTGGCGTGATGAAAAAGGCGACGCACCGCTAAAAGAAAATTTAGCAGCCGGTATTTTGTCTTTCACTGCTTGGAAGCCTGGTCAAAATTTATTTGATCCGATGTGTGGTAGCGGTACCTTTCTCATTGAGGCTGCTCAAATGGCTCTTGCCATACCGCCTGGGGCTATTCGGGCGGGGATGTACGACGACGCTAAGCCCAGCAGATTGGCCTATCGACCCTTGGTAACTTCAGCTCATGGTTTTGGATTTCAGAGGCTTAAACCATTTAATGAGTCTGCTGAGCAAAAGCGTTGGGTGGTTTTGAAAGAGGCTGCGCTGGCACTCATGTTAGAAAAGCGTCAGCAACTTCCCAATGTAGAGTCTTTGAAAATTACGGGTGGCGATATTAATGAGAAATTAGTATCGATGTTTAAATGCAATTGGCAAAGAGCGCAATTGCCTGATCAGCCAGTAGCACGCCAGATCGATGCTTTGGCTGCAAAGCCCCCGGGTAATGCAAGCGCAGGCGTGATGTTGCTAAATCCCCCATATGGCGAGCGCTTAGTGATCAAAGGTGGGCGTGGTCAGGATCGTAGTTCTACTCAAGAGGAAAACTACGATGATGAGCCTAATAATCGTTTTGAGTTGAACTTAGAGACAGGCCGTCAATGTGCCAAACGCTCTAGTCGTGAATCATTGAAAAAGCTGCAGGCCCAGGAAGAGCAAGACCCTAAGTTTGTTGAGTTTTTACGCCAATTTGGACAGCACCTCAAGGATGATTTTGGTGGATGGAATATTTTTGTGCTGACTGCAGATATGGCGCTACCGGGTCAGTTGCGCATTAAGGAATCGAAGCGCACCCCCATGTTTAATGGTCCTCTTGAATGCCGTTTATTCAAATTTGAGATGCACGCTAAACGACCGGCTTAAAGCAGTCAAAAACCTTAAAATAAAAGAGCAAGCTTAATGTAGCTAAATGCAAGTAGCTAAAAATATTCGGAGAACAAAGTAATGGAATTTAAAACGTATATGTGTTTGATCTGTGGCTGGGTTTATGACGAAGCTGCTGGCTTGCCTGATGAGGGTATCGCACCGGGCACCCTGTGGAAAGACGTTCCCATGAACTGGACTTGTCCAGAATGTGGTGCTCGCAAAGAAGATTTTGAAATGATGGCAATTTAATTTATTGAATTCGAAAGCAATGATGGCAACAGTAGATCAAAACGCAGTTTTATTTGAGCGTGCACAAAAGACGATCCCTGGGGGTGTTAACTCTCCGGTGCGAGCTTTTCGTCAGGTAGGCGGAGTTCCGCGTTTTGTTACTAAAGCCAATGGCCCTTATTTTTGGGACGCTAACGACAAGCGTTATATCGATCTAATTATGTCTTGGGGCCCGATGATTGTGGGGCACGCCAACCCCGAGGTAGTGGCTGCGGTTCAGAAGGCTGCAGAGACGAGTTTTAGTTATGGCGCACCCACTGAAGGTGAAATTGAATTAGCCGAACGTATTTGCGCCTTAATGCCAAGCGTTGAGCAAGTGCGCATGGTTTCTAGCGGTACTGAAGCAACAATGAGTGCCTTACGTCTGGCTCGTGGCTACACTGGTCGTGATCTGATTATTAAATTTGAAGGTTGTTACCACGGCCATGCTGATAGTCTGTTGGTTAAGGCGGGGTCAGGCCTACTTACTTTTGCTGATTCTACGCAGAATGCGCCATCCTCTGGTGGCGTACCGCAGGATCTGGTTAAACACACCTTGGTTCTGCCGTATAACGACGTTGCAGCAATTGAAGAGGTATTCAAAAAGCAAGGTAACCAGATTGCTGCAGTAATTCTGGAGCCAATTGCCGGCAATATGAACCTCATTCAGCCTTCAAAAGAATTCTTATCCGTTATTCGCAACCTTACTAGTAAGCATGGTGCTGTATTGATCTATGACGAAGTGATGACTGGTTTTAGAGTGGCTCTAGGTGGCGCTCAATCTCTGCAAGGCATTACGCCTGATCTCACCTGCTTGGGTAAGGTTATGGGCGGTGGCATGCCAATGGCAGCCTTTGGTGGCAAGAAGGAAATCATGTCTAAGCTTGCCCCTCTCGGCAATGTTTATCAAGCGGGGACTTTATCTGGCAATCCTGTTGCGGTTGCTGCTGGATTAAAGACTTTGGAGATTATTTCCAGAGAAGGTTTTTACGAATGCTTAACCGGTCAGACCGAAAAATTGATGGCTGGGTTAAAGCAAGCGGCAGATACTGCGAATGCTCCTTTTGCGGTTGATAGCGTAGGTGGTATGTTCGGTTTTTACTTCGCTGATCAAGTTCCAACTTCATATGATGCAGTGACTAAAACCAATATCGAGGCATTTAAGAAGTTCTTTCACCTAATGTTGGATGAAGGTGTTTATTTAGCTCCTTCAGCATACGAAGCTGGCTTTACATCGATTGCGCATGACAATGCAGTTGTCGACACCATCATTGCTGCCGCTGAGAGTGCATTCAAAAAACTGTAGATTTTAAGAATACAGTTCTAGTCTAGATAAAGAGATTACATGCGTAGTGGGTGGTCATACCCACTCACCTGAATTACCTCTAATTTTTTATGGTCTTTATTCGAATTTGAGATTTCAAGGGCTGTCAGTTTTCCACCCCATACGCAGCCGGTGTCTAGACCAACCACATTATGTTGGCGCAACAAGCCTAAGGTGGACCAGTGACCAAAATAAGTCAGGACGTCCTGAGTTTTTCTGTTGGGAACCATGAACCAGGGAATGTAGCCCTTAGGACCTTGTTCTAAGCCTTCCTTGCTCTCAAATTCCATTTGACCACTTGGTGTGCAAAAACGCATTCTCGTAAGTGCGTTAGTGATGACACGAAGACGCTCATAACCCTTCAGGGACTTGCTCCATTTATTCGGGGTATTGCCATACATATTGGCTAAAAAGTCTTTGTAAGACTTGCTGCGCAGTGTTTTTTCTACTTCCTGTGCGCATTCAATCGTTTGCTGCAAGTCCCACTGGGGAAGTACGCCTGCGTGCACAGTGAGAACATTTCCATTGCTCAGCGCCATGGGTCGATTGCGAACCCAATGAATCAGTTCTTTTCTATCAGGTGCTGACAAGATGGGTTGAATCGTATCCAAGCTTTTAGGGCTGCGAAATCCAGCATCAATTGCTAAAAGGTGAAGATCATGGTTTCCCAGAATGCATTCGGCACGACCCGATTCCTGCAAAGACTTGAGTTGGCGCAATGCACCCAGAGAGTCTGGTCCGCGATTAACCAAGTCTCCCAAAAAAATCATCTTTGATTTAGTTGGGAGTTTTTTGACCAAGGCTTTTAATGAAGGTGCGCAGCCTTGGACATCACCTACGGCATAGATCTTGCTCATACCCTATCTTAAATCCGAATGGTGAAATGGTCCCGATTTAGCGCGATTGAGTAAAAAGATTAAGCCACCTTTTTGACTACGCTGTAGCGTACTAAGGTATTTTTTCGGGCCTCATCATGATCGACGACTGGTAACGGGTAGTCTCGCCCGATCACTATCCCGGCAGCCTCTAATTCAATATGACCAACTTGCCATGGGGCATGGATTGATTTCTTGGAGAGCTTTTCCAGTTGGGGCAGGTAGCGCTTGATGAACTTGCCTTCGGGGTCAAACTTCTCGGATTGAGTAATGGGGTTAAAGATTCGGAAATAAGGTTGTGCATCACATCCGGATGAGGAGGCCCACTGCCAGCCGCCATTGTTTGAGGAAAGTTCAAAGTCATTAAGATGTTCAGCAAAATAGGCTTCGCCCCAACGCCAATCAATCCCTAGGTCTTTTGTTAGAAAGCTGGCTACTACCATACGCAGGCGGTTATGCATATAACCGCTCTGGTTGAGTTGATGCATGGCAGCGTCCACTAATGGATAGCCTGTCTTGCCTTCGCACCAAGCAGTAAATAATTTTTTTGCTTTAGCTCCAGATTCCCAGGTGATGTTGTCGTAATCTGGCTTAAAAGATGCGCCCGATGCAAGGCGAGGGTGATTGGCAAGAATCATGAAATAGAAATCACGCCAAATTAATTCACTTAACCAAATGGTTGCGCCCATACTTCCTGCCAGCATACGTCGATGCGCTTCACGCACTAAACCTCTAATCGAGAGCATGCCAAAGCGCAAATGAGTGGATAGGTAGCTGACGCCTTTGATTGCCGGGAAATCCCTGCCCACCTGATATTGGTCTATGCGAGATAAAAAGTCTTCTAAGAAGACCTGCCCACCCTCTGAGCCCGGCGGTAGATAGCTTTCAATGCCAGTGGCACAAAATCCCATAGACTCAAGTGAGGGGAAGGGCTGCTCTAATTTTTTAGGAATCGCTGCCAGTTGACCTGGCTTTGGATTGCACTCATAAGCAGCCAGATCTTTTTCTTGAAGGGTCTTCAGCCAATTATTTTTATAAGGTGTAAAGATCGAGAAAACGGTATTGGAGTTAGTGAGAATTTCTTTCTTCTCAAAGATCACTTGATCTTTAAAAGTCTCAAACCCAATGTCATGCTTTCCTAATTTAGATTGAACCGTCTCATCACGTTCGATAGCCGAAGGCTCGTAGTCGTGATTTGCAAATACAGTGTCAACACCAAGTTCTTTGGCAATTTCAGGAATGCACTCAGTTGGCTTGCCAAAGCGAACAATGAGTCCACCACCTTGGGTGCGTAATTCATCATCAATTTGCTTTAACCCTTGCCATATGAAATCCACACGGCGGTCGTGCTTCAGGCCTTTGGGATCTAATTCGCCTTTGAGTAGGGGTTTGAGAATATCGGTATCAAAGATGAAGGCGAGCCAAACCTTCTCACTGTCCTTGAGGGCGTGGTGAAGGGCGGCATTGTCATAAAGACGTAGATCACGGCGGAGCCAAACGAGAGCTTTTTGCATAGCCCCTATATTAGGGCTTATTTGGCTTCAATGCAGGCGCTTAGGCTGGGCTGTCGGGTTAAGATCACAAACAATATGGATACGATCTTTTTTATTGTTTCAAAAGTAGTGCAATTTTTAATTGAACCGCTCAATTGGGTACTAGTCTTTGTTCTATTGGCTTTGATGTTTTTGTCGCTGCGAAAGCCTCATATTTGTAAGCGATTATTAGTATTGGCATTAATTGATCTTGTGCTGGTGGGCTGGTTACCCACATCAGAAGTATTTCTGAGGGCGCTTGAAGAGGTAGTGCCCAAAATTGAAATTTCAAAATTGGAAACCAGTGACCTTGGTGGCATCATTATTTTGGGCGGTGCAATTGAAGGCGGAGAGATTGCTGTTGATCGAGGGGAGATTTCAATCTATTCCTCTGCTGAGAGGGTGACTAAAGCTTTTGAGTTAATACGCAAGAACCCCAATGTGCCGTTTATATTTAGCGGTTATTCAGGTCGCATTACGCCAAAAGGGGTTTCGGAGGCAGATGCATTTAAGCGGTTGATTCAAGAGCAGGGCTTAAGTGAGCAGAACGCTCATTACGAAAACCAGTCTCGAAATACTTATGAGAATGTGCTTTATATGAAGCCGATGATTGAGGAGTTTGGTTTAAAAACAGATGCTGGGCAATTAAAGCCATGGCTCTTGATTACCTCAGCGAGTCATATGCTTCGTTCAGAGAAGGTTTTTCAAAAACAGGGAATCAAAGTTATTCCCGTGCCAGTGGATTACCAAACGGCCCATCGCTTGCAATGGACTTCTTTTGACCTAACCAATGGGGCTCACAATTGGAACATCCTAGTTCATGAAATAGTCGGCCTTTTTGCCTATTGGATTACCGGAAAAATCTAGATATTCTGTAAAATAGGACCCATGACTTCTGCTAAAAAAGCACCCCCTGCTTCAGAACCAGCTTCTGTATCAGAGTCATCCATTTCCCTCTCCGCAGACCACCTTGCCAATCAGTTCTTGATTGCCATGCCGGGCATGGTAGATCCAAACTTTGCTGGTTCCGTAATTTACCTCTTTGAGCATACTGAGAGAGGCGCCATGGGCTTGGTCATTAATCGACCTACTGAGGTCGATTTAGAAACGCTATTTGACAAGATTGAATTGAAATTAGAGATTGCTCCTTTATTAAAGCAACCAGTATATTTTGGTGGCCCCGTCCAAATTGAACGTGGCTTTGTATTGCATGAGTCTGATTCGCTGAGTCCTTATAGTTCATCTCTCGTAATACCAGGCGGTCTCACAATGACCACCTCAAAGGATGTTCTTGAGGCCGTTGCAGTGGGTAAAGGACCACAACATTTTTTGATGACCTTAGGTTATGCCGGTTGGGGTGCTGGTCAGCTTGAGGAAGAAATTACTCTGAATGGTTGGATGAATGTACCGCTAGCTCGCGAGCAAATGATTGAGATCATCTTTAATACACCATCGAGCCAGCGTTATGAGAAGGCGGTGAGCCATTTAGGATTTGATTTATCCCGTCTATCGGGTGAGGCTGGGCATGCCTGAGGCATTGACCATACTATCTTTTGACTATGGAACTCGCAGAGTGGGTGTGGCAGTTGGAAACTCCTTATCCAAATCGGGACAAGCACTAAAGACGATATCTGCCTCAAGTAGCGACGCTCTTTTTCAGGAGATTGAATCTCTATTAAAGGAGTGGCAGCCAGACCAATTGGTAGTTGGGAAGCCAACCCACCCAGATGGCACGCCGCATGAGATGACATTGAGAGCAACCCGCTTTGGCAATCAGCTACACGGACGCTTTCATTTACCAGTTGTTTGGGTCGATGAACGCTATACCTCAGCTGTTTTAGAGGGGGATCCAGAGATGTACGACAATCTAGATGCCCATTCTGCTGTTTTGATCTTAGAGCAGTATTTTGCAGAGCAAAGCGCGAAATCTTTAAATTAAATATAGATACTAAATAGATTGATAAAAGCACCGGACTTAAGAATGAACGCTGAACAGTTATACGGAAAATTACTAGACAATCTGCGCAAGAGAAAGCAAGAGGGTGCTTTTGAGCTTGCAGGTTTAGCCATGGGAGGCGCTTGGATTGCTGAGCGTTTGGCCTACGATTTGGGGCTTCCTCATTTTGGTGTGATTAATGTGGCCTTTCATCGGGATGATTATGCGGAGAAGGGGATGACAGCTTTGCGCACCGCTAGCACGATGACTACGCATTTGCCGTTTGATGTAAATGGCGCTAATGTAATTTTGATCGACGATGTTTTGTTAACCGGTAGAACTGTTCGCGCAGCTTTAAATGAGTTATTTGATTTTGGCCGGCCTGCCCAAGTGGAATTAATGGTATTAGCGGATCGCGGAAATCGTGAACTACCAGTTGCTGCCAACTTTGTTGGTGAGCAGGTAGAGGTTCCGGAGAATCAGATTCTGGTTTTAGAGAAAGACACCGCTGGCAAGTTCAGCTTTCAGTTAGAGGAGCGTGAATAATGAGTCAGCCAGTCAATCAATTTAATTCCGCTGGAGAATTAACCCATCTTCTGACGCTTGAAGGTCTGCCAAAGGAGCAAATCCTTCATATTTTGGATACTGCCCAGCAATTTGTGAGTGTGACTGACCCTGCGCGCGAGGTTAAAAAGGTTCCTCTATTAAGAGGCAAAAGTGTTTTCAATCTCTTCTTTGAAAACTCCACTCGTACCAGAACAACTTTTGAGATTGCTGCAAAACGTTTATCTGCAGATGTGATTAATTTGGATATCTCTACTTCCTCCACCGCAAAGGGAGAGGGTTTGCTAGATACGATTGATAACTTGGTGGCGATGCAGGCAGATATTTTTGTGGTTCGTCATAGCGTCTCTAAAGCCCCTATTGAGATTGCTAATCACGTGCCGCCCCATGTGCACGTTGTGAATGCTGGTGATGGTAGTCATCAACATCCTACCCAAGGCTTGCTGGATATGTACACCATGCGGCACTTTAAACAAGACTTCAAAGGCTTAAAAGTGGCGATTGTGGGCGACATTGTACATAGTCGTGTAGCGAAGTCTAATATTCATGCACTGACAACTCTAGGTTGTGAAGACATACGTGCTATTGGTCCAGAGAGCTTGCTCCCAAGCGATTTAGATATGCTTGGCGTAAAAGTCTTCCATAGCATGGAAGAAGGCCTCAGAGATGTTGATGTAGTGATGACCTTGCGTATTCAGAAAGAGCGCATGGAGGCTGGCCAGGTTCCTGAGGGCGATGCTTTCTTTAAGCAATATGGTTTAACACCGACACGTTTGGCCTTGGCGAAGTCAGATGCAATTGTGATGCACCCAGGCCCTATGAACCGTGGCGTGGAGATTGATTCCGCAGTAGCCGATGGACCTCAGTCAGTCATCCTCAATCAAGTGACATTCGGTATTGCCGTCCGTATGGCTGTCATGTCTATTGTTGCGGGCAATTAAGCGCACCAGCATGGAGTCCAAAAAACGTTGGTTAATTTTGTCGCATGGCTTCAACATGGATGGCCGTGCCTCAAGCCAGACAATTACTGACAAGATTCCTTATTTTCTGGAAGCGGGTATTGAGCCCATTGTCTTTAGCGCTATTACCGGAATTAAGGATCAACGTTTTCCACATCGCCAATTTCTGGCTTGGGGTCCTGCTGCATTCCGGTTTGATTTTCGTCACTGGATCGCTAATCAATATGGTAGAGGACTTTTTTACAAAGTTTCAACGGGTATTGTTTCTTTACTGCTTGCCCCTTTTATTGCCTTAGAAAAGTTTGTTCTTGGTTATTCCAGTCAGTGGTCTTGGTCGATTCCTGCCTACCTTCATGGTTTACGTTTAATTCGCTCTGGCAAGATCGATCTTATTTACTCAACAGGGGGAGCATGGTCTGCCCATTTGGCAGGTTTATGGCTCAAGAAAAAAACGGGTACACCATGGATAGTGGAGATACATGATCCCTTGGTCATACGTCAGAGTCCAGATGATCCGGGTTTTGCAAAGCCCAAGAATCGTGATGCTCGCTTTAGACAATATTTAGAAAAGCAAATTTGCAAATATGCGGATTTGGCCTGGTGGTTTACCGATGGCGCCGTACATTATGCGAAAGTACGGAATCCAAATCTCAATACCCCACATAATGCGCAGGGTTTTATGGTGCTTCCTGGTGCCGAACCTCCAGGTGGTTCAAGTAGCCAGCAAGTGCACCAGTATTCCGAGTATTTAAATCTGTGTCACTTTGGTTCTTTAGCAAATGACCGTTCTCTCTCCACCATACTAAATGCCCTGGTCCCGCTTTTTAAGAAATATCCTCAGGCAAGAAAGCATATTCGGGTGAATGCTTATGGAGCACCGCTAGATTCATTAACTGTCGATGCTCTCAAACATCTAACGTTTGATGATGTTTTGCTAGCCCATGGGCGTTTAGAAAAAGATCCCAACACTGGTAAGTCAGGACGTGAGCGCGTGGTTGAAAAAATGCAATCTGCGGATGTTTTGATCCTTTTGCATGGCAATGACGAATGGTGCGCTGAATACATTCCCTCGAAGTTTTATGAGTATCTTTGGGCTGGCAGACCTATTTGGGGTATCACCCATCGCAATCCTCAGTTGGATCAGATGTTATTGGAACGCTCTGCATACCTGAGTCCTCAAAATGATTCTGAGGCTATTGAACTAGCTTTAGAGCGCATTTGGTTGGATTGGGAGCAAAAGCGCTTGCCAGTTCCAGCTGGAAAACCCATAGGCGTAAAGCAAGCGGTAGATACAATCCTAAGTGTTGTGAAATAACCCCGCCTTTAATTTTTTTAGGGTAACTATGCTGAATCTCGTTCTATATTGTTGCACCTTCCGAAAAGACTTGAAGAGAACGGTCAAGCTTGCTCAAAGCATCCAAAAGCACAACAAAGGCAATATCCCCTTTTATATTTCTGTACCCGCAGATGATGTCAAGTTATTTCAGGAGCATCTCAAGGGCTATAAAGTCATCATTTTTGATGAGATGGATATCTTCAAAGCAAATCCAAAACTCAATATTCAACAGCTATATGAGATACGCGGTGGCTTAAGACAGCAAGTGATTAAGTCTGAGTTCTGGAGATTGGGCATTTCTGAAAATTATCTGGTCTTAGATTCAGACTGTATCTTCATCCGTGATTTTGATGAAAGCGATTTCCTTTTTAAGGACGATATCCCTTACTCCGTGATTCATGAGGGTCGCGATGTTCTTCAGGCTACGGAGCGCTTTGGCCCGAAGAAGATTCGCCAACACTTTTTGGCTGACCGAGAGCCAATTAAAGCTGCCTTAGGTCGCAAGGGCGTCACTTACGATTTTGGTTATGCCCCATTTTTGTGGTGTAGAAAAGTTTGGGAGTCCTTGGATAAGAATTATCTAACACCTAATAATATGAATTTTCTTGATGCGGTATTACTCTGTGGATCTGAGTTCACTTGGTATGGCGAATCGCTCATTAACTTTAGGGCAATTCCGATTTATCCACGCGAACAATTGTTTATGCATTACCACTATGAGCATCAGTTGTGGGCTCATCAAGTGCTAGGATACAAAGAAGAGCTTCTTGCCTACGACTATTTGGGGGTTGTATACCAATCAAATTGGGAAAGCTGGGGAGATTATGGCCCATCAAATAAGAGTATCTTTTCGAGAGCGTGGAGATCAGTTAAACGAGTCCTGAAAAAGATTCAATTTAAGATTTCATTATTGCTTGGATTCATGTATTAAGTATTAACTACTTTCAAATATCACACAGGTAATGCTCAATCTATCTAATGTCACTCTGTTATGCGTCGAGACGCGTGAACCTGAGTTAGCGCATTGGGCGATTGATCAATGTTTGAAAGGAACCCAATTTGCTAAGGTAGTGCTCATTACAGATTTGGAAAAGGTAAGGTCAAATAGGGTTGATATTGAGTATGTTCAAGCGCCTCCAATTAGGACTACCAAAGATTATTCTGAGCTTTTGTTAACTGGTCTCGACCAATATGTGGAAGGCTCTCATGTGTTGGTGATTCAGTGGGATAGTTTTATTACCAACCCAGAGTTATGGGAAAGTGAATTCTTAAATTACGACTATATTGGGGCTGTTTGGCCGCACCATCCAAAGACTGCAGTTGGCAATGGCGGTTTTTCTCTGCGATCAGTAAAGCTATTGAATGCCATGAAAAAGCCTGGGTTTGTGAAAAGACACCCTGAAGACTATTGCATATGCGTTGATAACAAGGAGTTCTTAAAGCAGGAGTGTGGAATTCGGATTGCACCTACTGGAGTCGCCGAACAATTTTCTGTTGAGCGTTCTACATGGCATCCATCTTTTGGATTTCATGGATTCTTCAACTTTGGCAGAGTTCTCAATGATTTCGAATTAAAGGCCTTTATCAAGATACTGCCCTATAATTATTTAAATGGCCTTGATGGCTATGATTTAATTTATTCATTGCAAGAGCAGGGTAGGGTGAGTTTAGCGAAGGAAATTGCCGCTAAAGTGCGCTTCAAGTGGAAAATGCGTAAACGATTTTTAAAGCTGAAATTTTGGCAGCTAAGCGCTAAATAATATGAAAATTACCGAGAAACAACTAGCCATTTCATCTGTTGCAAGTATTGTTGGCTTGCTGTTTATTTGGGTGGTTCCTAATACCATTGCTTTGCGCCATGTTTTTCTAGTTGTGGGTTTTCTCTCAGCAATCGGTTTAATTCAATATCACTGGGCTGACTTTAGATCTGCGGGCTTTAAGGTGATCCCCCTGTATTGTGTTTTTGGCTTATTTCTCTGGGTGCTTATTCATTACTTCTTTTTCTCCTTAAATCCCGCGCTGGAGCTCTCAGAAATTAAAGGGGTTTGGATGCGCTCCTTGCTCGGAGCAGTTGCTGCTATAGGTCTAGGGATTGCAATTGTCAGGTACTCTAGTCTTCGCGCTTATTTCTACATTTCCCTTTTTTCTACCCCCTTAATTAATGTTGCATCTTATTGCTGGGCATCTTACCTGCATCACGCATGGGTTAAGCCGAATGATTTTGTTCGTTTCTTGTTTACAAAAATTGAAACAGCCTATTTTGGAGCCGTTGCAGCTGGAGTTGCAACTGGAAATTTAATTCATTTAGTCATGCGCAAAATGGATAAGTCTAATGTGGTGCAAATTTTGATGTGGTTAATGGGATTGACATTGGTTTTGGTCTCAGCCTTGGTATCTAGCACTAAGAATGGAATAGCGGTTGCATTGGGTTTGTGTGCATTATTGGCGATTGTGGTTTTGATAAATACTTTATTGCACAAAGGTGGCTCTAAGATATTGTCAGTAGCTGTTTTAGTAATTGTCGTTTCGCTGGCAGTTGGGATTTGGAAGGGCCATAAATCTTCTGCTTATAAGGGTTGGGATACCGTTTTTCAGGATGCGGCATTGGGTTTAGATATTGATACAAATAAGCAATGGCAGAAGCGCGAAGGAACGGTGCCAACACCCTTAAATAGCACTGGTAGTGAGGCTGCCATCAACACTTATATCCGTTTCTCTTATATGGCTGTGGGTTTGAGGTTGATTAAAGAGTATCCGCTAGGGTATGGCTCAATTAACCGCTCCTTTGAGGGTTTACAGATACATGCAAAAGTACCTCATGAGCATGAAGGTCAAGTGCATAGTGGTTGGATTGATTTTGGATTGGCGTTTGGAATTCCTGGGTTATTGTTGGTTTTTTCTTCGATGCTATCGATTATTTACTTTGGCATTAAAGATAAAACTTTACTTGTACTACCATGGGCGGTTGTTTTTCTAGCTTTTCTTCCTTTTGGTCTTATTGCCGAGATTACATGGAAGCAATACTTTGAGGCAACTATTTTCTTCCTTACTGTGGGCTCAACAGTAGTAATCTTTGCCGACAGGAATGCTAAAGAATTAGCTTAGATAATTCTTGCGCAGTTTGGTAGGTATTTTTGAATAACCCCGATCACTCTATTGGGAATTTTTTTGTACTCTGTCTTATTAAGCTTTGTACCACGATCATAGAGATCCGATCCAGATAATATTTTTTGCTGTATTTCTTCCATGGTGATATTTTTATAAGCACTGAGATTTTCTACATCACTAATTGCGTAGATCTTGTTTAGAATTTTTTCTTCATCCATGAAGTAGGAAAAGTGCCAACCACCACTTGCTATATGTTCAAAATCATTTTTGCCACTTCTAAAGCGATGCGGAAGATGCTTCCTGAATGTGCCAAGCGTTGTCATTACCGAACCATAGAATTTGTCATAAGGTGCTGCATTATTGAGGTTGTAGTAATAGAAGGTTTGATCAAGGCTGTACGCATGAGGTTTCTGCCCGCCAGGTTTACCAGATTGCAATGCTCGAATGCCCTCTTGAATGGCCGACTCACTAGGGAATTCATCTAAATCGCTAAAGATAACTATGTCTTGTGGGCTAAATGGTTTTAAAGGTTTTAAGGTTGAGTTTCTCTGGGCGTCCTGAATCTTCCAAAGATAGCGAGTGATGCGATTACGATATTTTAGTTTGTTAAATAACCATGGAATTGAGTTTAGGTTAAAGATTTCCCGGTGGTAAATAATTTTGTGGGCAAAGGGCAGTGCATTCACTAACTCCTGGCTTAATAAAAACTCTTTTGAGCTCCCAGAGAAGTCCACATTCGCTTCTGAGATTATAAAATGATCAACTATAGGCCCCAAGTATTCAAGACGAGCTTTTAAAAGGTCGAGCTCGTTATAGAACAAAAATACGTCAAGTAGCTTAGGTTTCATTGTTTGGAAAATGCTATTTAGATTTGCTTGGGTATGTCTGTGGCGGTAACGAGAAGCGAATTTCATCGTTTTTTTTCAAATAGGCTTGCTCTAAGTGAAGCGCCAAACCAGGGATGCTGATGCCTAGATAGCGCTTGGGCTTGGACCAAAACTTAAGTCTGCGTGGGATTTGCTTGATGTATCTTGATTTGGCCATCATGGGTTGCTTGGTGATGACGCAGAAGTTATCAAAATCAAAGTCTTTCTTAGCTGTTTTGGTAATTGACCAAATGTCAGCATCTGCTTTGAGCGTTTTTCCGGTCACCGCAAAGGTCATGGTAGTAGAGTTTGAGGTGCGCCACCATTGAGTTGGTCCTGCAACTACCTCGGTAGATTCTGAATGCCGATTGCGTTTAGCGTAGGGATTGATTGGACCATCGTGGAGCTTGTATTTATCAGGATGGTCATAGAGGGTAACATAGTCAAAATAATGTAAACCCTCTTCAAGGGCGCTTGGCGCCTCTGGGAGGTGAAGATAGTCATCTTCAATAAAGTAAAAAATGTCATCATCTTTTGCGATCCCAAGCGCAATCTCGTAAAGCCTCCAAAATGATCCAGGATTACCCAGGTTTGTCTCTATTAGTTGATCAAAATGGTAATTGAATTTGATGTGCTCAATTAGCGCCTCATCACAATTATCGGCTACGCAAATAAATTTCCAGTCTTTAAAGATTGTGGCTAGATTTTTTAGGGAGTCATATTTATTGACGCCATCGACCTTCACCTTAGGGTAGCCTCTGCTGCTAATTCTGAAAAGGACAATTTTTTGCATGGGGCTTAGAGATTTTATTGTTTAAATAAGGTTGAGCAATTGAGAAGTATGGACACTTTTTTCTTCCATGGGGTATTGCTGAAGTTTTGGTGCAAATAACTGCCATGCTTATAAGTTGCTCTGAGGTAATTATGGTGTCTTAACCAGGAGTAGACCCTTTTTTCAAAAAGCTCTCCGCCATACGCAGGATAACGAGCGGCATCAGGGTGGTCGTATTCATAAATAGCGTCTTTGAAGTCGGATGCACGAACTAGATACATTTGATCGGAGAATCCATTTCCGTAAAAATTATCTTGATCTTCAAATTCAGACTCTCTTGCCGCTTCTTTGTATTTTTTATTCCAGATCAGATTAAAAACTTTAACTTGAGGATTTGAGTCTAGAGTATTTATGCCAACTGTAAGCCAATCTTTGCGAGTTCGCGGTGCGATGATGGAGTCACTAGAAAAATGCAAAAGATGCTTTGTATTTGTAAGGTAAATAGAGACAAGTTCTGCAATAGAGTAGTAATACCCTTTACCCATTTTCTCCTTGCTTAAGGAGAAAAATTCCAAAGCTGTTTCTGCATACTCAGACACTACTATATATTTGGAGATGATTTGCTCGGATACTAAGCGGTCTGCAGCGCGTTTCACTACATCTAAATCACTCACATTATTGATATAAAGAATTTTCTCCTCGAAAGAATGGTGGCATCTTTCTATCATTTTTCTAATTCGATCGGTTTTAAGCATGATTTCCCAATCATTCTCCCAAACCTTGGTTTCAAATGTAATAGTCATTAACGAGATTTCAGAGTCTTTATAATCAGAAAAGTGATTTTTTTGGGCAGTATTCATCATAATCCAAGCAGCTAAATGATGAATATAAATAGGCAGAAATTATATGATTCTCGTAACCGGTGGCGCTGGCTTTATTGGTGGTAATTTCGTTCTGGACTGGTTGAAAGTGCCGGGTAATGAAGGTATCGTTAATTTAGATAAGTTAACTTATGCTGGCAACCTGGAAACACTGGATTCACTAAAGAATGACCCTCGCCATGTATTTGTGCATGGTGATATTGGCGATAAAGAGCTGGTCGCCAGATTATTGGTTGAGTACAAACCACGTGCGATCGTGAATTTCGCTGCCGAGAGTCATGTCGATCGCTCTATTCATGGGCCTGCAGATTTTGTGCAAACAAATATCGTGGGTACGTTTAATTTATTAGAGTGTGCTCGTGAGTATTGGAATGCTCTTGAAGGAGAGGTTAAAGAAAAGTTCCGTTTTCATCATGTATCTACGGATGAAGTATATGGCTCCCTATCTTTAACAGATCCTGCTTTTACAGAAACCAATTCATATGAGCCCAATAGTCCTTACTCGGCATCAAAAGCTGCATCAGACCACTTAGTCCGCGCCTGGTTTCATACTTATGGGTTCCCAGTGGTAACAACCAATTGCTCAAATAACTATGGCCCTTATCACTTCCCGGAGAAATTAATTCCGCTAGTGATATTGAATGCGCTCAACAGCAAGCCATTACCTATTTATGGTGATGGCCAACAGATTCGTGATTGGCTCTATGTTGGCGATCACTGCTCCGCTATTCGTGAGGTGTTGGCGAAGGGCAAATTGGGCGAGACTTACAACATCGGCGGTTGGAACGAAAAGGCCAACATCGATGTGGTGAAAACCATTTGCAGTATTTTGGATGAGCTTAAACCTCGTGCAGACGGCAAGTCATATGTGGAGCAAATCACCTATGTAAAAGATCGTCCAGGCCATGATCGCCGTTATGCAATTGATGCCAGCAAGGTAGAGCGCAAGTTAGGCTGGAAGCCTGCTGAGACCTTTGATACCGGCATTCGTAAAACAGTTCAGTGGTATCTGGATAACCCAGTTTGGATTGACGGTGTGGTGAGCGGCTCCTATCGTGACTGGCTGCAAAAACAGTACAACTGATAGTCAATACTGAGATTAAATAACTGCGTGAATATTTTAGTTTTCGGAAAAGATGGTCAACTAGGTAAAGCATTCAAAGCTTTATTTGAACAACTTCCAGCCTCTGCAAATCTGCGTGTAACTTACCTTGGTAGAGCCGAGTGTGACCTCAGCAAAGAGGGGGAAGTACTTGAGCAACTGAATGCAGCTAAGGCCGACCTCATCATCAATGCTTCTGCTTATACAGCAGTCGATAAAGCGGAAACTGAAATTGATTTAGCTTATGCGGTAAATGCCAGGGCGCCAGAGCTTATGGCTCAATATGCTGTAGCTAGTAATGCTACTTTTCTTCATTACTCGACGGATTATGTGTTTGATGGCGGCAAAGAAGGTTTTTATGTTGAAGATGACATTCGCAATCCACTAAGCATGTACGGCAAAAGCAAGGCTGCTGGTGAGGAGGCAATTGAGAAGACATTTGCAAATTCATCAAAGGGTCAATTTGCCATTTTCAGAACCAGTTGGGTTTATGGGGATGGCGGTAATTTCATATGTACGATTCTGCGCTTGGCAAAAGAACGTGAAGCATTAAAAGTCATCCATGATCAGTATGGAGTTCCGACTAGTGCGGAGTGGCTTGCGCAGGTTACCTTGGATTTAGTTCTGGATTCAGCGTGGAAATTAAAGCAGTTTCCATCAGGCATTTATCATGCCGTGCCGGCGGGTGAGGCTACTTGGTATGGATTGGCCTCTTTTGCAGTTCAGGCTGCATTGAATGCAGGTATCGAGCTAAGGATCAAACCCGATGCTATTCAACCCATTCTCGCTGTTGAATACCCTCTACCGGCGCCTAGGCCCATGAACTCCCGTATGGATAGCTTTAAACTGCGCTCCGCCCTGCAAAATCAGGCCTCTGAAGCTTCAAACTCTTATAATGATCCTCAAAATATGCCAAGTTTCCCAGCTTGGGAGGGCATGGTTCAAGAATACATATCCAGGTTAGCCTCGAAAGGTTTGATTTAATACCTCAGGTTTGCCAGTGATGCTGAAATAGGGGTTATTAATGGCTGTAAATCGCAAAGGCATTATCTTGGCTGGTGGGTCTGGCACCCGTCTTTATCCTGTGACTCAAGCAGTGTCAAAGCAGCTAATGCCGGTTTACGATAAGCCAATGGTGTATTACCCCTTAAGCACCTTAATGCTTGCTGGCATCCGCGATATTCTTTTAATTTCCACGCCACACGATACACCGCGTTTCTCGGAACTCTTGGGTGACGGCTCCCAGTGGGGTCTTAATATTGAGTACTGTGTGCAGCCTTCGCCAGATGGTCTGGCGCAAGCATTTACATTAGGAAAAAACTTTGTTGGCAATCATCCCAGCGCCCTAGTTCTTGGCGACAATATTTTCTATGGTCATGAATTAGTAGATCAGCTTAATAGTGCAAATAATCGCACTTCAGGTGCATCTGTATTTGCGTATCACGTGAATGATCCAGAACGTTATGGCGTGGTGGAGTTCGATAAAGATTACAAGGCATTGTCGATTGAAGAGAAGCCTTTAAAACCACGTAGTAACTATGCGGTAACGGGCTTATATTTTTATGACAATCAGGTTTGCGATATTGCTGCCTCGATCAAGCCTAGTGCTCGTGGCGAACTCGAGATTACGGATGTGAACCGTGTCTATTTGGAAAAGAATGAGCTCAATGTCGAGATTATGGGCCGTGGCTTTGCCTGGCTGGACACTGGGACGCATGATTCATTGCTAGATGCTGCGGGCTTCATCGCTACACTGCAAAAGCGTCAAGGCTTGATGGTAGCCTGCCCAGAAGAGATTGCTTATCGCCAAGGTTGGATTAGTGCCGAGGTAGTGCAAAAGGTTGCTGCGCAGTTAAGTAAAAATAGTTATGGCCAATACTTGGGCAAGATTTTGAATGAGCTCAATAGCTCAGCTCAACCCATTTCACTTTCTGCCAAGAAGGTTTTTAAATGAGCTCCTCTGATAAATTGCAGTTAACGTCTACTGCGATACATGATGTTTTTATCGTGGAGCCAAAAGTATTTGGCGATGAGCGCGGATGGTTTACTGAATCATTTAATACAGAGGACTTTGCCAAAGTTACTGGTATAGACGTTCAGTTTGTGCAAGACAACCATTCTTTCTCGCGTCAGTGGACTTTGCGTGGTTTGCATTATCAGCTAGAGAAGACGCAAGGTAAATTAGTGCGCGTTGTTGCAGGCAGTGTATTTGATGTGGCTGTCGATATTCGCAAAGATTCGCCTACTTATGGCAAGTGGGTGGGTGTTGAATTGAGCGCAGAAAACCATAAGCAATTATGGATTCCGCCGCAATTAGCTCATGGCTTTTTAGTGCTCTCACCAACTGCCGAATTTCTCTATAAAACGACGGATTACTATCATCCCCAAAGCGAGGCTTGCCTTGCTTGGAATGATCCTACGGTAGGAATCGAATGGCCATTGCCTGCCGATGTTCAACCGAATATGAATGCCAAGGATGCGGCCGGCTTTTCATGGGATGCGGCACCTAAGTTCTGAATTTTGATGAGCGACTTATCTTCCGCTAATCCCAAGATTTTGTTGGTGAAACTCTCCTCGTTAGGAGATGTACTTCACAACTTACCCATTGTTTGGGATCTTCGTGCGCAGATGCCGCATGCGCAAATTGATTGGGTTGTTGAAGAGGGGTATGTTCATTTGCTTGAGCCCTTACTCAGTCAAAAAGGCTTCGTTGGTATTGATCGCATCATTCCATTTGGTTTGCGACGCTGGAAAAAGAATTTATTCAAGCTGGCAACATGGCAGCAATTTTTCGCCTTCAGAAAAGAATTGCAAAAAGTTACTTATGACCTTGTGATAGAGACTCAAGGTCTTCTCAAATCAGCAATTGTTTGCTCATTAGCGAGCAAGACGCCTAACGCAGTAATTGCGGGCCTTGCCAATGCAACTGAGTTTTCTGGGTATGAACCCATTGCACGATCTTTTTATAACCAATCAGTACAAGTTCCAGCCCAATGCCATGCAGTAGATCGTTCCCGCTGGGTAATGTCTTCTGCTTTCGATTGGCCGTTGATTGATCGCACTACATCACCCCAGTTTTATCCAAAGGCTTACGTGGATTCTTTGAACGCCAATTCGGGTGAAGTCTTAAAGGAATTAAAAGTACCTTATGTGCTGTGTTTTCATTCGACTGCTAGAGAGGCCAAGCGTTGGCCGAATGAAAGCTGGATAGCTTTAGGTAAAGAGTTGGCTGCTCGTGGCTATCAAGTTGTCTTGCCTTGGGGGGGCTTAGCTGAGCAAGCCGTGAGCAAAGAGATTGCAGCGCATATTCCTCATGCTTTGGTGCCCCAAGCATTTTCGATTCAGGATGCTTTTTCAGTGATCGCTGGTGCCGCACTGACAGTGGGTGTTGATACGGGCCTTACGCATCTTGCTGCCGTTTTAGGTAAACCTACAGTAGAAATTTATTGCGACTCACCAAGATGGAAGACTGAGGGTTATTGGTCTACCAATATTCGTAATGTGGGTGATATTCAAGCGCCGCCGCAGGTGTCGGAAGTGATGGATGCTTCCTTGAGTTTGCTCTTCTAGGGCTAAGAGACATGCATAAGTTCTAAGCACCAAATGCTTAGCGCAATAGAGAATTAATTGCGATTAAATCTTCATCTGTTAATGCAGCTGCATGTGCTTTTAGTCTGATGGCATTCAAGATGGTGTTGTATCTTGCCTGTTGCAGTAATGAACGAGTATTGATGAGTGTGTCTAGTGCAATCAAAACATCAATGTTAATTAAAGTTCCAACTTGAAATCCTAGCTTGCTGGACTCTAATGCTGAGGTGCTTGAACGCTCCGCTGCTTCATAAGCTTTAACGCTAGCTAAGCCACCATAAAATCCTGTAAAGGCAGTGCGAGTGTTTTGTGCCGCTGTACGGCGATAGTTGTCGTAGTTGGCTTTAGCTGCATCTACTAAAGCAGCATTTTGACGAATGACAGAACTATTAAATCCACCTGAAACGAGTGGAATAGTCATCTGAAGGGCCAAGGTATTGTTGTACACATTGGTATTCGATGGTGTGTAGTTGTTAGGCGTGCCGTTCGAAGTGTTGTATCCAGAAGTTCCAACTAAGTTCACGGTGGGGTAATTCAATGCCTGGGCACCACGATAGGTGCTCTCTGCAAGACTGACTGATAGTTGACCAGCTAGGACATTAAAGTTGGCCGACTCCGCTTGGTTAATCCAATCTTCTAAAGTTTGTCCGGGAGGAAGATGTGGGTTCACGCTTTCAGCAATCGGGTAGCCCTTAGAATCCTTGCTCTTGCTGCGCGGGTCCTTGAGAACACCTTCGATTTTGGCGTCTTTAACCAGGGGCTTTAATGCTCCTACAGGCCGTCCAACAATTTGCTCTAAGGCACCACGCTTCACAATCAAATCAGCCTGAGCGGCAATTTCTTGAGAGCTTGCTAAATCAAGAGCCGCTTGGGCAGTATTAACGTCCACAATGGTTGCTAAGCCAGCATCAAATTTTGCCTGAGCAGCTTCAAGCTGTTGCTTAATCAAATCCTTTTTATTCTTATAGAGTGCTACATTATCTTGGCTCGTTAGTGCATCAAAGTAGGCTTGTGATACTCGCAAGATTAAATCCTGTTGCGCCAAGAAAAAGCGCATATCTGCTAATTTAGTATTGAGGTCACCTTGCTTAAAAAGCTCTAATGCACCAACGTTAAAAACGGGCTGGGTCAGTGTGACGGTATAACTTTTTTGATCAAAGACGCGACTGTTGCCAGGGCTATTTGAAACTAGAGTCGTTCCAGTGCCGTGCTGATAATAGCGGGTTCCACCAGGGGTAGCATTGGCCTGAGGCATTAATAAAGAAAAACCTTGCCAGTAGAGCTCTTTGCTGGCTTGGTAATTAAAGCGAGCGGAGGTTAATACAGGATCGCTAAAAGCCGCTTCTTGATAGAGTTGAATTAAATCGTTTAATTGCCCTTTGACATCAGTGCTTTTATTGCCATTCAAATTGGATGGTGCTGAGACTGCGGGTACCGCTGGTTTGCTTGTTGGTGGCACCATCTGCGGCGGTTGCTCAAGCCCAATCAGGGTTGATGCACTCATTGGGGTTGGTAAAGCGGGCCTTGCTGCAGCATTGGGACTTTGCGCCAATATTGTGGATGACCACGCTCCAAGACCAAGCGCTTGACTCAGGATCAAACCAAAGGCGGTAAGTCTAGAAAGTCTAAAGCGGGTTGAGGTCATGTAATTCGGATACTTTTCAATGTGCCATGCAGTTTAAGGCTAATTTCTTCAAAATGCTTATTTGGACACTATTTTGCCAAATCCCCGAATTTGCATCTATATGCCTTTAAAATTTGGTCCATGGATCTAATTTTGTTACTAAAAGCAGTCATTCTGGGGGTAGTCGAGGGATTAACGGAGTTTTTGCCGATCTCGAGCACGGGGCATCTGATATTAGTCGGGGATTTGCTCGATTTTAATAATGATCAAGGTAAGGCTTTTGAGGTCATTATTCAGTTTGGGGCGATATTAGCGGTTTGCTGGGAGTTTCGCCAAAAGCTTATCAACGTTGCCACCTCTTTTTCTGGTAGTGCCATTGCACGTCGATTTGTATTGAACTTATTGATTGCCTCTATTCCTGCGATGGGTCTGGGCTTTTTATTTGGGAAACATATTAAAGCAGTACTGTTTTCGCCAATCCCGGTAGCAAGTGCATTCATTGTGGGTGCTCTGATTATTTTTTGGGCTGAACGACGTCAGCAAAAAATCGTGAGCATTCCTAGTCACATTCAGTCGGTTGACGATCTCACTCCTTTGGACGCTCTAAAAGTTGGTATAGCACAATGCGCAGCCTTAATTCCAGGAACATCGCGTTCGGGCGCAACCATTATTGGCGGTATGTTATTTGGTTTACCGCGTGCAGTAGCAACCGAGTTTTCTTTCTTCTTGGCTATTCCGGTCATTGGTGGCGCAACTGCTTACGAGCTGCTGAAGCTATGGAAGGCGCCAGTTGCCTTCTCTGCAGAGTTTACGCTTGCAACCATTGTGGGTTTTATTGCTGCATTTATTTCAGCGTTTGTCTGTGTTCGTTGGTTAATTCATTATGTGGCACACCATAATTTCATTCCATTTGCTTGGTATCGCATTGCTTTTGGTTTGCTCGTGTTATTTACTGCCTATACTGGTTTAATAGCCTGGTCCCATTAATCGTTATGCCACTTAATAAGTTCTGGAAACTATGATGGATGCATCAATAGACGCAATTACGAATAATATTCAACTGGCACTAGCACCTGTGTTCTTGCTAACAGCGGTTGCCACCCTCATTAATGCCATCTCTGGTCGTCTTGCGCGGTCTGTTGATCGCATGCGCTCCATACGCCAAGCGATTAATCGGGGTGAGGTAAAAGATGAAGCGCTTTTGCAGCATATGAATAAAGAAGCTGATGAGGCCCAAATTCGTGGACGCCTTTGCACAGCAGCCATCTTTTTTGATGTGCTCAGTGGCGTCTTTATTTCCTTAACTGTCCTCGAGTTATTCTTCTTTCAGGCAGGAGCGGTCCGCTCACTACAAACAACCTATGTCATCTGGACTTTTGTGCTGGGCCTAGTCTTTTTTATGACATCACTCTCGATTGTGCTGACTGAAGTTGTTTATGCCTACCGATCTGCAGGTTGGAATACTCCTAAATGAGATTAATCGTTAATGTGATTAATGCGATTAATTGATAATTAATATTTTCTAAGAAACTACACATGAACAAAATCCTCATCACTGGCGGCGCAGGTTTTCTTGGTTCTCATCTGACTGAGAAGCTCCTCAAGGAGGGTAATGATGTTTTGGTAGTGGATAACTACTTCACGGGCACCAAAGAGAACTTGGCCCATTTACTGCCTAATCCACGCTTAGAGCTTATGCGTCACGATGTGACGTTTCCACTCTATGTAGAAACCAATCAGATTTATAACTTAGCCTGCCCAGCCTCCCCTGTGCATTATCAGCATGATCCGGTGCAAACGACTAAAACCAGCGTACATGGCGCAATCAATATGCTCGGTCTTGCCAAGAGAACCAGAGCCCGCATCCTGCAAGCATCAACTAGTGAAGTCTATGGTGATCCAGAAGTACACCCTCAGCCAGAGGAATATTGGGGCAAAGTCAATCCTATTGGGATTCGCTCCTGCTACGATGAAGGCAAGCGCTGTGCGGAAACCCTTTTTTTCGATTACAACCGACAACATAATCTTGATATAAAAGTAGTGCGGATCTTTAATACCTACGGCCCACGCATGCATCCCAATGATGGCCGCGTAGTGAGTAATTTCATTGTCCAAGCATTACAAGGTAAGGACATCACGATTTACGGTGATGGCCAACAAACCAGAAGCTTTTGCTATGTCGATGACTTAATTGACGCCATGGTCAAAATGATGAACTCTGAAGAAGGCTTTACCGGGCCAGTCAATATTGGTAATCCAGGTGAGTTCACGATGTTGCAGTTGGCCGAAACCATTCTGAGGCTCTCTGGTAGCAAATCGAAGATCATTCATCAGCCATTACCATCAGACGATCCAAAACAGCGTCAGCCTAATATCGAATTAGCAAAAGCTAGGCTAGGCTGGGAGCCCAAGGTTAATCTTGAGGGCGGTCTAAAAGAGACGATTGCCTACTTTAAGAAGGTTGTGGGGTAATACGTGGGTAATGTAGGCGATGAAGCCCCAAAACATTTTGATCGTATTCGATCTTTTGTTCTCAGGGCTGGTAGAACGACTGCTGGACAGCAGCGTGCTATTGATGAATTAGGTCCTCAGTTCTTACTTCCATATCAAGCCTCTAATCTCGATTTAGTTAAAGCGTTTGATGGCTCAAATAAGCCAAAGATTTTAGAAATTGGATTTGGCATGGGCGAGACGACTGCCAAGATTGCGGCTCTGAGAACCGAAGATGATTTCTTGGCAATCGAGGTCCACCCTCCAGGCGTGGGTGCCTTACTAAAACTCATTGGTGAAAACCAACTCACCAATTTAAGGCTCATTCGCCATGACGCGGTTGAGGTGCTTGAACATATGCTTGCCCCAAATTCTTTGGACGGCATTCATATTTACTTTGCCGATCCCTGGCACAAGAAACGCCATCACAAGCGACGTCTCATCCAGGCTGAGTTTGTGGGCTTATTGGTATCCAGATTGAAGCCTGGCGGCTATTTGCATTTGGCGACAGATTGGCATAACTATGCAGAGCAAATGCTCTTGGTTCTGAATGCCGAGGCTGTATTGCAAAACACTTCAAGCGAGAAGGTAAAAATAGAAACCTTCAACGCAGAGGACGCTGCATTACCCGGCGAGATTTGCAATGAATTCAAACCCACGCTTGAACAGTTAAATGCTCAACATGCAGGATATGTAGAGAGACCTGCTTATCGCCCAGTAACGAAGTTTGAAAACCGCGGCATCAAACTAGGCCACGGTGTTTGGGATTTGGTCTATAAAAAGAAATAAAGAGCTCTTAAGCTCAGAAACAATTGAGTTTCTTATAAACCTACGCAGACGTATTTCATTTCCAGGTATTCATCCATACCGTAAACACTACCTTCACGCCCAAGGCCAGATTGCTTGATGCCGCCAAAGGGCGCTACCTCATTGGAGATGAGTCCAGTGTTCACACCCACCATGCCATATTCCAAAGCTTCCGCTACTTTCCAGACGCGGCCAATATCACGGCTATAGAAGTAGGATGCCAAACCAAACTGACTATTGTTTGCAAGTTTGATGACCTCTTCATCGCTCTCAAAAGGAATGATTGGGGCTATTGGACCAAAAGTCTCTTCGTAGGTAATGAGCATTTCGCTACCGACATTCGCAAGAATGGTTGGCTCATAAAAGTTTTTGCCTTCAGCAGACTGTTTGCCGCCAGTCACCAGTGTTGCGCCCTTGCTTAGTGCATCGGCAACATGTTTCTTTACTTTTTCTAGAGCAGCATTTTCAATTAGGGGACCTTGGGTGATGCCGCTGTCCATACCATTACCGACTTTAATAACGGCAAGTGCTTTAGCAAACTTTTCAACAAACTGATCATGTATCTTTTTGTGAACATAAAAGCGATTAGCGCAGACACAAGTTTGACCAGAGTTCCTGAATTTAGAGGCCATCGCACCGCTGACGGCTGCGTCGATATCAGCATCTTCAAAGACGATAAATGGCGCATGCCCACCTAACTCAAGAGCGAGTTTCTTAACAGTAGGGGCACACTGTTCCATCAGAATACGACCCACTTCTGTAGATCCTGTAAATGACAGGTGACGTACTGTAGGCGAAGAGCACAAAGTTTTACCTATCACAATGGATTGAGCTGCATCAGCAGTCACAATATTGATAACCCCATCCGGAATACCAGCACGTTTGGCAAGTTCGGCTAGAGCCAAGGCGGATAGTGGAGTTAATTCCGCAGGTTTAATCACGATCGTGCAACCAGCAGCTAATGCAGGTGCAATCTTGCGGGTAATCATGGCAATGGGGAAGTTCCATGGAGTAATGGCTACGCACACGCCAATCGGCTGTTTTAGCACCATCAGGCGCTTGTCACTCCAAGTGGTCCCTAGGATGGAGCCCTCAACGCGTTTCGCTTCTTCAGCAAACCACTCTACAAAAGAAGCTCCATAAACAACTTCGCCAGCAGCTTCAGTCAAAGGCTTGCCCTGCTCAAGCGTCATCAGTTTTGCGAGATCTTGCGTATTTTCAATAATCAGATCAAACCACTTGCGCATAATAGAGGCGCGTTCTTTGGGGAGTTTGTTGCGCCACGCAGGTAGTGCCTGATTAGCGGCAGCGATGGCTTGCTCTACATCTCGAGTATCAAGATTAACAACGTTTGCAATGATGTCATCGGTAGCGGGATTGGAGACCGCAAAAGTATTTTTGGAGTCTATCCATTTACCGTCGATAAAAGCCTCTTCTCTAAAAAGACTGGAATCTTGAAGTTGGCTGCGGATATCTACTTTTTGCATGATCTATTGCCCTGTTTTTACCCTGTAATCAATACAGATTATTTTATCCCGCTTAGAAGCAAAAAACCTCCAGGCTTTTAACATGGAGGTTCTGGTCATTGGGGCTTAGAGCTTGAGGTTTCGGACCTGGAATCTAGCCTGCCTGTGTTTCTGTAGTGCGCAGTTTCTGGGCCAGTAAGTCTAGTACGCCGTTGACATATTTATGACCATCCGTACCGCCAAAGGTTTTGGCGAGCTCTACTGCTTCATTGATTGCCACTTTGTAAGGCACTGAGAGATCTGCTGCTAGTTCGTAGGCGCCAATGAGGAGTGCTGCATGCTCTACGGGCGACAGTTCATTAATCGGGCGATCTAGCGCTGGAGTGATGATGGCTTCTAGTTCGTCGGTGCGTGCCAAAACGCCATCAAAGATGCCTTGAAAGAGATCTAGTTGGCAGCGACGAAATGCTGGGTCTTCGGACAGTTGCTTGGCAATGGCAGCACCATTCGGAATGCTGCCTGCACGACGCATGACTAGACTTTGATAAACACCTTGAAGAGCATACTCACGAGCGCGGCGACGTGGTGTGAGCGAGCGCTTTGGCGCTGGCTTTACTTCCTTACCGGCTTGTGGATTCAGCGGATTTTGGCTAGACGTAGACATGCGAATTATTCTTATTCACTCGAGTTGATTTCGATATCGATATCTGGCGTTAATGCCAAGGCTAGGTTCGCCATCTCTACAACTGCTTGAGCGCATTCTGCACCTTTGACTTGCACACGAGCAAGTGCTTGTTCATCGGTGTCGCAAGTGAGTACGCCATTGGCGATTGGCAAGCCAGAGTCAAGAGAGATGCGTGTAATGCTAGCCGCAGACTCATTAGAAACCAGTTCAAAGTGGTAGGTCTCGCCGCGAATGACGGCTCCCAGGGCAACCAAGCCATCAAACTCGCCAGTTTCCACCAGCTTTTGCAATGCAAATGGAATCTCAAGCGCTCCAGGTACAGTCACAAGCTTGATATCAGATTGATTGACGCCTAGGGAGATGAGTTCATTTATGCAGGCGTTGGTCAGGGCTACACAATGGTCTTCATTAAAGCGTGCTTGTACAACGCCAATACGTAAATCCTGACCATTCAGGTCTGCTTCTAATACGCCTACAAAGTCTTTAGTGCTAGTCATATCGATTTTCTAAAATTATTAAATACTGTAAGGTCGCAACTGATATCAAGGAGTGTAAGGCTTATAGCCTGCCACTTCGAGCTTATAACCAGAGAGGCTAGGAACGGGGCTTGGATTAGCCAGTAAACGCATTTTGCCCACGCCGATGTCTTTTAGTATTTGAGCGCCAATTCCATAGCTTCTGAAATCCGTTTTTCTGGCCAAGGGCTTCTTGGCTTCTTCATGGGATTGATTGAGCTTTTGGAACTGGGCTAACCAGTCTTGATCATTTGGGGCAGCAATGCCAGAGGCATTGAGAAGAACAGCAACGCCAGCAGGAGCGGAGCTAAGCTCCTCAAGGGCCTTAGCTAGTGGCCACGAGTGGGTGCTGACATTTGAGTCGAGGAAATCCAGAACCGTGACTGGCTCATGCACGCGCACTAGGGTTTCTTGTGCCTCAGACGGTTTGCCATGCACCAATGCAATATGAATGCAAGAACTTGGTGTATCGCGATAAATCATGCCTTGGAATTTTCCCCAAGGGGTGATGAATTCACGGGCACCTTCACGAACCACAATGCTCTCATGTTGACTGCGATATTGAATGAGGTCCGCAATACTGCCAATTTTTAATTGATGCTCCTTGGCAAATTCTAGGAGGTCTGGAAGACGCGCCATGCTGCCATCATCTTTCATGATTTCGCAAATCACGGAAGTGGGTGAACAGCCTGCCATTGCTGCTAAGTCACAGCCTGCTTCAGTATGGCCAGAGCGAATCAGTACGCCACCAGGCTGTGCCATCAACGGAAAAATATGCCCAGGCTGAACCAAATCACTCGGTTTCGCATTTGGAGCAACTGCAGTTTTAATCGTGAGTGCACGATCTGCTGCAGAAATGCCGGTAGTCACACCAGTCGCCGCTTCAATCGATACCGTGAAATTGGTTCCCATCGATGTGCCGTTGTCGCGAACCATCAAGGGAAGATTGAGCTGTTGGCAGCGTTCGCGTGTCAAAGTTAGGCAAATGAGCCCGCGTCCATGTTTTGCCATGAAATTCACAGCCTCAGCCGTGACGTGATCAGCGGCAAGGACTAAATCGCCTTCGTTCTCACGATCTTCTTCATCAACGAGGATCACCATTTTGCCGGTGCGTAGCTCAGCAATAATTTCTTCGGTGGAGGCAAGGGTATTTGGCATAGCCCTCTATTTTAAGCGCAGGACCTATTTGTCGTTCAGTCCTACGGCAATATCCCATCTTTCTGACGTCAAGAGCCTTGGCTGGGAGTTTCAGCTCTTAATCCTAGCTTTGAAAATACCTGATGCTTCTTAAAAAACACCACATCTTGGGAATCGGGGCCAAGAACAGCCAAGGATTCATTTTGCTGGAGGTCTTGATAGCCATGAGCTTGATTTTGGGGGCTTGGGTGACTTCGGTAGAGGTTTATCAGCGCCTCGCTTTAAAGCTTACCCAGCAAGATGCTAAAAGATTGCAACTCAGAAAGGAATTGGATGTCTTTGAAACACAAGAACGGGTTAGGGCCAATTCTCATTTGCCTAGCAAAAGCGTAATTCATGAACCTACTCGAATGTCTGGTCGGAATCGCTCTATGCGCACTACTACTCAATCCATTATTAAAAACCAGCGCTGATTTAGTTATGAAGCAAATTGAGTATGAGAAGACACAAGCATTAATCTCAGAGGCGGATCGCGCCTTTGAGCTGATAGGGCGCGCTATTCGTATGGCTGGCTACCGCAATAATCAACCTAACACGCAACCCAAAACAGTTCAAACGAAAAAAGCAGGAAATCTAGTTAACAAAAATGTATTTCTTGAGATAAATGAAGGTGTCGGCTTTCGAGGATCAGATGCCTTAACTGTTCGCCATGAATTATCAGATGGAATAGATTTTGATTGCATCGGCAATACATTAACTAAAGACCGCACTAAAAATAATTTGGCCATGCAAGGATTCTTGGTTGATCGTCAAGCCGGAATTCCGAAGGGGCAAAAAGTCAATGGTGGCTCGCTGATATGCCAGTCGCTAGATCGACAAGGACGAATTCAAAACAGCACCTTGATGAATGGCATTGGTGGACTCTATATTGAGGAGCTCAATGCCGCCCAGAGCCGATCAGATAAAGGGCAAAGGTTATTCAAGATCAGGCTGCACATGACTGACGGGGCTAAGCTCAATTTAGATCTTGAACATACTTTTTCTACGCGGAATTTTTTGTGATCCTGGCCTGGGTAATATCACTCCTCTTACTATGTTCTTCTTTAGCGGTCTATTTGGAGAGGATAAATGCATTGCGGATCGTCGAGATAAAAACGATTGAGCTAGCCCAGAGAAATTTTATTTCCGCCGAAAATGCAATACGAGAGTGCGAGAAAAATTTAACGACTCTTGCAGAGCTTCAAGACAATGCTTGTTTTATTCAGTCAACTGGAAAAAACTATTGGTTGATTTCAAGTAAAGAAAAGCCAGTCATTCAGATAAGTGTTGTTATCGATGAAAAAACGAGTGTTGTAACTCGCATAAATTGGCGGCAAGTATTTGAGTAAGGCGACAGACGGATTTAGCTTGCTTGAGTTAATGGCGGTGGTTTTAATTATTGCAATTACCGCCATGATGACGATGCCTTTATTGCAAGAGCAAATAGCGGCCCGAGAAATCGATACTGTTGCCAGAAGATTTATTAGTCACGCGCACTTTACTCGTCAGCAGGCGCTGCATTTAGGTCAGCCCGTTCACCTAGTACCAAGCTCGGGAGATCAATGGGAGGCGGGGTGGGTGGTCAAAAGCGGCTGTGCCGGAAAGTCCGTAAAGGCGGCCTGTATTGATAAGTCCTGGTTCGCGCAGGCAAATATTGACCCTATTTACTTTAAGGGTGGTGGTAAACAGTTTATTGACCCCAATTCTGGGAGGCGGGGTATTTTATTTAACGCCGCTGGCGCTGCCAAAACGGATTAAGGCGGGTTTGTGGCTAATCGTTTGATTCTTGGCCACCGCAGGGTACCCGACCTAGAGCGCCAGATGATTTTGGGTAGCGGCGGTCGTTGGCGCATCTGTGATCCCCTGAGGGATGCAAAGCGCTGCAATTGAATGGTTTAATAGACCCCATGTACAGCGCAGTTGACCACCAGTTCATGAGCGAGGCAATAGCCGAGGCTCAAAAAGCACTCTATTTGTCGAATCCAAATCCCAGAGTGGGTTGTGTAATCGTTAAAGATGGCCAGGTTATTGGAAAAGGTTTTACACAAAGAGTGGGTGGCGCTCATGCTGAAGTTCAAGCGTTAGCAGATGCTAAAGCGCTCGGAAATGATCTGGCAGGATCAACCGTCTATGTGACCTTGGAGCCATGCAGCCATACTGGCAGAACACCGCCATGTGTTGATGCCTTGATCGCTGCTAAACCATCAGCAGTATTTGTAGCGATGTCAGATCCCAATCCTCTAGTTTCTGGCAAAGGCTTAGAGCGATTGAAGGCAGCAGGAATCAAAGTTCATTGTGGATTAATGGAAATAGAAGCACGCGCTTTAAATCCGGGATTTGTCTCAAGAATGATCAGGGGCTTACCTTGGGTACGTATGAAGATTGCTGCAAGTCTTGATGGTAAGACGGCTTTGCCCGATGGCCGTAGTCAGTGGATTACTGGACCACTGGCGAGGGCTGATGGTCATCATTGGCGTGCACAAGCGTGCGCCATTCTGACTGGTGTGGGTACCGTTAAAGAGGACGATCCCAGTCTGAATGTGCGAGAGGTGCAAACTGAGCGTCAGCCTTGGCGCATCATCGTTGATTCCAAATTAGAGACGCCAGCCACTGCAAAGATCTTAGATGGCGTTGATAAATCAGGCGTGATCATTGTGTGCGCAGGCTTGGATAGTCCTGAGATGCAGCAGAAGGCCAAGATGTTTACTGATCGTGGCATTGAAGTCATTGCGATGGCAAACCCCTTTGGCAAAGTGGATCTGCCAAAGTTATTCTCATGCCTGGCTAAAGAGCGTGAGATTAATGAGATTCATGTTGAGTCCGGCTTTAAGCTCAATGGATCTCTGCTCAGAGAGGGCTGCGTCGATGAGTTATTACTATATTACGCCCCATTCTTCATGGGTGAGGGTATTGTCATGGCTAATGTTTCACCTCTGAATTCTTTAAACACGAGGCAGGATTGGAGCATCATTGATCACAGCCTCTTTGGTTCTGATCTTCGTATGCGTCTGCTAAAAAGTCACTGAGAATCATTAAGAGCCATTAAGAATTATTCGGAACTAAAATCACATCTATGTTTACTGGAATCATTACTGCAGTTGGTCAAATTAAAAGCACTCAAGCAAAAGGTGATGGCTTACATTTAGTCGTTGAAGTTCCAGCGGGCTATTTGGACGATGTTGCCTTAGGTGACAGTATTGCGATTCAGGGTGCTTGCATGACGGCTACCCAGCTAACAAATAATTCTTTTGCCTTGGATATCTCTCGGGAGTCTCTGAATAAAACGGTTGGTCTCGATAAGGTAGGTCCAGTAAACCTCGAAAAAGCCATGCGCTTAAATGATCGCTTAGGCGGACATTTAGTCAGCGGGCACGTCGATGGTGTTGGTAAAGTTGCCCACTTCGCTCAGGTGGCTAACGATGCTTACGGCTCTTGGTTGTTATGTATTGAAGCGCCTAAAGAACTAGCGCAATACTTAGCTTACAAAGGCTCTATTGTTGTAAATGGCGTATCGCTCACAGTCAATCAGACTGAAGACACGCCGACCGCCTGCATCATCGATATCAATATCATTCCTCACACTTTGCAAAACACTACGCTAGGCAACTTAAAGCAGGGTGAAGCCGTAAATTTGGAAGTAGATCTTATTGCGCGCTATGTTGCGAGAATGCTTAATAAACTTTAAATTTTTACTTTTATGGTTTTACCGCTTTTACGAGTCTTGATGGTCTTTATCAATGAGACGTCATCAATCAAATCAAGCAATGTCTCATATGACTTAGCTGGCAAAAGATAGGCCTTAGGTTTGCTGCGACTTAGGATAACTGCAGGCAAATTTTCTACAATCTTGATGGTCTCTCCTGGATTACGCCTTAGTTCAGTAATGCTAAATGTAGTTTTGATGCGAAGTATGTCTGAAATATTCATGTTGCTTGATATTTTAAATCGTCAAAGCCTTAATTGATGTGACGATATATAACCCTACTTGCTATAGTCCCAATTTGGGACTATAATTATTTGGTGAGGATAATAGCCAAAAAACAACTAATAAATTTTTGGCGCATACATCCTGATGCTGAGCAACAACTAAAGGCTTGGCATGACGAAGTAGCGCATGCAAGTTGGAAAAAGCCGCAAGATATCAAGAATCAGTATCGAAATGCGAGTTTTATTGCAGGTAATAGAGTTGTTTTTAATATCAAAGGAAATACCTACCGTTTGGTAGTAGCGGTTGCTTATAGTTTTGGTGCGGTATATGTGAAATTTATTGGTAGCCATGCTGCATACGATCGAATTGATGCTTGCACAGTTCAGTTGGAGGAGTAATGAAAGAATTAAAACCCATTCGAAATAAGCTTGAATATAAAGATGCTCTAGCTCAAGCGTCTTACTATTTTGATCATGAGCCCAAACCTGGGACCAAGGATGGGGATAGATTCGAGATCCTCTTAATGCTTATAGAGGCTTACGAGAGCAAGCACTATGCGATTTCTCCGCCAGAGCCCATTGAAGCAATCAAATTCAGAATGGAGCAGTCTGGCTTGAGTCCAAAGGATTTGCAGCCGATGATTGGTGGCTTAAATCGCGTATATGAGATATTGAATCGTAAACGTCCTCTGACGCTAAAGATGATTTGGAGGTTGCACTCTATGTTGGGAATCCCTGCTGATAGTTTGATTCAGCAGGATGATGAGCTACGCACAGCCTAATACCCTTAATACTTTTTTTGATAGCGGGTGGGGTCGCCCACATTAGCTTGCTTAAAGCCCGCCTGTCTTAGACGACAAGACTCGCATTCCCCACAGGCTTCACCTAGGTCATTTGCCTGGTAACAAGAAACGGTTTGGGAGTAATCCACACCTAGTGTGTTGCCTAGTTGAATGATCTCTGCCTTAGTGAGATTAATGATGGGTGCATGCACCCGAAAGCGGTTCGCATCGTTGATTGCTTCTACTCCGGCCTTGGTAGCAAGGTTGGCCATATTCTCAAAAGAGGCTACATACTCTGGTCTGCAATCGGGGTAGCCTGAGTAATCTACTGCATTAGCGCCATAGAAAACATCTAAGCCACCCAATGACTCTGCCCAACCTAATGCAAGTGATAACAAGATCGTGTTGCGTGCTGGCACATAAGTAACGGGAATTTCTTGATCTTTGCCAGGAGTAATCGGAACAGCGATAGACGAATCGGTTAAAGCAGAGCCGCCAAAACGGGTGAGATCTAAATTAACTACTTCATGTCTTGCAACCCCAATTTGTTTGGCAATATGTTTGGCAGCGGCTAACTCTGAAGAGTGGCGCTGACCGTAACCTACGGAAAGGGCATAAGGGGTGTAGCCGAGGTCTTTAGCAAGCGCAAGAACCGTAGTGGAGTCTAGTCCACCTGAAAATAAGATGACTGCTGGAGCACCCGCCTTGCGGGGCGCCAGAGATTCAAATGCAGCTGAAAGCTTTGACATGCTGTTATGAAGAGTCTTTACTTCGTGCCAGCGATGAGTTGCTGTGCATCTTTAGCTGCGTCAGTATCTGGATACTTGGCAATGATCTCACTAAAGGTTTTCTTGGCTGCTGCTTTGTTACCACTCTCCAATTGAGCATTTCCTAATGTGACCATTGCCGTAGGAATGCGTGGATGATTAGGATATCTCTTGATTAGATTTTGGAGTTGACTGATTGCTCCAGCATATTCTTTATTGGCATACTTGCTGTTACCACTCCAATAAAGGGCAAGTGGTAAGTAAGGACTTTTTGGATACTTTGCAGTGAAGGCAGCAAAGCTATCGTCAGCTTTCTTTAGATTGCCGGCTTGGAATGCCTTCAATGCATCGTCGTAAGCTTTTTTCTCGCCAGGTTGAACTGTTCCAGAAACACCTTCAATTGTTACTGTGCGTGGTTCAAAATTACCTAAGCGAGTATCAAGATCTTGGTAGTAAGTCTTTTGACTGTTGTTAATGTCTTCGCCTTGCTTTTGAAGCTCTTCCACTTTGCCGCGAAGCTCAGCATTCTCAGTTTTGAGTTTGTCGATCTGACCCTGCAACTCCAGCTGGGTGGTGGCTAGAGACTTGCGTAGATCCAGAATAGCCTTACGTGCTTCGTCATCAGAGAAGAGGGCCCAAGCGCTATTGGATGCGCCCAAGCAGATGAGTGCAGCACTTAAACAAAACGCTCGTGAGAGCGTTTGTTTTGCAGAGTAAGAAAGCGCCATCATTAGTTTGTGATGTAAACAATGTCAGCGCGACGATTTTCTGCCCAAGCTGCTTCAGTATCACCCTCAGCCTTTGGTTTTTCTTTGCCAAAGCTGACTGCTTCCATTTGGTCGTCAGAAACGCCCATCAAGTTCAACGATTTGCGTACAGCATCAGAGCGTCTTTGACCGAGAGCTAAGTTGTACTCAGCAGTTCCGCGTTCATCGGTATTGCCTTGAATAATGATTTTTTGCTTTGGATTGGCTTTTAAGTAACTTGCATGCGCAGACAACATCTTTTGATATTTAGTCTGAACGGTGTACTCGTCAAAACCAAAGTAAACACTCTTCTCAAAGAGTGGGCTGCTTGGATCGTTCCATGGCTGAGAGCCAAATTTACCGCTTCCACCGCTACCGTTAGCACCGTCAGTGTCATCTAGCTTGACGCTGGAACATGCCGCCATGAGAAATGCTGTTGCGCCGATCAGGGCAAATGTCGCTGCGCGACGTGCGATAGAAATCTTCATGAATTTTCCTTTTTCCTACAGACTGAATCTATAAATGAATCAATAGACAATATTATGCCCCTAAGAGCATCTAAAGTGACTATTTCAACCCCTAAAAAGGGGTTTGGAGGATCTAGGCTACTTAGAATTAGTCCATGAATGGACCCCAGGATGGCTGACGAACATCAGATCCTGGAATGCTGAGCACCTGCTTAGAGTTGCCGTCCACAGAAACGGCTGCAAGAACGCGCTTGCCTCCCACCTTTGTGGAATAGAGAACGTAGCGACCATTAGCAGCAAAAGAAGGGGACTCATCACTAGTGCCATCGGTGAGAGCTTGAGAATCACCTGTTGCTAGATTCAGAATATAGAGACGGTATGCGCCACCAACGTTAGCGATATAAGCTAAATATTTTCCATCTGGTGAGATGCGAGGAGATGTTACAAAACCTTGTTTAAAGGTTATACGCTTCACGCCCTCAGCTTGTTCACCATCAGCATTCATGCGATAGATTTGAGGATTACCGCCGCGATCGCTCGTGAAATAAATATAACGACCATCAGCAGAGTACTGCGGCTCAGTATCAATGGTGTTGCCGCGAGTTAAGCGATGCAGGCCAGTGCCATCAGCATTGATACCGTAGATTTGTGTATTGCCATCTTTAGAGAGTGAGATAGCCAGTTTCTTGCCGTCTGGTGACCATGCGGGAGCACTGTTATTTCCCTTTTGATTTGAAAGAGAAATACGACGACCAGTAGCAAGCTCATGAACATAAATTACAGGCTTACGATCTTCAAAAGAAACGTACGCCACTTTTTTACCATCCGGTGACCAGGAAGGAGAGATGATGGGCTCACCACTATTCATAGCGTTACGAATATTCTGACCGTCGGCATCCGATATCACTAGGCGATAGCGCTTGCCATCCTTAATGACATAAGACAGGCGGGTAGAGAACACACCACGCTCACCCAGCAACTTGTAGATGATGTCATCGGCAATCTTATGAGCAGCTGCACGTAAATTATCAGCACTGGAATTGAGGTTCAAGCCACCCAGACTTTGTGATTTACGAACATCAAATAACTTGTAGTGAATATCAAATTGATTGTTACCAGTTTGAACTACCGAGCCAACGACAAGTGCATCGGTGCCACGTGCTGTCCAGGATTTGTAATTGGGCGTACCTTCATCGCTCTCAACGGCATTGCCGTTCTCGGTATTTTTAAAGTAACCGCTGCGGGCTAAATCTTGACGAATGATTTCTGTAACGCTGGTAGGTAATTTATTTTCATCTTTGAATCGCATGACTGCGATTGGGTAGAGCGATTGACCAACGCCAGTGATTTCAATATTCATCTGCGCATGTGCGGGCGCAGAAATTGTCATGCTTGTGAATAAAACAAATAGGACTAAGCTAAAAGAGTGCAGTGGCGATGCCAGCTTTTGAATCTGTCTTTTTGCTATTTGCAGCATGAATTAATCCTTGGGTTTAAAGGTCAGTTTTACTTCTCGTTGAGGAATTTTGCCATTGTCGTCTTTTGGCAGACTCTCTGCCCGAGAAAGTGCCAGCAGAACAGCGCGATCCCAACCAGCATTACCACTAGAAGTCTGAATGCTGGTACTTAAAATCGCCCCATCTGGTGCAAGGTTTACCAGGATGACTGCTGCAGGGTTGCCGCTCACAGATTCTGGGTTAAAGACAATCAGCGGTTTAACCTTTTTAATTACTTTATCGGTCCAGCCTGGAGGGGCGTTGCCGCCACCGCCTACGCCACTACCTACTGTGCCACCGCTACCACCTTCAGCGCCAGCTGCCGCACGTAAGCGCGCCAATTGATCTGCGCGTGCTTTTTCAGCCGCAGCATTGGCTTTGGTTTCTGCGGGAGATTGTGCTTTAGGGGCTTCAGCTTTCTTTGGCTCTTCCTTCTTCGGTTTTTCCTTCTCCTTAGGTGGAGGGGGTTTCACTGTTTTCGGTTTTTCTTTTACAACTTCTTTTTTGGGCGGCTCTTTATCAACCTTCTTTTTCTTGATGGCGATATCTGCAGCTTCCTCTTTGACTTCGGTTTTGAGTTCGGGCTCTGGCGGCGACTCTACCTGTGGAGCAGAATCCCAGAGCTCCACTTCAACTCCCGAAGAGGTGCTGTTATTCCAACTAATACCAATCATTAAAAAAGCGAGCAAACCTAAATGCGCAATTAATGAAAAAGTAAAAGCGCGTTTGGTACTTTCTTCTTTTGTGAAACGACCTCGCTTAAATGGCGAGATGGATGACTGGAAAGTAGGTGCGCTATTCATGGGCAGCTAAATGAAGCCTAGCCTTACTGGGTCTTGACTGCAAGGCCAACCCGCTTGACGCCATTCTCTTTGAGTTTGGACATCACTTCCATCACGGTTTCATATTTGATGGATTTATCTGCGGCAATCACAATTGGCTGGTCTGCAGATTTTTCTGCTTGTGATCTTGCAAAAGCGCCAAGCTCAAATTTATTTAGCGTTTGTGTGGGATCACCATCTTTGCGCACAATGACATTTTCGTTGGCATCAATGGTTAAAAAGACGGGTGGTAATGATTGCACCTTGGCACCACCCACGGTTGGCAAATTGACAACACCTGGATTGACCATGGGCGCAGTAACCATAAAGATCACCAACAACACCAACATGACATCGATGTAAGGAACAACATTGATGTCAGACATTGCCCGACGTTTGCTTTTACGTAATGAAGAGCCAGCCATAATTTTTTCGCTTATCGATTCGCTAAGTAATTCAATTAGCGTCCAGCAGTTTGACGCTGCAAGATGTTGGTGAACTCTTCAATAAAAGTTTCGAAGCGAATAGAGAGGCGATCCACATCTGTGGCTGCACGGTTGTAAGCAACCACTGCCGGAATTGCCGCAAACAAACCAATGGCTGTAGCGATCAGTGCCTCTGCAATGCCAGGGGCAACTGCAGAGAGAGTGGCATTTTGCACGTTCGCTAAACCGCGGAAGGAGTGCATGATGCCCCAAACAGTGCCAAAGAGCCCGATATAGGGGGAGACTGAGCCCACGGATGCCAAGAAAGGTAGATTTGCTTCTAAGAGGTCCATTTCACGTTGGTAAGTGGCTTTCATGGCGCGGCGGGCGGCGTCAATCTCACGACCTTTGGTGAACTCCTGCATTCCGGCTTCAAAGATGTGCTCTAGGACGGCATCGCTGCGGGTATTGCGCTGGGCAGCCTCCAGGAGGGTGTTGAGGTCTCCGCCGGCCCAAAAGTCACGCTCAAAGCGCTCGGTATCCTGGCGGACCCCACGTAAAACAGCTGTTTTCTTGAAAATAATGGTCCAAGAGGCTATCGACATGCTGAGTAATAACAACATTACCAACTGTACTAATAGGCTGGCATTCAGGACTAGGGAGAGGAATGAGAGGTCTTGTGTAGAGGTCATGGTGGATTTTGTATGATGTAGGTTGATTTTACTAAGTTAATGAACTTAGTAATCCAACTTTTTAGGATTATTGCCATGTTTGACCGTCAGAACACTTTAGCCAAAACCGACCCCCAGTTGTGGGAAGCCATCCAAAACGAAAATAAGCGTCAGGAAGACCATATTGAGCTGATTGCTTCTGAGAACTACACCTCTCCAGCAGTGATGGCAGCGCAAGGCTCTCAGTTGACCAATAAGTACGCAGAAGGATATCCAGGTAAGCGTTATTACGGTGGCTGTGAATTCGTGGACGTGGCTGAGCAATTGGCAATCGATCGTGTCAAAGCTTTGTTTGGTGCTGAAGCGGCAAACGTGCAACCGCATTGTGGTGCTTCTGCTAACCAAGCGGTCTTTTTGGCATTTTTAAAGCCAGGCGATACCTTTATGGGCATGAGTCTTGCCGAAGGCGGTCACTTGACTCACGGTATGGCTTTGAACATGAGCGGTAAGTGGTTTAACCCCATTGCCTATGGTCTCGATAAAAATGAAGAGATTGATTACGAGCAAATGGAGCGCCTGGCTCGCGAGCACAAACCTAAATTAATTATTGCTGGCGCATCTGCATATTCCTTAAAGATTGATTTTGAGCGCATCGGTAAATTGGCAAAAGAAGTAGGCGCAATTTTTATGGTCGACATGGCTCACTATGCTGGTTTGGTTGCTGCAGGTGTGTATCCAAATCCTGTGCCACATGCAGACATCGTGACATCAACCACCCACAAGAGCTTGCGTGGACCACGTGGCGGCATCATTTTGATGAAGGCTGAGCATGAGAAGGCGATTAATTCTGCTGTGTTCCCGGGCTTGCAGGGCGGTCCTTTGATGCATGTGATTGCTGGTAAAGCAGTGGCGTTCAAAGAAGCAGCGGAGCCAAGCTTCAAAGATTATCAAAAGCAGGTGGTAGCTAATGCAAAGGCACTTGCAGAAACATTGATTGCTCGTGGCCTACGTATTGTTTCTGGTGGAACAGATTCTCATGTGATGTTGGTTGATTTGCGTGCCAAGAAAATGACGGGCAAAGAAGCGGAGCGTGTGTTGGGCGAAGCGCACATTACTTGCAATAAGAATGGCATCCCGAACGATCCTGAAAAACCAATGGTTACTAGTGGTATTCGTTTGGGTACACCTGCGATGACTACTCGTGGATTTAAAGAAGCTGAAGCAAGACAAGTAGGTAACTTTATTGCCGATGTTTTGGATAACCCAAATGATCCAGAGAATATCGCTAAGGTGCGTGCGCAAGTTGCTGAGTTGACTGAGCGTTTCCCGGTTTACGGTTAAGTACTAATTAAGCAATTAGTAACCCAATCAAGAAAAGAAGAGTTCATTGCGCTGCCCTTTTTGCCATAACGAAGATACCCAGGTTCTAGATACCCGGGTATCTGACGAGGGCGATACTATTCGCCGTCGTCGCCGTTGCGCCAAATGCGACAAGCGCTTTACAACTTATGAGCGTGTTGAGTTAGTGCTTCCGGCAATCGTGAAGAAAAACGGTAGCCGGGTTGAGTACAGCCACGACAAGTTGGCTAGCTCAATCAAACTAGCACTTCGTAAGCGCCCAGTTTCTTCAGACTCCGTTGATGAATCCATAGCTCGTATCGAGGAAAAACTTCTTAGCCTTGGTGAAAAAGAGATCCCAAGCGAACGTGTAGGTGAATTGGTGATGCGCGAGCTCAAGCGTCTCGATAAAGTGGCTTATATTCGTTTTGCTTCGGTTTACAGAAGCTTTGCAGATATTGAATCTTTTGAGAGCGCCTTAAAAGAGTTGAAATAAATCAATGGGTTAGAGGACTACGTCTAAACCCTTTCTTTCAATAAGCGACAAAAGTTTTAAAGATGGTCCACTCGGGCTTTTATCGCCCGCCTCCCATTTTTGAATGGTTGATAGACTGGCATTAATAGCGACCGCAAACACTGCTTGGCTTAAGTGAGTTTTAGCCCTTAAGCGTTTTATCCTGGTAGGAGTCATTGGCTTTACATCAAGATTTTTTAAGGCCTCAAACTCATCCATGCTTTTCTTTGTGATCACTCCTGCTGCATGCAAGCCCAATACCGTCTCTTGCATCTCTTGAATAATTCGACTTTTCTTATTATTTTTCATCGATCTTTATTTCCTCTAATTTACCTTCGTCAATAGCGATATCTATTTCTCGATCTACCAAACTTAACAGTCTTTTTGCCGTTTCTTGGAAATAGATTAATTCTTCATTGCTTATGTTGGATTTTTCATTCTTTGCAAAACCATACATAAAGTACCAACATCTCAAAAGTTTGGTTGCCACGACCACTCTGGCACCTCCTCTTTTACCTATGCCCTGGAGTTTCACTCGCTTTTTGTAAACATTGCAACCCAAGTCTGCGTCGATGAGACCTTTTTCCATTTCCTCAACTGCGCTCAATAAGCTACGGTCATTTAAAGTATTTTTGCTTAACCATCTTGCAAATGGTTTAGTTACAAAGATGCGTTTTTTAGTCATCCAAAACTATATCACTTAGTGGTATAGAGATAATAACCTATATCTTGATAATGAAAAAGGGGTTGCCATGGCAACCCCTTTAAGGAAGGCGCAAACTTATTATTTCAATTCAGCAAAAATCGAAGCAGTAATATCTTCAACACTACCCGTGCCGCTCACCTTGCGATAGGCGGGCGCCTTCACTTTGTCTGCAGGACTGGCTTGAGCAGCCCATGATGAGTAGTACTCCACTAGTGGGCGAGTTTGATCGTCATAAACCTGTAAGCGCTTGCGAACAGTTTCTTCTTTGTCATCGTCACGTTGGATCAATGGATCGCCAGTAACATCATCTTTGCCTTCAACCTTTGGTGGGTTGTACTTGATGTGATAAGTGCGGCCAGAAGCAGGATGAACACGACGTCCGCCCATGCGATCAATGATGGCATCAAACGGCACATCAATTTCTAAAACGTAATCAATAGGCACACCAGCATCTTTCATTGCCTGTGCTTGGGGAATCGTTCTTGGAAAACCGTCAAACAAATAACCTTTGCTGCAATCTGGCTGAGTCAGGCGATCTTTTACAAGGCCGATAATGATGTCGTCGGAAACAAGGCCGCCGGCATCCATAATTTTTTTAGCGGCAATACCAAGTTCAGTTCCCGCTTTCACAGCAGCGCGCAACATATCGCCTGTGGAAATTTGTGGAATAGCGAATTTTTCGCAAATAAACTGAGCTTGTGTGCCTTTTCCAGCACCTGGTGCACCGAGCAGAATCAACCGCATTGTTTTCCCCTTAGAAGAGCTGACATTGTCCCGTATTTTGTTGGGATCTTAGAAACCTATTGCCTAGGATTATCCCCGAGAAGATTAAAGCTGCCAGGTTGGTGGTGTGTTGGCTTAGGAGCTAGCCAGTAGCTGGCGCACTCTTTTCAGGTCTTCTGGGGTATCGACCCCAGCTGGAGGAGCCTCAGGGGCCGTATGAACCGCTATGCGGTAACCGTTCCAGAGGGCGCGGAGTTGTTCTAGGGCTTCAGCCTGCTCTGGGGGTGCCGACTCTAGACGGGTGTAGGCCTGCAGAAAGTCGGCTCGGTAGGCGTAGATGCCTAGGTGACGTAAATGCTCAGTTTTATGGTTTACCTCCGAATCTCTTACAAAGGGTATCGGCGCTCTTGAAAAATACAATGCCTCGCCTGAGCGATTCAGAACGACTTTCACCACATTGGGATTGTTGATCTCAGCGCCATCGGTAATGGGTACGGCAACGGTAGAGATGGCACATTGGTCGTGATTCGCTAAAGTGTGCGCTACCTGATTGATTAATTCTGGTGGAATGAGTGGTTCATCACCTTGCACATTCACAATCAAAGCATTGCTTGGTAGCTTGAGAAGTTGAGCAACTTCTGCAATGCGGTCAGTGCCGGTAGGATGATCTGCTCTAGTAAGTAAACACTCAATGCGGTGTTCATCACAAGCGGCTTGTATTTCTGGTGAATCCGTTGCAACCACAACGCTTTGCGCAAGTGATTGCTTAGCACGTTCTGCAACACGAATTACCATGGGTTTACCACCAATGTCCGCCAAAGGTTTACGTGGCAAGCGAGTGGATCCCAGTCTGGCTGGAATAACGACTAAAAAATCAGGAGCCTTAGAGTCAGCGTGCATTGCTATGACTTACTGTGCGGTGATATTGAGGATGTAAATATTTAAGCAATTTCATCGGCGCTGAGCGTGCGCGCCTCATCCACCAGCATGACTGGCACATCATCGCGGATTGGGTAAGCCAGGCGATCTGCTTTACAAATAAGTTCATGTTTTTCGGCATCTAAATGCAATTGGCTTTTGCACAAAGGGCAAACCAAAATATCGAGTAGTCGTTTATCCATGATTTCTTAAATGATGTTTTTAAATAAGTGATGAGACAGTGTAGTGCTTTGTGAGCCAAAATCACAAGCGCTACAAGGTATAGCGATAGGGATCTGGTCGTTGAAGTATGGATTGCAGCCATTCAGCCAAGCTATCTGGGAGGGCGAGAGTCATTGGAACGACCCAAATACGCTCATCGCTAATGTTTGCGCACTTCACCGCATCTTTTTCCGTAATCAAAATGCATTGCGCATTGAGTCTCTCGAAGAACTCGGCAGTGTATACGGCGTGATCAGGCAAAGGAATCGCTTTGCCAGCAATTCCCTGTTTCAATAGATCATCAAAAAATCGCTGTGGATTACCTAACCCAGCAACAGCAGTAATCTTATTGGGTAAATAACTATCGGCAACTTGAGAGAGTGACTGTGTATTTGTTGGATTATTCAATTGATAGGCGTTGCCCAAAGTGCTCATGAGTGAGAACGCACGACGCCCTAAAAAGTATTCATCCTGTGGACCAAGTTTGGAGTCATTATCTTTGGCTTTGCCGGTAAAAAGTGTTGCATCGCGTTCGCGTGTGACAGGTTCGCGCAGCGGACCAGCAGGTAGTAAAAACCGGTTACCCTCACCGCGTCCATCTCGCACAACAAATTCAATATCACGACCACCTTCGCGAGCGGGCCAGCGAGCTAAGCCATGGTGTTGGAGTCCATCGTCACTAATAATGACATTCACATTTGAGGAGTGCTTGAGTAACGCTCGGATACTTTTCTGGCGCTTTGGAAACACCCAGATCGGAAATTGATCATGCGTCCGTTTTGCAATGAGTACAGGTTCATCACCCACCAAAGATGGATCAGAGTCGCTGCGGACCTGCAAAGGGGCTATTTGTGCAGAAGAACCATAGCCCCTACTGATAATGCCGGGTCTCCATCCAAGTTGCTGCAATCGTTCAGCTAGAGCAATCACAATAGGTGTCTTGCCTGTCCCACCTGCGCGAATATTACCCACAATAATCACTGGCACTGGAGCGGGCTTTTGTTTTACTAAGCCCGTATCTTGAATTAACTTACGTACACGTATCACCAAACCATACAGCCAAGATAGTGGCCACAGAAATAAGCTTGTGGGACCGCGTCTTTCCCAAAACTTGGGTGCTTTACGGAAAAAAGAAAAGGACATGAAAAATAGTTTCTTTATTTGGAAATTATTTCTTAGTTTGAGTATTAACTTGGCTACTAAAGACAATATTAGAGAGATTGGCATCGCGCGCGGCTTCAAGAGCGCTCATTACTGCCTGATGTGGTGCTTTAGCATCAGCATCTATATTGACTTGGAGCGTATTTACGCCTTCTTTCTGGCTGCCGCTCCCACTAAGCTGAGTTAATACAGCACTAAGTTGTGAGCGGTCTGTGACTTTTCCATTAATTGCAAAGCGGCCATCGCGACTCACTGCAATGTGTATTTGTTTTACCTCTGCTTGGCTTTCGCTGCCATTGGCAGTAGGTAAGGTGATAGCTAATTCTTGATAGCGTGTGAAAGTTGTGGAGATCATCAAAAAGATCAGCACTACTAAGAGCACATCAATAAACGGAATGAGATTGATTTCCGGCTCCAACGACGTAGCGCTAGGTGTTCCCCCTAAAGAAAATCTTTTCTTAGCTTGTGGATGAGTTTCTAACCAACTCATTTTGAAGTATCAACAGTCTGGTTTGATACGTTTGGATAGAGCTTCTTAAAGAGTTGACGCGTAAATTCTTCGCATTCACGTTGGCGTTGGTTGGCCATTGCACGCAGACCTCTCCATGCAGCTAGCGCTGGTATAGCAATCAGCAGGCCAAAGGCAGTGTTGTACAAGGCTACAGAAATACCGTGCGCCAATTGTTGTGGGCTACCTGCTGCACCATTGATAGCGCCTTGGCTGCCAAAGATCTCAATCATGCCAACTACCGTGCCAAATAAACCTAATAGCGGTGCGATAGTGGCGATCGTAGCGAGTGCGCCGAGGTAGCGATCTAATTTTTGCCAAGTCGCTTGTGCGGTGGCTTGTAATTCTTCTAAAGCTGTCTCTGCACTGCTGCCCGATAACCTTTCCTTCAGTGCGCATGCCAGTAAAGTACTGGCTGGAGAAGGACTGGCTAAAGCTGCAATCTGTTGTTCGGAAACAGTGGATTTGCTTGCAACAATTTGATTTGCAAGAGAAAAGATGTTTTCTAGGCATTTTTTGGGAAAAATATGCGTTTGACGTAGATACCAGGTACGTTCGAGGGCAATCGCCAAGCCCAAAATAGAAATAATGAGTAGGGGCCAAATGGGCCAGCCAGCGGATAGTAAGATGGAGTACATAAGCTCAGTACTTTAGCTGAATTAAAAAGCCTGTTTCAGAAAGCCATCCTGTGGATAACTCTGTGCAAAACTTTTTTGAATTTGTTCTGTAAGTCCTTGATAGATGGTTGATCAGATTTGATATTGATTTAAATTGGATCGCTTGCTTAGATTAATCTTTATATAAATCAATGACTTATAATTAGTATGTTGGATTTATGAGACGTTTTGGGTCAGTAATTACTTACTTATGTGTATTGAACCTAAGGCGAATCAGTAGCTGTGGATATTTATTGGCGCCAAAGCCAGATGGCTGTGAGATTAAAGAGAAAAAATGTCGGAAATGTCAAGGGAAATTCTAAGTGTTGGCGATCTGAACCGCGCTATTGCAGCTTCTTTGGAGGACCGCTTTGATACCGTCTGGGTCAGCGGTGAGATTTCCAACTTTAAGGCCTATGACAGCGGGCATTGGTATTTCTCATTAAAGGACGAAGAGGGTCAGATTCGCTGCGTCATGTTCCGTGGCCGCAATGGTCAGGTTGGGTTTATGCCGCAATCTGGGGATTTGGTAGAGGTTAGCGCCAGTTTGGGCATGTATGTGCCCCGCGGAGATATTCAGCTCACCATTCAGACTTTGCGTCGCGCTGGGATGGGCGGTCTCTATGAAGCCTTCTTAAAGCTCAAAACCAAGCTAGCCAAAGAGGGTTTATTTGATGATGAGCGTAAACGAAAAATTCCAACGCACCCGCGATCGATTGGCATCATTACTTCCCCACAAGCTGCTGCACTCAAAGATGTATTAAGTACTCTGGCAAGAAGAGCGCCGCATATTCCGATTGTGATTTATCCAACCTTGGTGCAAGGACCAGATGCGCCAGCTGGAATTATTGCTGCACTCAAAGCTGCCAATACCGAAAAAGCAGTAGATGTCATCTTGCTAGTACGCGGTGGCGGCAGCATTGAAGATCTGTGGGCATTTAATGATGAACGGCTTGCCTATGCCATTGCGGATTCTGCAATACCCGTAGTGAGTGGTGTTGGTCATGAAACGGATTTCACAATCGCCGACTTTGTTGCTGATCTGCGTGCACCAACTCCGACGGGTGCGGCAGAGCTAGCGGCACCACGCCGAGATCAAATGTTGCAAGAGCTTGACGCCATCATGCAGACTCTGATTCAACGCATCAATCAGAGGGTTGAACGTGAAGCACAAACTTTGGATCAATTAGCGCTACGACTGAGTCACGCCTTGCCTAACCCAGATCGCATGCGAGAACAAATACAAAGTTGGCAGCAACGATTAAATCAAGCGTGGTCAGTTCGCGTGGATGGCTGGAAGCGTAATCAAGCGCACTATCAGTCTCAGTTAGAGATGCTCAATCCGCAAAGAACATTAGAGCGTGGTTATGCGGTGATACTGAGTAAAAACAAAGAAGAATTGCATGCGGTACGTGATCCAGTCGAGCTCAATACGGAACAAGGTTTTCAGATTAGGTTAGCTGAGGGTCAAGTAGAAGTACATTTTGCAGATGTAATTGGGGATAAGTCATAAAGCAGGCTTGACAAAGCGTACGCTTTTACGTACCATAATGGCTGGAGATCAATATGACAACTATCACCGCAAGTGAAGCTAGAGCTGGGCTTTATCGCTTGATTGATCAGGCGGCAGAGTCTCATAAACCAGTGACAATTTCTGGAAAGCGCGCCAACGCCGTGCTGATTTCTGAGGAGGACTGGAGTGCGATTCAGGAGACGCTATACCTGATGGCAATTCCTGGAATGCGTGAGTCTATTAAAGACGCCATGGCAGAGCCTTTGGCAAAGACCAAAAGAGCCCTAAAGTGGTGACTTGGAATTTAGTATTTTCCAAGTATGCAATAAAAGACGCAAAAAAATTATCAGCTGCTGGATTGAAAGAGAAAGCCCAGGCCTTACTTGAAATTTTAGAAATAGATCCACTACAAAATCCACCGCCTTACGAAAAACTGGTAGGAGATCTTAAGGGCGCATATTCTCGACGAATCAACATTCAACATCGATTGGTTTATGAAATCTTTCGCAAAGAAAAGGCGGTTCGAGTTCTAAGAATGTGGACACATTACGATTGAGCCTTTAAAAAATATTGGGCTCTATCTGCAAACTAACACCAAATTTGTCATGCACTTTATCTTGAATGCATTTTGCAAGGCCTAGAATATCTTGAGCTGTGCCGCCGCCATGATTTACTAGTACCAAGGCTTGATTTTCATAAACACCAACTGAACCCATGCGTTGACCTTTAAAGCCACATTGATCTATCAGCCAGCCTGCCGCTAGTTTACGTTTACCAGGTAAGTCTGGATATGAGGCTAGGCCTGGGTAAGTTTTGATAAGAGTCTTATATTGTTCGTTTGGAACAACTGGGTTTTGAAAGAAGCTCCCAGCATTACCAATAACCTTTGGATCGGGAAGTTTCTGGGTACGAATTTTACAAACCGCCAGAAACATGTCTTCTGGACTCGGGTTAGAGTTCTCAGAAAATTGCTTTGCAAGATCAGCGTAGTGAATGCGCGCTTTCCAAGTCTTGGGAAGTTTAAAAACGACCTTTGTCACGATAAAGCGGTGGGGATTTTGTTTGAAGTAGCTATCGCGATAAGCAAAGCGGCATGCCTCATTTTGGAGGGTGACAAAGGCTTGCTCTTTGGCATCAAATGCTTCGATGCTGTCTATGTAATCTGAAACCTCTACACCATAGGCGCCGATGTTTTGAATGGGTGCTGCCCCAACCGTCCCAGGGATGAGTGCTAAGTTTTCTAAACCGGGCAAATCATTTTCGAGTGTCCAGGTAACGAGTTCATGCCAATTCACACCGCCACCCACTGCTAAAAGGGTTGAGCTAGAATTACTGGAGATAATTTCTTGCCCAATGATATTCATGAGCAGAGTGACTCCTGGCAGATTAGCGGGGAGGATCACATTGCTGCCGCCACCCAATACTCTCCACTTCTGTTTATGGGAGGTAATTTCGGACATGACCGCTGGAATTTGCTCGGGGGAGTTAATTTCATAGGCGAATTCGGCCACAGCATCAAAGCCAAACGTATTGCGATGTTTAAGCCCTAAATTAGGGGTTAACTTGGTGGGAGTGGACGCATTTGGGGCGCGAGTCATGCCACAATCTTATTCGTAAACGAATCTAAGGTAGTTTTTTTGTATATCAGGCAGAAATTATGGCCACAAGCCTTAGAATTTCGCAAAAAGTTATACCGAATAAGCAAGATTAATTAAGGAGCAGAAATGCCATCATTTGACGTTGTGTGTGAGCCGGACATGGTTGAGCTCAAAAATGCGATTGAGCAATCCAATAAAGAAATCAGCAATCGATTCGACTTTAAGGGCTCTGATAGCCGTGTAGAGCAAAAAGATGAAGTGCTTATTTTGTTTGGTGACGATGACTTTAAATTAGGTCAGGTCCGTGATGTTCTCGTTGGCAAAATGGCCAAGCGCAATGTGGATGTGCGTTATCTCAAGGATGACAAAACCGAAACCATCGGTGGTGATAAGCGCAAGCAAACGATGAAGATCCAAAAGGGCATTACATCTGAGTTGGCTAAAAAAGTGGTGCGCATCATCAAAGACAGCAAGCTCAAAGTGCAGGCAAGCATTCAGGGTGATGCAGTGCGTGTTACTGGTGCCAAGCGCGATGACTTGCAAGAAACGATGGCCTTACTTAAAAAAGAAGTAACAGAAGCGCCATTGGGCTTTAATAATTTCCGTGACTAGGGCGCTGATAAGGTTGCATCAGTAACCCTTTGCTCTATGAGTGCATGTATATTATGATAATATACATGTATGATAGATTTTCAACGAATTACTGGATTCCAGTTGGATGCTGGAAATGCTTACAAGAGCCGAGAGAAGCATGATGTAACTCAGGGTGAGGCTGAGGAAATTTTCTTTAACCAACCTCTAATGGTTTCTAGTGATGAAAAGCATAGCCAAGGCGAGCAGCGTTATTTGGCCTTAGGTGTTACTTCGGTTGGTGAATTTTTGTCGGCAGTTTTTACCTTGCGAAAGAATGCCACCCTAATTAGGGTGGTTTCTGCGAGACCAATGAGTAAGAAAGAGAGGGCGTTTTATGAAAAAGCCTAGCAAAACACTTCCTAAATTCAAGAACGAAAAAGAAGAGCGTGCATTCTGGGAAAAGAATGATTCTTCAGAATATTTTGATTTAACAAAGGCTGTGCGAGTCACGATGCCGAATCTAAAGCCAACAACCACTTCAATATCGCTTCGCTTGTCCCAAAGTATTCTAGAAAATATTAAGTTGCAAGCAAACAAGCTTGATGTGCCGTATCAATCTTTAATGAAGATATGGCTTGCGGAAAAGCTGGAAGAAGCTGCTAAATAGTTGTTGATAGTTGGCTGCCGCAATTCTCTTTGCTTCCAAATATGCCAATCTCTGAACATAGTCAAAATAAAATAGCTCCAGCAAGCCAGGATGCAATTGAGCGCTTCTGCGATGCTTGCTGGCTCGAGGACGGGTTAGCTCAAAATAGCTTATCTGCATACCGAAGAGATTTATTGTTATTGGCCCAGTGGCTATATAAAGACTCTGGTATCGACCTATATGGTGTTACTGAAAAAGATCTCACCGCCTACATAGCGTATCGCCGTGCTGATAAAGCTACTACCGCAAATAGACGCTTGACCGTCTTTAAGCGTTTCTATCGTCACGCACTTCGTATTAATTTAGTGAAGAGCGATCCTTGTATTGGATTGCGCGCTGCTAAACAAGCGCTACGTTTTCCTAAAACGCTTAGTGAGGATCAGGTTACTGCATTGCTTCATGCGCCTGATATTGAAACCCCATTGGGATTGCGTGATCGCACTATGTTGGAATTAATGTACGCCAGTGGTTTGCGCGTTTCGGAAATCGTTTCATTAAAAACAGTGGCATTGGGTTTAAATGAAGGTGTAGTGCGTGTGATTAACGGTAAGGGTGGTAAAGAGCGCTTGGTGCCGTTTGGTGGTGAAGCTGGCCAATGGTTAAGGCGCTACTTGGCAGAGGCGCGCACCCCATTATTGGAGGGTAAAACAACGGATGCCGTATTTGTAGGACGCCACACCGGCACTGGTTTAACTAGACAAGCATTTTGGGCATTGATTAAGCGCTATGCAACGTTGGCCAATATTCCGGTGGCTTTATCACCCCACACCTTACGTCATGCTTTTGCTACCCATTTGCTAAACCATGGCGCTGATTTAAGGGTCGTACAGCTTCTTTTAGGCCATGCGGATATCTCTACTACCCAGATCTATACCCATGTGGCTAGAGAAAGACTTAAATCCATACATCAGCAACACCATCCAAGGGGTTCATAAGTGTTTAAGATAGCGTTATGAAATTGACCCTTGATCTCTTGCTTATCCCGATTGCCTATTTAATCGGCTCTATTTCATTTGCGGTAGTGGTAAGTAAGTGCATGCGCTTGCCTGACCCTCACTCTTATGGTTCTGGAAATCCGGGCGCAACCAATGTATTGCGAACTGGCAATAAGTTGGCTGCCGTCTTAACGCTGATCGGCGATGCCTTAAAGGGTTACTTTGCGGTCATGCTGGCGCGAGTATTGCTGGGAGATGAATCTCTGACCTCGACGATGAACTCGTGGCTTTTGTGCGGTGTGGTGCTCGCCGTATTTTTGGGCCATCTTTTCCCAATATTCCATGGCTTTAAAGGTGGTAAAGGCGTTGCCACTGCCTGCGGTATTTTGTTTGGCATAAATTGGGTCTTGGGATTTGCTACGCTGAGTACCTGGATTATTGTGGCGATGTTTATGCGCTACTCTTCTTTGGCGGCGTTGGCAGCAGCAATCTTTGGCCCCATCTATTTTGTTTTCTTATTCGGCTTACAGCCAATGGGCTTAGCCCTGTTAGTTGTTTGTGTATTACTCATCTGGCGCCATAGAAGCAACATCCAGAATTTACTCAATGGCAAGGAGAGTCGTATTGGCTCCAAAAAGACCTCAACATAACAAAAAATAACCAAGCAATAACCAAAAATAACCAACAAACAATTAAGGTACTTCTGATGACTATTGCTTATGCTTGCATTCTTTTTATGGGTCTCTTGCCTTATGTGGCAGCCGGCATCGCTAAAAAAGGTTTTGAAGGCTATGACAATGCCATGCCTAGACAGTGGCTGGCAAAGCAAACAGGATTTAGAGCTAGAGCTAATGCAGCCCAAGCCAATCTATTTGAATCCTTGCCGCTCTTCTTTGCGGCAGTAATCATTGCCTCAATTGCCAATGCCCCGCAAGACAGAATTGATCTGCTGGCGATGGGATTTGTACTGGCGCGTATTGCCTATCTTATTTGCTATGTTGCTAATTGGCCAACGACTAGATCAATCGTCTGGTTGTTTGGGATCATTTGTGTAGTGGCATTATTTTTCCAGATCTAAGAAGCAAAATAATTAATGCAGGCAAAGTTATGCAGCACGTACAACAGAACGCCATCATTAAATTGAATAGAACTATTAAAACTGAGACAGATTAATTTTTATGCCAGCCAAAAAACCAGCGGTAACTAAAAAGCCCCTAGCTTTAAAAAAACCATCTACTAAGACGGCAACTAAAAAAGTAACAGTTTCCAAAAATGCATCTACAAAAGAGGGTGTTGGATTGCCATTGTCGGTGGTGATTCGTCGCCGTATTGAGGCGCAGAATGCACGCTTTCATGCAAATGACAATATCTCTGCATTTATTAAGCCTGGAGAGTTAGAGGGTTTGGTTGAGGAGGTTGCCCAGAAGATGCAGGCTGTCTTAGAGAGTCTGGTTATCGATACTGAAAATGACCATAACACTCAAAATACGAGTCGTCGTGTAGCAAAAATGTATGTACAAGAGGTCTTTAATGGCCGCTATGTTGAACAACCAGTCCTAACGAAATTCCCCAATGTGAGCCGCTTAAATGAGTTAATGATCATTGGGCCTATTACAGTACGTAGCGCCTGTTCTCATCATTTGTGCCCCATCATGGGCCGCATTTGGATTGGTGTGTTGCCTAGTAAAGAATCTGCCTTAATTGGACTTTCAAAATATTCACGCTTAACTGAATGGGTCATGTGCCGCCCGCAAATTCAGGAAGAGGCGGTTGTGGAGTTGGCAGACATGCTTGAGAAAAAGATTAAGCCAATTGGTGTTGCAGTGGTTATGGATGCTGATCACTTCTGTATGCAATGGCGTGGTGTTAAAGATCGTGATTCCAAGATGATTAACAGCGTCATGCGTGGAGCGTTCTTGAAAGACTCTAACTTGCGTAGAGAGTTCTTGGCCTTAATTGATCGCAAGTAATCCAATGAAAAAGATTCTTAGCCTTGCTGTTTTATTGATTGTGGGTTGTACTAGCGGCCCTACTTGGCAAGATTATCAATCTTTCTTGGATGAAAAAGTGGAGTCCCCGTTTTTTTACGTACCACCATTAAATAAAAAAGATTATTCAGATCGCACCTGGATTTTGCTAGCAGAGTCTAAAAATAAAAACTGGTTTTATGATCCCTATACATTGAGCGAGGACGAGGACGGGGTTCTCTCTTTTGCTGCTTACATTGCGCCGAGAGAGAAAAGTAACCTTCCTCCATTTAATGCCACTATTGTTGGCCCTTATCTCCAAAAGATTGATTGCTTTAGTAATAACCAATTGTCAGAAACTTTTTACGCCCAAAATGTTTCATCTAAAGGTCCATTGGTGGGTGACACTAAGTCCGTAAATGGATTTGGCTGGATAAAGATTGTGCCCAAAACAGCTTTAGCTTATGTGCGCTCCCGTCTCTGTGGCAGAAAGTTTATTGACGATAGCAATGTGAATTACTTTCTCTATCAAGAAGGCGCTTTACCAGCCCCAATTTCTAAAAAGGTGCCTGAAGAAGTGCTTGATGAAAAGACAAAAAAGCTGCCACCCGTCTTTTATGAAGTTATCAATAACGAAGTAATAATCACTGATTCAAAAAAAGACGTTCGCCAATTACTAGTGAGCTCTTATATTTTGGATAAATATTTAACAAAAAATGCTGACTATATTTTCATGGCTAATTGCCAAGAAAATTCATACTCATTAAGTATTCAAGGTCAAGGTACTAAATCTAGCGGCGCTATTGGTGCAAAAGATTTGTTACCGGCAGTAGCGTTTAATAGGGCGTGCGGCAATCATGGCGCGTATATGAAAGTTGTAAATAAAGATAAAAATTGATTCCAAGCATGACCCGACTCAGATATTGGTTTTCTTTGCTATTGATCCCGCTCAGCATTGCTGCATGCTCATCTTTCCCCTCGGAAAATCAAGATCCATCTAAAAATAACAAGGTGATTTACAACCAAGATTTAAAGGAATGTAAAGAAGATTACCCTGAAGCTGGTTCGGGTGTTCACATCCGCCAGTGGATTAATTGCATGAAGCTGAAGGGATGGAGTTGATTAATGTTTTTAGTCTGAAATTTTATGAGAACAATTCTCATCTATATTTCTATATAAATCATTGACTTAGGTAGTTGCTAGCACTTCTAAATCTTCTCCACTATGATTTGTTCAGTATTCAAAGTTGCGCATTGCTTCTCGATGCGCATGCAAGTTAATCACTGATTTATTTTTGGAGAATCCATGAAAAATAGTCGTCGCCAATTTATGATTTTGTCTGCTGCTGGTGCTTGCACCCTTGCATTGAACGGTAAGGTTCAAGCTCAAGCCATGGTTGCAGAAACTGATCCACAAGCTGCTGCACTCGGTTACAAAGCAGATGCCTCTAAAGTAGATAAAGCAAAATATGCTAAGTATGCCGCTGGTCAACAGTGCGACAATTGCGCTCTGTACCAAGGTAAGCCTGGTTCAGCTGCAGGTGGCTGCTCTTTATTTGCTGGCAAGCAAGTTGCCGGTAAGGGCTGGTGCTCTGCTTATGCGAAAAAAGCCTAAACTTAAATAAGCTTCAGTGCTAAAGGCTGCCTAGGCAGCCTTTTTTATTACACTTGGCCACTGAGCACATTGAGGGATTTAAATGAAGTATTCATTTAGCCAATTTTTAAGACATCTCCAGTTTTATTTGGGCGGCGATCAGCCTTCAGTAAGCTGGTTGGAAAGAGTGCGTGCGGTATCGGGAGCTTTTATTGGGCTTATCTTGGTGTTCGTCACCGCTAAATATCTTGGGGAGCTTAGTGGCATAGATGAATGGCTGATGGCATCACTTGGGGCCAGCGCTTTACTGGTGTTTGCTTTGCCAGGCAGCCCTATGGCACAGCCGTGGGCGGTCATTGCTGGCAATACCATCTCTGCGCTGATTGGTATTAGCTGTATTCATTTGATTGACCAGCCTTTATTGGCTCTGCCTACGGCTGCTTCAATGTCAATTTTGGGGATGTTTATTTTGCGCTGTCTTCATCCACCAGCTGCGGCGGTATCTTTGATTGTGGTTTTGGGGCATATTGGCAGCTATCGCTATGCCATTTTTCCGGTGATGGTGGATTCTGTTTTGTTGATACTGGCTGGGGCGGTTTACAGTAATCTGACTGGTAAACCCTACCCCAATAGCCCTCCTAGATAGGTTTCTAGAGGGCAATTTCATTTTTTACTTAATTTTTCCTGCGGCAATAGAGGCTTTGCAGTCTAAGATGCCGTAATTTTGGAACTTGCCAGCATTCTCTTTGCGGATGGATTGGCCGCATTCGGTCAGGGAGTTGCAAAGGTTAATTTTTGGGATATTGCCCATAGTGATAGCTCCTGTAGTGATTTCTATAGTTATTGTTTGAATTCAATATGTAACACAGCGCCATTGTGCTTTTTGCTGGCGCCTATTGGGATTTTAATAAATTCCTTAGGTTTGCTAAAGAGGAGCTATAAACCCTTTAAAATCTAGTTTTATTGATAAAAAGTATATTCATAGCTTTTAATTTTATGGCTTTAGTGATTCCAGTCATTCTTTGCGGCGGTTCCGGCACACGGCTTTGGCCTTTGTCCCGTTCGGGATTCCCAAAGCAATTTTTGGTTCTCTCGGGCGACGGCTCATCTCAAAGCCTTTTTCAGCAGGCGGTAGAGCGCATTAATTCTGTCGCTAGTTCAAAAAATACGCTAGGTAATACTTTGGTGGTCACCAATGAAGACCACCGATTTTTAGTACTGGATCAGTTGCGTGAAATGAAATCAGTTCATGCTACTTTGTTATTGGAACCTGTAGGTCGTAACACAGCACCTGCGTTAAGTATGGCTGCTTTTTGTGCGCAGCAGTTAGCTCACGATCAAGATCCTATTTTGGTAATTACACCAGCAGATCAAACGATTCAAAATTCTGTGGCCTTTACTAAGGCATTACAAGACTGCATTGATGTGGTTGAAGAAAATAAACAAAGTATTGCTATCTTGGGTATTACACCAACTGCGCCTGAAACAGGCTATGGGTATATTCAACGTTCAGGCGCTAAGGATCAACATAACGCATTTGTAGTGGATCGTTTTGTAGAAAAGCCTGACTGCCAGACTGCGCAAAGTTATTTGGCTGAGGGCGGCTATCTTTGGAACAGTGGTATGTTTGTCCTGAAGGCCAGTACATGGCTTTCAGCTCTTGAGGAATATCGAAGCGATATTTATAAAGCTTCAGAAAAAGCATGGCAAACCCAATCTGAAGATCAAGCTGATGGCGTGCAATTCATCCGCCCAGGAAAAGAAGAGTTTATGGCGATTCCAAGTGAATCCATCGACTATGCAGTGATTGAAAAGTGTCCCAAGAGTGCATACACCATCAAGATGGTGGAATTGGATGCCGGGTGGAATGACCTTGGTGCTTGGGATGCTGTTTGGCAAGTTGGTAAGCAAGATCAAGATGGCAACGTTACTAGTGGCGATACTTTGCTGACGAACTCTAAGAACTCCTTAGTGCACGCCAACAGCCGCTTGGTAAGTGCTGTTGGGGTTGAAAATCTAATCATCGTAGAAACGGCAGACGCAGTATTGGTGGCTGATCGCAAAAATAGCCAAGACGTTAAAAACATTGTGAACCTGCTGGAGTCACAAAGGCGGGAAGAGAAAAGCCTGCATCGTAAGGTCGCCAGACCCTGGGGTTGGTATGACAGCGTAGATGAAGGCGAGCGCTTCAAGGTGAAGCGAATTCAGGTCAAACCAGGCGCCAGCCTATCCTTGCAGATGCATCATCACCGCGCTGAGCACTGGATTGTGGTTAAAGGTGTGGCAGAGGTTACCAATGGGGATCAAGTCATCACGCTCAAAGAAAATCAAAGTACTTATATTCCGCGGGGGCAAACGCATCGTTTATCTAATCTCGGAGAGACTCCATTAGAGATTATTGAGGTACAGTCTGGTGGTTATTTGGGTGAAGATGACATCGTACGTTTTGAGGACACCTATGGCAGAAATTAGTCGAGAATTTTAAAAAAGCAGAAATTTGATATGAAAAATAAAAAAGTAGCACTGATTACTGGGGTAACTGGGCAAGATGGTTCTTACTTAGCTGAGTTTTTATTAGGCAAAGATTACGCTGTACATGGCATTAAGAGGCGCACCTCTTTATTTAATACCGACCGTATTGATCATTTATTCCACGACCCTCATGAAACGGGGCGAGACTTCACTTTGCATCACGGTGATATGACAGACTCCAGTTCATTGACGCGAATCATTCAGCAAGTGCAGCCCGATGAAATATATAACCTTGCAGCTCAAAGCCATGTAGCGGTCAGTTTTGAGGAGCCAGAGTACACCGCCAATAGCGATGGCTTGGGCGCCTTGAGAATTTTAGAGGCCATTCGAATTTTGGGGTTGGAGAAGAAAACTCGCTTTTATCAGGCCTCTACTTCAGAGTTGTATGGATTAGTGCAAGAGATTCCGCAAAAAGAGACGACCCCTTTCTATCCAAGAAGTCCTTATGCGGTGGCTAAGCTTTATGCCTATTGGATTACCGTGAATTATCGTGAGGCTTACGATATGTATGCCTGCAATGGCATTCTCTTTAATCATGAGAGCCCCAATCGTGGCGAGACATTTGTTACCAGAAAAATTACGCGAGCTTTAGCGCGTATTAAGTTGGGGATTCAAGATTGTTTGTATCTCGGTAATTTAGATGCAAAGCGTGACTGGGGTCATGCCAGAGACTACATTGAGATGCAATGGTTGATGCTTCAGCAAGATATTCCGGATGACTACGTGATTGCTACAGGCGTGCAATATAGTGTGCGTGAATTTGTAGATGCTGCAGCCAAGGAGTTAGGTCTCGTTATTCGTTGGGAGGGCAACGGTGTTAATGAAAGGGGCTATACGGCAGATGGAAAATGTGTAGTTGCAGTAGATCCACGCTACTTTAGGCCTACCGAGGTAGAGACACTACTTGGCGATGCCACTAAGGCGCATCAAAAGCTTGGCTGGAAACCTAAAATTACCTTTGCAGAGCTGGTCTCAGAGATGGCTAAGGCTGATATGGTGGAAGCGGAATTCGATCTGCAGGTTAAAAAGAGTGGCCATAAGGCATTACGCAATCAGGGCTAATGAGTAACAAGCCAAAAGTTCTCTTAACGGGTGGTCGCGGAATGGTTGGTAAAAACATTCTAGAACATGCCACGGCTAGAGATTTTGATTTTTTAGCTCCAACAAGTGCAGATTTAGATTTGCGTGATCTTGCAAAAACTCAAGATTTTTTCTCTAAGCATGCCCCCGATTTTGTTATTCATACGGCTGGTTTAGTGGGCGGCATTCAGGCGAATATGGCAAGACCAGTAGATTTCTTGGTGGAGAACGTAGACATAGGGCGCAATGTCATCATGGCATCCCGATCTGCGGGGGTAAAAAAACTTCTGAACTTATCTAGTTCCTGCATGTATCCACGTAATGCAGAAAACCCATTAAGAGAAGAGCTAATTCTTAAAGGCGAGTTAGAGCCAACCAATGAAGGATATGCGTTAGCCAAAATATTTGCGTTGCGTCTTTGTGAGTATTTGCATAAAGAGGACGCATCACTTCAATATAAAACGTTTATTCCCTGTAATTTATATGGGCGATTTGATAAGTTTGACCCCAAGCATTCGCATTTAATACCGGCAATTATTCATAAGGTGCACTTAGCAAAAGTGAATAATGAAAAGACTGTTGAAATCTGGGGTGATGGCGATGCACGTCGTGAGTTCATGTATTCAGGGGATTTGGCTGATGCAATTTTGCGTGCTATTAGTAATTTTGAGGATGTGCCGACCTTAATGAATGTTGGTTTAGGTATTGATCACAGTATTAATGAGTATTACGAGGCTGTGGCAAAAGTGGTCGATTGGCATGGTGAATTCGTACATGACCTTACAAGGCCGGTTGGTATGAAACAGAAATTGGTATCTGTTGAACGTCAAAAAAAATGGGGATGGTCGGCAAAAACATCCTTAGAAGAGGGTATATCTAAGGCATATGATTTTTATTTAAAGGTTTCCAATGAGTTTTAAATATCCACTTGCTACTGCTACCTGGGATGAGTCCGAATATCAAGCCTTACAGGACGTGATCTCTAGCGGCATGTTTACCATGGGTCCTAAGGTCGCTCAATTTGAGAAAGACTTTGCAAAATACATTGGTAGCAAATATGCGGTGATGGTAAATTCAGGCTCCTCTGCAAATTTGCTGATGGTAGCCGCACTTTTTTATACCAAAAATGCACGACTCAAACTCAGTCCTGGTGATGAAGTTATTGTCCCTGCTGTATCCTGGAGTACGACTTACTACCCGCTCTATCAATATGGGCTGAAGATCAAGTTTGTAGATATTGACTTACACACTCTGAACTATGATCTGGAGCAACTAAGCCAAGCGATTGGCCCAAATACACGAGCTGTAGTGGCAGTTAACTTACTTGGCAATCCCAATGATTTCACGAAACTGAAAACAATAATTGGTGATCGCGATATTGTTCTTATTGAAGATAACTGTGAATCACTAGGTGCTGAATTTGAAGGTAAAAAAGCGGGAACATTTGGTGTCATGGGTAGCTTTAGTACTTTTTTCTCGCATCATATCTCCACGATGGAGGGCGGTCTTGTTGTTACTGATGATGAAGAGCTTTATCACATCCTGCTTTCTCTACGTGCGCACGGTTGGACCAGAAATCTTCCAAAGGAAAACCACGTTTGTGGCACAAAGGGTGATGATCCATTTGAGGAGTCATTCCGCTTTGTTCTTCCCGGGTATAACGTTCGACCACTAGAAATGTCTGGCGCTCTAGGTATCGAGCAGGTTAAAAAATTACCGCATTTAATAGCGGAGCGTCGTAAAAATGGCGCATTACTGCAAAAGGCTTTGGCAAATCATTCGGATTTACTAATTCAAACTGAGATTGGCCACAGCAGCTGGTTTGGTTTTAGTTTAATTATCAAGCCTGGATCTTCATTGACCAGAAAGGATTTGGTGAAGAAGTTAACTGATCTTGGCTTCGAGTGTAGACCCATCGTCACTGGTAACTTTGCTAAGAATGAAGTAGTGAAATACTTCAATTCAGAAGTGCATGGCCAACTAAAAAATGCTGAGCATGTTGATCGCAGTGGATTGTTTATTGGGAATCATCATTATTCGATTTCAGATGCAATTGAGATGTTGAAAAATATTTAAATTATCTTTGAAGGCTTTATATGAAGGCAGTCATTCTTGCTGGTGGTTTGGGAACTAGAATTTCAGAGGAAAGCGCATCTCGTCCTAAGCCGATGATTGAGATTGGCGGTAAGCCAATCCTCTGGCACATCATGAAGATTTATTCGCACTACGGAATTAATGATTTTATTGTTTGTTGTGGATACAAGGGCTATGTGATCAAGGAATATTTTGCAAATTATTTCCTGCATACTTCCGATGTTACTTTTGACATGCAAAAAAATTCCATGGAAGTTCATCAGCGCTTTGCTGAGCCTTGGAAAGTAACCCTGGTGGATACTGGTGAGGATACGATGACAGGCGGACGACTCAAGAGGGTTGGGGAGTACGTTAAAGATGAGGAAGCATTTTGTTTTACTTATGGCGATGGTGTCTCGGATATCAATATTCAGGCGCTAATAGATTTTCATCGTCAGCAAGCGGTAAAGGCCACGTTAACGGCTGTATATCCTCCTGGCCGTTTTGGCGCTCTTGATATTGCTGGAAATAAAGTGATTACGTTCCAAGAGAAGCCAAAGGGTGATGGTGGAATGATTAACGGCGGATTTTTTGTTCTTTCTCCATCTGTTCTCAGTCTATTGAAGGGTGATGAAACCATTTGGGAAAGAGAGCCTTTGGAAAGTTTGGCCAAAAGCGGTCAAATCAGCGCATATGAGCACCGCGGATTTTGGCAGCCTATGGATACACTGCGCGATAAGAATTATTTGGAAGATTTGTGGTCTAGTGGCAAAGCCCTTTGGAAACTTTGGAAATGAATTTAGCTAAAGTGGATTCCCTTTTCTGGAAGGGTAAAAAAGTTTTTTTAACGGGTCACACTGGCTTCAAGGGAAGTTGGCTATCTCTTTGGCTTAGCTCCATGGGTGCGGAGGTCGCTGGTTATGCATTAGCGCCAAATACCACGCCAAATCTTTTTGATGTCTTGAACATCAAGGGTCAAATAAAGACATCGCACATTGCTGACATTAGAAATCTAGAAATTTTAAAAAGTGCCATGCTTGAGGCGTCCCCGGATATTTTGATTCATATGGCTGCACAACCCCTAGTACGCTACTCTTATGAGAATCCTGTTGAAACCTATGCAGTTAATGTAATGGGCACGGTAAACGTCTTGGAGTCGGCAAGAAAAATCCAGTCACTTAGAGCAACTGTAGTTGTTACTACAGATAAATGTTATGAAAACAAAGAGTGGGTGTGGGGATATCGTGAGAATGAGCCGATGGGTGGTCATGACCCCTACAGTAATAGCAAGGGATGCGCTGAGCTAGTGACTTCTGCATATCGCCAATCGTTTTTTAATCTAGCGGATAATCACAATGCTGTAGCTTCAGCTAGAGCAGGTAATGTAATTGGTGGTGGAGATTGGTCTATTGATCGACTTATTCCTGATGCAATTAAAGCATTTGAAGCCAATCAATCCCTGACGATTCGTAATCCACTAGCAACGCGTCCATGGCAGCATGTTTTGGAGCCCCTATCTGGGTATCTCATTCTGGCGCAAGGGCTTTATGAAAAGGGAGGCTCACTGGCTTCTGGATGGAATTTTGGTCCTAGAGATGAAGATAACCGTTCTGTGCAGGAGGTTATTGATCTCATGATTTCAGGTTGGGGTGGAGCGGCTCAATGGGAGAGGGATGGTGCAGGGCAGCCTCATGAGGCAAATCTATTGAAATTGGATTGCTCAAAAGCACGTCAGCAACTTGGCTGGGTTCCAAAATGGGATCTAGAAACAGCCATCAAAAAAATTGTAGAGTGGCAAAAGTCATTTCAAGGCAATGCAAATATGCGAGATGTTAGTCTTGCTCAAATTAATCAATATACCAATACCTAGGTTATTTATGAACACACAAGTAATTGATATTAAAAAACTCGAGCAAGAAAAAATTCGCAAGCAAATTGCTGATTTGGTTGATCAGTATGCGGCCATTGAATTTGCCCCAAAAGCATTTACACCAGAACAAACAGTCATTCCTCCATCAGGTAAAGTCATTGGTGCTGAAGAACTTAAAAATATGGTGGATGCTTCATTAGATGGCTGGTTAACAACAGGGCGCTTTAATGATCTTTTTGAGAAAAAGCTTGCAGAATTCATTGGCGTAAAACATGCCATTACTGTTAATTCTGGGTCTTCCGCTAATCTAGTGGCATTTTCAACTCTGACTTCATCTAAGCTCGGAGATCGTGCTATTAAGCAGGGTGATGAGGTAATTGGTGTGGCCGCTGGCTTTCCAACAACAGTTAACCCCATTATTCAATTTGGCGCTGTACCGGTATTTGTTGATGTAGATCCGGTTACTCATAATATTGATGCCTCTAAGATTGAGGCAGCAATAAGCCCCAAGACGAAAGCGATTATGTTGGCTCATTCGCTGGGTAATCCATTTAACTTAGATCTAGTCACGGCAATATGTAAAAAATATAACCTTTGGCTTGTTGAAGATTGTTGCGATGCCTTAGGCACAACCTATAAAGGTCAGATGGTAGGCACTTTTGGTGATATTGCTACCCTCAGTTTCTATCCTGCACACCATATAACAATGGGTGAGGGTGGGGCAGTATTTACGAACAACTTTGAATTGAAGCAGATTGCTGAAAGCTTTCGTGATTGGGGGCGCGATTGTTATTGCCCACCGGGAAAAGACAATACTTGCGGCAAACGATTTTGCTGGAAGTTAGGAAATTTACCTGAAGGATACGATCATAAATATACCTACAGTCATTTGGGATATAACCTGAAGATTACTGATATGCAGGCAGCCTGCGCTTTGGCGCAGCTTGAAAAAGCACCCGCATTTATTCAGGCCCGTAAGGACAACTTTAAATTTCTAAAAGAACGTCTGAAGTCTTGTGAAGAATTTTTGCAGTTACCTGAAGCTACTGAAGGATCGGATTCATCATGGTTTGGATTTCCAATTACTGTGAAAGAATCATCCCCTGTTTCTAGACTCGATTTAACTACCTATCTCGATCAAAATAAGATTGGCACTCGTTTGTTATTTGCCGGTAATTTGACTCGTCAGCCTTATATGGTTAATGCAAAATATCGCGTCAGTGGCGAGTTAGTTAATACTGATAATGTAATGAGCAATACATTTTGGATAGGGGTTCAGCCTGCCCTAACCAAAGAGATGCTGGAGTATGTGGCTGTAAAAATTGAAACCTTCTTAGGTATAAATTTTTGAAGTATTTGTGCCCCCCTGAAGATCTTACTCAAATTAATGAGGCCCTAAGACCTGAGTTTGAAAAACTTAGAAGTAAGGTGATTTTTATATCGGGGGCGACAGGATTTATTGGAAAAAATATCCTTGAGTCCATTCTATGGATTAATGAAAAAAATAATTTAGATTTAAAAATATTTGCAATATCTAGAGATCCAAAATCATTTTTTTCTAAGTACCCACATTTTCAAATGCATGCATGCTTTGAGCTCTTCAAAGCTGATATTCGTGATGAAATAGATTCGCTTCCTGTCGAAAAAATTGATTTTGTGATTCATGCCGCGACTGATGTAGTGAGACAAAAAAATTTAATCGATATTCTTGGTGCCTGTGTCGACGGTACAAATAACATTCTTTCCTTTGCTGGGAAAAGGGGTTGTCAAAGTTTTTTATTGCTAAGTTCCGGTGCGGTATATGGAAATTCTCCTGTTTCTGCTGATGGGCTTGAAGAAAGTCAGTGTGGGGGCGTTGACCTGCAATCCTCAAAGTCTGCATATGCCTTGGGAAAACAACTCTCAGAGTGGATTACCTATCAGTCAAGAGCTGATTTGATGCAGGTAAAGGTGGCAAGATGCTTTGCTTTCGTGGGCCCATATTTGCCGCTAGACCAGCACTTTGCAATTGGTAATTTTATTAAATCGTCTCTGCTTGATGAGGATATAGAAATTAAAGGTGATGGCACCCCTCTCAGAACATATCTATATACATCTGATTTGTGTGTGTGGCTTTTAAAAATTCTAGTTAATGGTTTACCAGATACGGTACTCAATGTAGGTGGCGATCAAGTATTTTCTATTGAAGAGTTAGCCTATCTCGTTAAGGAGGTAGTCAATCCTAATATTCAGGTCAAAGTTCATCAGCCCCCTAATGGAATTTCTGATAGATATATACCTAATATAAATAAAATTGCTAGTGAGATGGATCTGCGCCCGACGATCCAACTAAGAGAAGCCATTAGCAAGACCGTTAATTGGAATATGAAATATGCCCATATCAAGTAAAGAGCTATCTAAACAGATCAGAGTAAGTGCTTTAAAAATGGTTACCAAGGCCAAGGCTTCGCATATTGGAAGCGCATTATCGATTGCGGATATAGTGGCTGTGCTGTATGCAGATATATTAAATGTGTCGCCAAAGAATTCTAAAGATAGCGTAAGAGATCGATTGATCCTAAGCAAAGGGCATGCTTGTGTAGCCGTGTATGCCGCATTGGCTGAAATAGGCTTTTTTCCAAAAAAAGATTTGGAAAGTTATGGTGATAACTATTCCGCTTTAATGAACCATATTAGCCATAAAGTTCCTGGCGTTGAGTTTTCTACTGGCGCTCTTGGACACGGCCTTCCATTTGGTGTGGGTAAGGCACTTTTTGCTAAGAAGAAGAAATTAGATTGGCGTGTTTTTGTTATCCTTAGTGATGGTGAGCTAGATGAGGGCAGCAATTGGGAGGCGCTGATGTTTGCCGCTCATCATCAGCTTGATAACCTAACCATGATTATTGATTACAACAAGCTGCAAAGCTTGACTAGTATTGAAAAGACTTTGGGCCTAGAGCCTCTTGCGGATAAATTTAAGGCATTTGGAGCGCATGTAATTGATTTGGATGGCCACGATCATTTGGCCTTAACCAAAAATTTGCAGGCACCGGAGGTTGGGAAGCCTAAAGCGATCATTGCCCACACAATAAAAGGTAGGGGTGTTAGCTTCATGGAGAACCAGGTAATTTGGCACTATCGTAGTCCAAATGAAGATCAGCTTGCTCAAGCTCTCAAAGAAATCGAGGCTCACTATGCGTAACGCGTTTATTGAAGAGTTAGTAGAGCTTGCGAAGACAAATTCGAATATTGTATTAATGGTTGGGGATTTGGGTTTTTCTGTTGTCGAGCCATTTCAAGATGCTTATCCAGACAGATTTTTTAATGCTGGCGTAGCAGAGCAAAATATGATGAGTATGGCTGCGGGCTTGGCATCTGAGGGTTGTCATGCGTTTGTTTATTCAATTGCTAACTTCCCCACTTTTAGGTGTGCTGAACAAATTAGAAATGACGTTGCCTATCATCAGCTGCCAGTAACTATAGTAGCCGTTGGTGGAGGTTTAGCATATGGAAACTTGGGTTACTCACATCATGCTGTGCAGGACTATGCCCTCATGAGATCCATGCCTAATATGCTGATTTCAGCGCCCGGCGATCCTATGGAGGTGCGAGCTTGTTTGCGGTATTTAACTAGCCACCCTCAGCCATCCTATTTAAGACTTGGAAAGGCTGGGGAGTTATGTCTTCATGACTCAGTCCCGTCAATAGAGCCAGGGATATGGCAGAGAATTACTAATAGCAGTGGTCCGAAAAATAGAGCCATCTTAGCAACTGGTAATGGTTTGCAAATTGCCAAAAATTGGCAGCAAGGAGGTCAATATCTCGACCACGATTTATACAGCCTGCCGCTATGGGGTATAACTCAAAAAAATCTCCAGACAAATCAAGTGGAAAAATTTGAGAAACTTGTGACAGTGGAAGATCACTTGTTAGATGCCGGCTTTGGTAGTTGGATGCTCGAATCTTTAATTAATGAACCTAAGCTAATTGAGAGGTTAGCGTTAAAAGCACTTGATCCAAGTGTATGCGGATTAGTTGCAAGTCAAAATGAATTACATAAAGCTAGTAATTTAGAGTGATATTAAAACTGCAAATAGTTTATCTTCAAAGATTCTCTGTGAAAATTACATCTGATTACTTATAAATTTAGAAAATATAATTGACTGGTAAGAATTGATTAAAGTAATCCTTGGAAGACTACTGCAGTTCATGCTTGCATTAGCAATGATGCGTGCTGGCACTACACTGTTGTCTCCGCCAGAGATGGGGAAGGTGTCGTTAGTTGTTGCTACCGCTGGATTCTTCACACTTTTTCTGATTAATCCTGTTGGCATGTTTATTAATCGTCGTTTGCATGCATGGTATTTCAGTGGTGCGGCAAAATACTATTTATGGCGATATTCGTTGTATTTGGTATTTATCGCTTTTATTGCTGCCATATTGGTAGCTCTCTTGAATGTAGACAATATTTTAAGCATTGGAATTTCACTTCCATGGTTGATTACTTTGGTATGTGGTTCTTTAATAATTAATACGATAAATCAAACTTCCATCCCATCTCTAAATATGTTGGGATTTAGCAAAGAATTTTTAGTTCTATCGCTTGCAACGACCCTAGCCAGTTTTATTGGTGCAATTTTATTAGCTAGTGCAATAGAGTTAAGTGCGCAATATTGGCTTCTGGGTATTTTATTTGGCCAAGCAATTTTTGCATTTCTGGGCTCAAAAGTCTTATGCGATAAGCTGCAAACTAAAAGTTTAGTATATGCACCCCTTGGTATCAGCAGGCAAAATCTCAATAACTTATTTCATTTTGCATGGCCGGTTTCCATTGCAGCTGGCTTAGGCTGGGCTCAGAGTCAAGGTTATCGCTATCTCATGGGGGATCAATTGGGGTTGATGCAGTTGGGTTTGTTTGTGGCTGGTTACGGCATTAGTGCTGGCATTATTGCCGCATTTGAATCGATATTGACTACGTATTTTCAGCCAATGTTGTATCGAGATGCAAATACAATCTCCGCAAGCAATCAAGCTCAGGCATGGAATAGGTATGCTGTCGTTGTTATTCCGTCGCTCTTATTGACTGCTGCATTTGTCATTGCCACTTCGTCTGAGTTAACTCAGTTGTTATTGGGTCCTAATTTCCAAGGCGCCTCAAATTTTGTAATCTGGGGAGCTTTGGCAGAGTTGTCGAGGGCATTGGTAGGTGTTTATACACTAATTGCACACATATTTACGCGCACCAGAATGCTCATTATTCCCGGGTTAATTGGAGCCATTTTCTCAGTTGGATTATGCGTAATATTAGTGCCTACATATGGGGGGGTTGGTGCGGGTATAGGTTTGGCCGTTTCTGGATTTTTAATGCTTTTAATCTTTCATATATTGTTTGTAAAAAATGTTGGTGGAGTAGTCTGTTCTTCTAAAATATTGGTTGCTATATTGTTTTCCCTAATAATGTGGGTAGTGTCGAATTTATTTCATTATTTTATAGAAAATACCACCTGGATAATTACCATTGAATTTCTAGGTTTTATGGGGTTAATTTATCTATCAATGCAATATTATTTTCTGCAAGAGCACTTAAAAATGGGGGGAGCGTGAAAATTTTAGTTGTATGTATGAAGCATGGCTACGGCGACCCCAGCAGAGAGCTTTCATTCGAGTACTTTAATTTTTATCTAACTCTAAAGCAAATGGGTTATGAAGTAGAGCTATTTGACTACCTGTCTGAGATTAAGGTATTGGGAAAATGTGCAATGAATCAAAAATTGCTCAAATTAGTTCAAGAGTGGAAACCGGCAATCACCCTCTTTTCTTTATATACTGATCAGTTTAATCCAGAGGTTGTGGATGAACTGCGCCGATATACCAAAACGATTTGCTTTTTCCATGATGACACGTGGAGAGTTGATTATTCTCGGTTTTGGGCAAAACAATTTGACTTCTTTACTACCCCAGACTTTTACGGTGAGCGCAAATATCGTGAAATTGGCTTGCCAAATGCAATTTATTTTCCTTTTGGGTGCAATGAAAAGATTTCTCGTAACTTAGAGATCCCCAAAAAATATGATGTGTCATTTGTTGGTGGATGGCACCCTCATCGGGAATGGTTAATTAAGCGAATCAAAAAAGCGGGCATTAAAGTGGAGGTATTTGGCTATGGTTGGCCTAATGGTGAAATTGATCAAGAGGGCATGATTCGGGTGTTTAATGAAAGCCGAATTAATTTGAATCTTACAAACTCATCCTCATGGGATGTTAGATATCTAACATCCTCTTTGCACGCCATCAAAAGTAGCTTGCGTAGCAAGAAAACTATTGAGCAGTTAAAGGCAAGGATATTTGAGGTGAATGGGTGTAATGCTTTTCAGCTCTCATACTTTGTGGAGGGGTTGGCTAACTGCTATGAAATTGATAAAGAAATTGCGGTATATGTCGATGTAAATGATTTGATTGATAAGATCAAATTTTATTTGGCTCATGACGAATTGCGAGAATCTATTGCGCAGGCTGCTTATTCTCGTACTATTCGTAATCACACCTTTGCCCAGCGTTTTAATGTGGTTTTTCAAAGAATGGGCTTACCAAATGCTTGATGAGTCACCTTTAGTCTGTATTTGCATCCCTACATTTAATGTTGCGGTAACAGTAAAAGAGACGCTTGACTCTATCGTGGCCCAAACCTATCAAAATACGGTTATCCATATTTCAGATAACGCATCTACAGATGGTACGGTTAATGTTGTTAAATCTGTTCCGGATAAGCGGATTCAGATCCACTGTAATAGCGAAAATGTAGGTGGCGAAGGCAATTTCACTAGATGCATTGAACTGGCTGAAGGCAAGTACACCGCAATATTTCATGCGGATGATTTATACAATCCCGAGATGGTTTCAAGACAAGTTGACTTTCTTGAATCTAATCCCAATATTTGCGCAGTATTTACTGCGGCACACACAATTGATGAGAATGGGACTTTACTTTCAGAAATTTTAGCGCCGCCTTTTTGCAAAAAAGGGGATACTGCAATATATGATTTCAAAAATTTATTAAAAACAATCTTACTGCGTCGTAATTTTCTGGTTTGCCCTAGTGCTATGGTTAAAACAGAAACTTATAAAAATGTAATTAGACAGTGGGGTAGTAGTTTATTCAATTCAGCTTCCGATGTTGATACATGGTTAAGGCTTGCTAGTAGTGCACCCATAGCGGTAATTAATGAGCCACTCATGCGATATAGGATTAGTCAACTTCAGTATTCGGATAAGATTCGAAAAAGAACTAGTAAGACAGATTTTTTTCTCGTAATGGATCATTACTTATCTATACCAGAAGTAGTAAAAATATTGTCAAAAGAAGATTTTCGACATTATGGCTGGCTGTTGCGTCATGAAAATGTAGCTTGTGCATCTAATTTATTGGCAAATGGAGAGTCATTGGAAGCTAAGAATCTTCTGAAGGGTCTGATATGTTGGGATTCTCTCAATGCGGCAATTTCAACGCGCCTAGGATTTAAAACCCTGGCGGGCGGTATTTTTTTGAAGATGATGATTTTTCTTAGTTTATCGAATAAATCTTATAGGTTTCTAAATAAACTTAAAAATAATGAGCGCGGGTGAGGTATATGAAAAATCTCAGACAATCCGTTTTAATAAATCCCCCCTCTGAACATTTTGTAAATAACAAACTCTTTGATTTATCTGATCTGCGATTAAACCGCGATGGAACCTTATTACCATTTCATCGGTTGAAGCATGAATTAAGCATTAAAAATATTTCGATCAATACTCCCGACCTATTGTCGAGTGGCGGTATTAGGGATGCTAAACATTGCTATTATTCTTTGGGAATACTGGAAGAGCCCTTTTCTCAGCCCGAAAATAATGAAATTGAGCTTAAAGGTTTTTTGATTATGGAGCCACCAGTAGTGGCGCCAGAGCTATACGAAGCTTTGCCTGAGTTGACAAGGAAATTTGATAAGGTCTATGTTCACAATACAGTAGGTGATGGATACTCTCTAAACGGAGTTGATCAGACTAGACTAGAAAAATTATATTGGCCTCAGCCCTATTGGGGCATTTTGGAGAAATTTTGGGGGCGGACCAAGCGTCTTAAAAGGATTGTGGTGATCAATGGCAATCATAAGCCTAAAAAAATGAACCATGAGCTTTACAGTAAGCGTATTTATGCAATGGCCACTTTGTTCAAGTTTAATATAGTTGATTTATATGGGCGGGGATGGGGGCGTTGGTGGTCTCGAACTTCATTCTGGTTACCTTACTGGCTTCACCTCAGTAAATTAATGTCAATCTATAAGGGCGAATGCGAATCAAAATATGAGGTCTTGAGTAATTACCAATACAGTCTCTGTTTTGAGAATATGGAAATGAAGGGTTATGTTTCAGAAAAGATATTTGATTGTTTTTATGCTGGGACTATTCCAATCTATTGGGGAGCACCAGATATTAACTCATTGATTCCTCCGAAACTCTTTATTGATGCCAGACAATTTTCTTCATGGGGCGAGCTATGGAAAAAGGTCAGTTCCATTAGTGATCAAGACCTCCAAGACATGCGTAATGAAACTAGAGTCTTTTTAACAAGCGATATTTTTTTAAAATATTACAATTCTCTAGCAAATATCGTGGAGCAATAGTGTCGCTAGATTAAAAATGAAATGTCAATTTTCTCTAGCCATATGATGAATGCTGCCGCCCCAGTTACAGTAGTCATTCCATGCTACAGGTGTTTGTCGACAGTCTCTCGTGCAGTTGAGTCAGTGATGGCGCAAACGATGCTTCCAGCAGAAATTATTCTTATTGATGACTGCAGCATGGACGGCACTTTAGATCTTCTATACCAATTGCAAGCTCGCCATCAAGATCGCATTCAGGTTGTTGCTCTAGATCAAAATCTTGGTGTATCTTTTGCACGCAATATGGGCTGGAAATATGCAAAGTATCCTTATATTGCGTTTCTTGATTCTGATGATGCATGGCATTGTAGAAAAATTGAAATTCAATACGGTTATATGCGTACTCATCCAGACGTTGAGCTTAGTGGTCACGAGTTTAGAATTCTTTTGCCGCAAGACGGGCTCCCAGATTGGCATCTAAATGCGGAGTCTGATGTAATTTCAATTAGCAAGGAAGGTCTTTTGTTATCCAACCCTTTTATTACGCCATCAGTCATGTTACGTAGAGATATTGTTCAGCGCTTTATTGAAAATCGCCGCCATATGGAGGATCATATGCTTTGGCTGGACATTTTTTTTAGTGGTGCAAAAGTATTAAAACTTAAAGTGCCATTGGCCGCAACTTATAAGAAGTCTTTTGGTGAGACAGGTTTAAGCTCTCAACTCTTGGAGATGCAAATGGGGGATCTAGATAACTATAAGAATCTTTTGAAAATGAAATATATTAATTATTTTCAATGGATGCTTCTTTGCGTTTATTCTTGGTGTAAATTCGTACGTCGCCTGATTATTTCTAAGGCTTATTTAATTTTAAGATCTACTTCATAATTTACTGCTGTAAAGAATAAAAATGCATATCCATGGTGACAATTGAATAATCATAAAATTACGGCATCAATCGTCTTGTACAACACGGCAGGAGTCCTAATTAATAGACTTCTTGCCTGTATCCACAATTCAGGCTGTATCGATGCAATTTTTATAGTTGATAATTCTCCCGAGCCCAATCAGCAGCTCGTCTTTGAGGATCTTCCAGTTGAATATATCCGAACCCAAAGAAATATAGGCTATGGCTCCGGGCATAATATTGCACTCAAAAAGGCTATAAAATTAGGTTCAGATTTTCATTTTATTTTTAATCCAGATATATCTTTTGGGGAGTCTGAACTTCAAAAAATGATTTCTCGGATTTGTGATGACAAAGAAATTGGGCAGCTGATGCCTAAAGTCATTAATCCCGATGGGAGCCTGCAGTATCTATGTAAGCTGCTTCCGATACCCTTGGACTTGGTGTTAAGGCGCTTTGCTATAGGGCCCCTGAAGAGGATCGCAAAAGCGAGGGCTGATAAATTTGAGCTTCGTTTTACTGGCTACAAAAAAGAAATGAACGTGCCATTTCTATCGGGCTGTTTTATGCTGTTTCGTGTGAGTGCATTACAAAAAATTGGTTTATTTGATGAATCCTTCTTTATGTATGGAGAGGATATAGATCTAACAAGGCGAATGCATTCCAAGTACAAAACTATTTTCTTTCCAGGCGCTGTAGTGATTCATGACCATGCAAGGGAATCCTATAAAAATATCAAGATGCTATGGATACATAGCGTTAATGTAGGTAAATATTTCAATAAATGGGGTTGGTTTCTAGATCCCGATAGAAAAAAAATGAATGCTGCAGTTATTAACTCATTAGGGAAATAATCAGCTCTTAATCACCATTGAGATACTTCTTAAATGGGTGTAACTTTTATAGCTACTATATATAGATTTCTTAAATTAGCCTAAAATTAAGCCTTACATTATCTAAAGCTCACAAGATTACATGTCCGTTCTAGCAATTTCATTTCTTATTTCATTAGCGGTCAACTTGTGGATTGTTAGATACAGTCATTTGCATGCCCGATACACGGCTGATTCAGATTTACTTGGGATTCAGAAGTTTCATGTCTCAGCTGTACCCCGCATCGGCGGGTTGGCAATATTAATCGCAGTTTTGGCGGCTCTCCTAGTTCGTCATTTTCAGAATGTTGAAGTCGGATCTTTTGGGTTACTCCTAGCGGCTGCCTCGCTACCAGCTTTTATATCGGGCTTGGCCGAGGACGTCACCAAAAAAGTCGGAGTTCGCTTTCGCTTATTGGCAACCATGGTCTCTGCAGGTCTTGCCGGTTATTTGCTTCATGCGTGGTTAACAAGTGTGCAGATATTGGGTTTAGATAATTTAATGCTGACTTACCCAGTTTTAGCCATTGTCATTACTTGTGTAGCGGTAGGAGGTGTGGCAAACGCTTTTAATATTATCGATGGATACAACGGCTTATCTTCTATGGTCGCGGTGATTATTTTATTGGGCATTACTTATGTAGCCTTTCAGGTGGGTGATCATGCAATCATGATTGCCTCAATAGCGATGATTGGTGCTTTGCTAGGCTTCCTTTTTTTAAACTACCCCCGAGGGTTAATTTTTCTAGGTGATGGGGGAGCGTATTTTGTAGGTTTTTGGATTGCTGAACTTTCAGTGCTTTTAACTGCCCGCCATCCTGAAGTGTCTAAGTGGTTTCCGCTTCTTCTCTGTTTCTACCCAATTTTTGAGACCCTCTTTTCGATTTATCGACGTGTCATTATTAAAAAGTCTCACCCTGGTATGCCGGATGCATCACATCTTCACCAGCTGATATATAGACGTGTTGTACGATGGTCAACAGGTGATGCGCAAGATTACTTAAGGGTACAGCGGAATGCCTTAACCTCGCCGTATTTATGGGTGCTGTGTTTATTGGCGGTAATCCCGGCTTTGTTATTCTGGAGGTATCACCTGTTATTGAAACTGTTTGCCCTAATATTCTCAATTAGTTACATTTGGCTTTATTGGTCAATCGTTCGATTTCGGGCACCGGAATTTCTCATCATCAATAATCCGAGCAATAGATCTGGTCGATAAGAATCAGGCAGCACATACCGCCTTAATAATCCCGTTTATTCTGATTCAGAAATTGTATTAGTGCTTTTTTCTTCTGAAGACGGCTATAGATAGGCCAATCATTAATATAAATTCTGTGGCAATACTGCTATAAGCCGCCGCCACCGTCCCATGTTCTGGGATAAAAAGGTAATTCAGGCTGATATTGCAAATTGCTGCCAATGTTGCAGTTGCTGCATAAGACTTTTCGAGGTTTAGAGCCAATGCAGTTTGTGTGAGCACCGTGTTTGGAATAAGCAGGACAATCATCCAGCCCAAGATAGGTAAAAAGCCTGCCGCTTGATCGTATTGCACCCCATAAGTTATTTGCACTAGAGGGTATGCAATCCAATTTAGCAAAGCAAAGCCCGCTAAACCAAAAATTGCACTAACTAGTAGCGACTTAATAATGTACTTTGTTTGCAAGAGTTGCTCTTCATGTAGAAGGCGGACCTTGCGAAAGATGATGATTGAGATCGGGCTGGCCACTAATATAGCTGCCTCAATTAGGCGATAGGCTGCGGCATACTGGCCAATATTACTATCCGATATCTTAAAGCCTCTGAGCATAATCAAATCAGAGCGAAAATAAATAATCGTCGCCAAATCGATCCATAGTAGCGGCAATAGAGTGCGATACAGTTTGTGCTCTGATGATAGTAGGGGCTTTAGGAGCGGCTTAAACCGAAACCCTTCTTTAAAAAAGAGATTGGCGCATAAGGCTCCAGCAGCCCAAGTGAGTAGCAATTGCCATGCCTCAAAGTAGCCCAGAAAAACAGTGATAGCAATTAAGGTGGCAGTGAGTATTCGTTGCTTGAGTTGCCAAAGTGAGTCGGCCTTAAGGTTGCCATCACCTCTTAACATTGCGGAGGCATATTGTGTAATTACTGCGCCCCAAAAGCACCAAATAATCCCAAGACCAAGGTAAATCTGCCCAGGAAATGCAAGCAAGCAGATTAAGCTGGCCAATACCGCCGCCATGAGACAGTGCCCCATGGCAACATGTGGCAATAATCCATAGAGATTGCTGAGATGACCGCTTGGTTTAGTGCGTTCACGTGTGAGGAAATTACGAAGACCTCCATCCAATGCAATGGCAAGAATTGAACCAATTGCCAACGCTGTGGAGTACTGCCCAAAATTAGATGCCCCTACTTGTCTCGCAATAAAAAGACTTAGCGCAAAAGAAATGGCGCCGACCCCAACTGAAGAAATAAGTTGATAGAAGTAGTTCAAGATGCCTTACTTATCGATGAAGTGATTAATCGTATGCGCTCTCTCGATGATAGAGAATCTTTAATGAGAATCAGTATGACTTTCGATTCTGAAATTGAGAGGCGCTTTAATAATTCAGTAGTTTTTGGTAAAGCTCGAAATACGATTGTGACATTCTTTTTGCTGTAAATAAGGCTTCATAGCGTTTGCGAGCTCTTTCCCCCATCTTTTTTGCTTCTTCTGGGTGATTCCAAAGCCAGGTCATGGCGTTGGCTAGAGCTTTTGGATCGGCTGGAGGGGTTACTATTCCAGTTTCTTGATTGATATTAATATAGGTAGTACCCGTACCAATCTCACAAGAAATCAGCGGTTTGCTAAACATAGCCCCTTCTAATAGCGTAACTCCAAAAGCTTCAGAGCGAAGATGCGATGGGAAAATTATCCCATAACAGGCTTCCAATAATGCACTCTTATTTTCTTCGCTCACCTGACCTACAAAAAAAATATTTTTTAATTGGTATTTGAGGGTGTCTGCTTTTAATTCATCTTCGAGAGGGCCTGATCCCACGATCACAATGGGATAAGGAGCCTCTCTAGCCGCTTCAATAAGGAACTTGAGGCCTTTATAATAGCGGAATGCCCCAATAAAAAGAAAAAACTGTTCACCAAAACACTGTTTGTAGTAGTTAATAAGAGTTGCACAAGGTTTTGGATAGGTTTGATGATCTAAGCCAATCGGAATTACAGAGGTCTTATCTGCAAAGGATTGCAGCACACTGCTAGTCTGAAGATAATTTGGCGAAGTTGCAACAATATGATCAACTGAATTGAGAAATCGTAACTTAAGAGGGCGGTAGAGTTGCAAAAGTAGCTTTTGCCGAACAATGTCGGAATGGTAGGTCACTACACAAGGTTTGTTTGGTAAGGTCCAATGGTGAATAAAGTCGGCAAAGGGCCACGGAAAATGGTAATGAATTACATCAGCCTTGGCAGCAAGCCCCTTAAAAAGGTTGATGGATTGCCAAGAAAATCCGTTAGAGGCCAGCTCAAAATCGCGTTTAGCTGTAATCAGCTCATATCCGTGCAAAGGAGTGGGGCGCTCGGAGGGTGAATTACTTAGGGTCAGAAAGGTGTTTTCAATACCCAAAGCTGCAGTAGTGCGTGCGATCTGATCAATTGTCTGCTCGATGCCACCCACAGTCTCTGGCAAACTATTTTTGTAAAAGTGAAGAACTTTCATTTATTTTTAATGGCTAAAAATTTAATTTTAAAAATAAATAAACACATCAATTTTGACTACATAAAATAATAATAATTAAATTATATATGATGAAAAAAAATTGAGAGATCTTATCAATTAACCTTGTTCAACTTATGAGGGTTGCAGGTTGGTAAATTACAATTCAAATAGTTAATCAATATTAGCTTTATATAAATAATAATTGTATAATAATACATATAGAAAATTACTCCGCATGTAAAAACTTTCTTAAACAAACTATAGGCTAAGTGTAGAATTTATCATTTCCTTGATTAGGTTATTAGAGCCCTAAGGTAATTTATTAAAATAAGAAAAGTTCTGAAAATAGAAAATTATGAATAGTTCTAATTTAATTACAATAGTCGTGCCAACTTATGGAGAGGGTGAGAATGTCTCCCACCTTTATGAGGCTCTAGAAACTAATTTAGTATCTGTTTCCACGTCTTATGAGTTTAATTATATTTTTGTAAATGATGGCAGCATTGATGATACTTGTGACGTATTACGTGAGCTTGCAAAACTAGATAAAAAAGTAAAAGTTATTGACCTTTCTAGGAATTTCGGTAAGGAGATAGCTCTCACCGCTGGTGTACATGAGGCTTTAAGCAGTAAAGCAATAATTTGTCTAGATGCAGATATGCAGCACCCGCCAAATTTGATTCCTGACATGATTCAAAAATGGGAGAGTGGCGCTGAAATAGTTATTGCAATAAGAAAAGAGTCTGAGGATCAACCCATCTTTAGATGGCTTGGATCAAAAGTTTATTATTGGATAATAAATAAAATTTCCGAAGTCGAGATGACTCCCCAATCTACTGACTTCAGGCTTTATGACAATAAAGTTATTGAAGCTTTTAAACGTGCCACTGAGCGTCAAAGAATGTTTAGGGGGATAATGGATTGGCTTGGTTTTAAAAGAGAATATGTTTATTTTTCTGCTCCCAAAAGAATGTATGGTAGTGCAGGTTATTCTTACGCTAAGTTATTCAGTTTGGCAGTAAATAGCATAACTTCTTTCTCGCTATGGCCGCTAAAGATTGCCGGGTATCTTGGCCTATTATTAATTGTTATAGTGAGCGGAATCTTTTTGTATTTTCTTGGTTTTTATTTAATATATGGTGTTTTTATTATATCGCCTTTAGCAATAGTGGCATTGTTAAATACTCTTCTAATTGGCGTTGTTCTTGTGGCCATAGGTCTTGTGGCGCTATATGTGGGCTCCATACATACCGAGGTAATAAATAGACCGCTATACGTCGTTCGAGAAAAAATTAACTTTTGAAAAATAACGTTTCATTCATAAAAAATTCCATCTTACTAAGTAGTTCTTCATTTTTGGCGGGATTATTTGGGTATGGGTTTCAAATATTAATAGGAAGAAGTTTAAGTGTTGGGGATTATGCTGCATTTTCATCAGTCTTGGCGGTATCAGTCTTTCTAGTTTCCCCGATCAACGCGACGGTATTGATATATACGAGGAAAATATCAATTATTTCAGCGAGTGGCGCATTGGGCAGTGTATTAAAATTTTATAAGAAATTGCTAATAAATTTATTTTACGCATCCATCTTAATTCTATTTATAGGGTGGTTATTTTTCAAGCAGATATACGTATTTCTAAATTTTAAGTCGGCATATCAATATTATTTGACAATATTGATTACATCCATAAGCGCGGTTACCCTTATTAATATGGGTGTTATACATGGTCTGCAACAATTTAATCGTTATGCGGCCTTAACTGTTCTTTATCCATTTTTGAAGGCAGTATTTGCCCTTAGTTTTATCTTATTGGGATTTGAGCTTTATGGGGCGTTAACGGGAGTATTTATAGCCTCCATAGTAGTTTGTATAATCGGGTTTAAATTTATAGAGTCAGCGACTATAAATTCGATTTCTTCAGATCAAAAAATAAAACAAATAAAATATCTTCCTATATTAATCGCATCTATATGCTTGACCGCATTAACGCAGTTAGATGTAGTTATTGTCAATAAGTTTTTTGATAATAAGGAAGCTGGAATATTTGCTGCGGTATCTACATTGGGAAAATCAATTTTATATGTTTCGGGTGGCGTAATAGCTGCAATATATCCAGTTATTGCTAGAATGAGTGTCGCCTACCAGTCCACAAATTCGTTGTTTAAAATTGGATTCGCATCTATTTTTCTAGCATGTAGTTTAGGTGTTGTAATGTTCAAATTTTTTGGCGCCTTCATAATTACCATGTTATTTGGGGTATCGTATAGCGAGGCGGGAAACTTACTTTGGCTTTACTCTCTTGCAATCATGCCTATGGCTTTGACTATATTCTGTGAAAATTACATGATTGCCAAGGGCTCAGTAATATTTGCATGGCTATTTCTTGTGGCTGCACCTATTGAGATATTGGCAATATACCTATTTAGTAGCTCACTTTTAAACGTTATAACTATAATAGGTATCTCAAATTCGACGATATTGATATCTGGGTTAATGGCAATGTATATTAATTTTATTTATTCTAAAAGTAAGTTAATAGACGCATCAATCCAATAAATTTAATTGTCTTTTTCTATGACTTTAGCTAAACATTCCGTATTGTTTGAGAGATTTTCAGAATGAAAATTGTCTGGATGACTTGGAAAGATATGGGGCACCCTCAAGCGGGGGGTGCCGAGTTAGTTAATGAGGAATTGGCTAAAAGGTTGATATTGGAGGGTCATCAGGTTAAGTTTTTGGTGGGGGGGTGGCATAACTGCAAGGAGGAGGAGGAAAGGGATGGGTATCAAATTGTCAGGCTAGGCAGTAGATACACTGTATATCTAAAAGCGTTTTTTTATTTCCAAAGAAATTTAAAAGATTGGCCCGATCTTGTCATTGATGAGTGTAATACCATTCCCTTTTTCGCTAAATTTTACGTCAGTTGCAAAACTGTTTTTATGATTCAGCAGTTAGCGAGACAGGTGTGGTTTTATCAACTGCCATTTCCATTTTCACTTATTGGATATTTTTTGGAGCCCTTCTATTTGAGATTATTTAGGGATCAAAAAACATTTACATTTGCTGAATCTACTAAACAAGATTTGCTTGAACTTGGTTTCAAAGAAGATCTTATTAGGATAATATCCGAAACTTTTACAATAAATCCTGTTGAAAAAATTGAAGAAATTCAAAAGCCAGACAATCCAACAATTTTATTTTTTTCTGCATTGCGTGAAATGAAGCGCCCAGATCATGTCATTAAGGCATTTGAGCACGCAAAACCCAGGTTAAAAAATTTGAAATTGATTGTTGGCGGCGATGGTTTTGGGCGATATGCGGCTCGTGTAAAAAGAATGATTGCAAATTCTCCATATTCAGATGATATTCAATTCTTAGGTTCAATTCGTGATGAAAAATTGAAATGTAAAATAATGCAGTCGGCACACTATATTTGTTGCACCTCCGTTAGGGAAGGTTGGGGAATAATCGTTTCCGAAGCTGGTTCTCAGGGTACCCCGGCAATTGTTTATGACATACATGGACTTAGGGATGCTGTTGAAAATGGGCTGGCTGGAATTATTGTTAAGAAAAATTCACCCGAAAGTATGGCTGAATCAATTATTTCGGCGTTTCAGGATCATCAGCAATACGGAAATATTCAATTTAAAGCACACAAGCTGGCTTGCTCTGTAAATATTTCTAGAACCTACGACATATTTTTTAATTTTCTAAAGTAAGGCGAAAGATGGGAAAAATTTTAATAACTGGTGGGGCTGGATTTATTGGATCTAACGCAGCATGTTATTTTTCTGAAAAGGGTTGGCAGGTTGTGGTTTTAGATAACCTCTCAAGAAAAGGTGCGAATATTAATTGTGAATTTATACAAGGACTACCAAACGTTATTTTTAAAAAAGGTGACATTAGGGATGTGAATTTGGTAAATCAGCTTATCAAGCAAGAGGGTTTTAATGCAATTTTGCATCTAGCGGGGCAGGTTGCAGTTACAACATCTCTGGTTGACCCTGAAGAAGATTTTGAGATTAATGCAAGAGGAACTTTTAATATCTTAGAGGCGATTAGAAAGCATAGCCCAAATACAGTTCTTATATATTCATCGACTAACAAAGTATATGGGAAGATGGAGAACACATCAGTTATTGAAAGGAATGGTCGATATGAATATGAAAATCTTCAGAATGGGATAAGCGAAGAATATCCTCTTTCATTTTACTCGCCTTATGGTTGCTCTAAAGGTGCTGGGGATCAATATGTTATTGATTACGCGAGAATATATGGCCTGCGAACGATATCGTTTAGGCAATCATGTATATACGGACCCCGTCAATTTGGCGTTGAAGATCAGGGGTGGATAGCATGGTTCACAATTGCCAGCATGCTTGGAAAATCTATAACAGTTTATGGAGATGGAAAGCAGATACGTGATGTTTTGCATGTCAGCGATTTGGTAAGGGCATATGATTTGGCGATACAGTACTCCGATAAGGCATCGGGACATGCTTTTAATATTGGTGGCGGAAAAAGTAATACCCTGTCACTAAATGAGCTGGTTAAAAAAATTGAAAAAGAATCCGGGGAAAAGATCGAATATATTCAATCTGATTGGCGTCCGGGCGATCAAAAAGTATTTGTATGTGATACATCCAAAATTAATAAATTTTTGGGTTGGAATGCGGTCGTAGGCGTAAATGATGGGTTGGGTGAGCTTTATTCATGGACAACTGAACATCTCGATGAAATTCGAAAAGCGCTAAGATAGAATGGATAAAATCAGCATCGTAGTAACTACCTACAAGTTTGAGGATACGCTTATGCGATGTTTAGATTCAATCAGCAATCAAGAATATGAAAACTATGAGTTGATAGTGGTTGATTCATCTAATGATAGTTGTATTAGAAAAATTGTAGAGCAGTATCCTAAGGCTAAATATATAAAATCCAAAAATTATGAAAGATCCGCAAAGAGAAATGAGGGGGCAGAATTAGCCGAGGGGAAATATTTGGCCATTATTGATAGCGATATGATTCTTGACAAGACTGTAATTTCTGAAAGTTACCAACGTTTTTCCGGTGACGAATCATTGAGAATGTTATGCATACCAGAAAGATCTAGTGGTCATGGATTTTGGAGTAGATGCAAATCTCTTGAAAGATCACTTTATGACAAAATTATTTGGATGCAGGCGGCTAGAGTTTTTAAAAGAGAAACCTTCATAGAATTCAACGGGTATGATCCGGAGAACATTGGCTCTGAAGATTACGAGCTCCCTAGAAGGGTGGAGTATAAGTACGGAACCAAGTGTCTTTCAATTATAGAAAGTAAGGTGACACAGCAAGAGGGAAAAATAACCTTGTTGGGACAGTTGAGAAAAAAAATGTATTACTCTAAATCTTTTGTAAAGTATTCACAGGGCATTGAAACAAAAGAATCTTTTAAGTTGCAGTCAAGTTTGGCTTATAGATATTGGATTTTTTTTAAACACAGTAACAAAGCAAGGGAAAATTTTCCCTTATGGGCGGGCGCCATACTCTTAAAAACATTAGAGTTTACTGCGGGTGGTTTGGGTTATATTTACTATAAATCAATGAGTTATGTCACAAAAAAGTGAGCTAATGTTTGTAGTTGGCTTTAGCAGGTTGGCGCAGAAAGTCACTCAGAGGCCCGACTTTAAAAAATATAAAAAAATAGTAATTTCAAGAAGAAGTGTTAAGGGTATAAGCTCAAAAAAAATAGATACTATTAAATATAAAAATAGGAAAAAAATTAAGCAGCTAATTTCAAAATATAGATCCATTATCGTTTTAAATACAAGCGCAAATTATGGACCGAGAAAGTTCAATGCTTGTTCCATGGTAGATGGGAATCATCTATTCCCCAAAAAAATATTAGAATACATACCCAGAAATAAAATTACTAAGGTAATAAATATTGATACAGCTTTAAATAAATTTGAAAATTATTATTCAGCAAGAAAAAAAAAGCATTTTAATTGGTTAAGATGCTATGCATTGAAACGAAAAATTAGTTTAATAAATTTAGTGGCTGAGTCATACTACTATCTTGATGGATCCCCCGGTTCATTGATAGATTATTTATATCATTGCATGCAAAATTCAGTAGTAGCAAAAATTAGGAATGGGGATCATCAAAGAGATTTTGTAAGTGCAAATCAGCTTTTTTATGCTATCAAAAGGTCTGTAGATATTCGATTGAGAAAAGGCTCATTAAGGAAAATAAATATTTGTACTGGAAAACTATACAAAATAAAAGATATACCCAAAATTCTTGAAAATAAATTTAATAAAACAATCGAAGTAGAAATTGAAACTTATCCATCAAAAAAAATGCAGCAAGTGTTTAGATCTAAATCACAATATAAATTAGAGACTTTCATTAAAAAAGGGGTGAAAAATCTCGAGGAAGATATGCAAATTCGGGGAACGATTTGATAAAGGTATCGGTAATAATCGTTAATTGGAATGGAAAAAAATGGCTGAAAGAATGCATAGAATCCATCTTAAGACAGGACTATCAAAATTTAGAAATAATATTTATTGATAATGCGTCAACAGATGATTCTGTGGATTTTATAAAAATAAATTATCCAAAAGTAATAGTAAAAGTTCTTAGTGAGAATTTTGGATTTGCAAAAGCAAACAATATAGGAAACCAAATTGCTAGCGGAGAATATATTCTGCTTTTGAATAACGATACAAAATTAAAACCAGACTGTATTAGTGAGATGGTGAAAGGATTTATTGCCAAAAAAAATGCAGGCGCTATTCAAGCAAAATTAGTAAGAATGGGTAATGAAGGTATTATCGACTCTTGCGGCTCATTTTTAACATTATCTACGATCCTCTATCACTATGGGGTTGGAAAAAAATCAAACAAAGATATATATTCACATCCTTTTCGCGTCTTTAGTAGCAAAGGGGCATGCATGATGATAAAAGCAGAGGCGATTAAAAAAGTTGGATTATTTGATGGCAGATATTGGTGCTACTATGAGGAATCGGATTTTTGTCACCGAATTATTAACAACGGTTTTGAGTGCTGGTATTGGCCAAATGCAGTATGTGAGCACCATGTTGGTGGAACTTCAGTCTTATTCGGCAGCGAGATTGTTCAATATCATAATTTGAAAAATAAATTATGCTCTTATATAAAGAATTTTTCGACAGCTATGAATGTAATACTTCTACCAACTGCAATTCTAGCTGCAATAATGCAATTTCTGCCGAGTATAATTAAGGGAAATTTTAAATCTATTAATGTATTATATTCGGCCGTAAGATGGAATTTAGTTAATATAAATGATACTTTGGCACTCAAAAAAAAATATGGTAGCAATAACTTCAATGCTGATATGACAGTACTTAAGAAATATATAAAAAGACCAGGATTAAGCTACTATCTAGCTTTATTTAAGGGCCTGGAAGAATATAATGATATTGAGATAGGTAGTGAATAAGTTATTTGAAATTAAACTAATATTCTTAGTTAATATTATCCTGGCATTAGTGGTATTTATAAGTTTTGGAAAATATTACTATATAGGAGGAGATGCTTCTCAATATTTTTATATTGATCCAAATTTATATACTAATGAGCAGTATTTATATAATATACATTGGGGTAATACCTTGGCTGGACAGGGGCAACAATTTACTCAAATTTATCAGTTGCCTTTTTTCTTCTTCATAAAAGTATTGAAATTTTTAACAATTGATGCAATTAATATTCAGGCACTTTTATTTTCCTTGAATATTTTAATTTCATACAACCTATTTTATTTAATAATAAAAAAATTAGGCCTTGAAAAAGAAAATAAATTAAATGTAATTTATATTTTTATTCCTCTATTATATATTTTAAATCCATACACTTATACAACAATCGCTACCCACGGGCTATACGCACATTTTTTAATCTCATATTTTCCAGTTTTTATTTATTGCATATTTTTATCTGGAAATATTGGAAAATTAATAATAATACCCATTAGCTATCTTTATTCTTTCGCATTATTTAGTATTCCGTGGGTAATAGGAACAGTAGTGTGCATATTTCCTTTTATAGTATATTTATTTATCAAATCAAGATTTAAATTAAAAATACTATTAACAATTTTTTTAATTGTCATGGTTAAT